>JACVQK010000071.1 GCA_015661155.1 Dehalococcoidia bacterium | reverse complement strand
CCGGCGACCGGGTTCTTCTAGCCATAGATGCCTCGGCCTTTGGGTGGTCCCGTACCGGGAGGGGTGAAGCCCCTGGCAGGCTACGGAAAAAGGGGAGTCCAGAGGGGGCGATGCCCCTTCTGGCGGGGGTCTGGGGGTGTCCCCCAGATGCTTTTCTTCCCCCTCTCCCTGGGTAAGGGAGAGGGGGACACAGGGGGTGAGGGTTCTTTTCAAACACTATCTCGACCTGGCCAGGTCTATTATCTCAGCCCTTCTTCCCTTAGCGGTCAGCTCCAGAATGGCTATGGTGCCGAGCCTCCGGGTCATCCTGGGGAGAGTGGGACTCCCAGGATTCACAAGAAGCACCCCCTGGTACTCCTCCACCATGGCCTCGTGGGTGTGGCCGAAGACCACTACATCCACCCTGGAGCCGAAGATCTCCTGCAACGCCCCAGGCAGAGAGCTGCCCGATGGGTACTCCGCCGCAATGTTTCCAGGCCGCACCTCTTGCCGCATCCCCGGCACCATCAGATCGTGAATCATCCCTATGGCGTAGCCTTCCACCTCCACCACCCGCTGCTCGCTAACCCTGGGGTCTCCGCCGAAATGGGCCGCCGCACCCAGCTCCACCGCCATGACCGGCGCAAGGCGCTCCAGCCAGTCCAGACAGGAGGGCACATAGATGTCCCCGGCGTGAAGGATGAGGTCGACCCCCTCAAAGGCCCGGACCACCTGGGATGGAAGCTCCCTGGCAGCCGAGGGGACGTGAGTGTCTGAGATGATGCCGATTTTCATGTTATGTAAAGACAGGGCGAAGCCCTGCACCCATACTCAACTGCCAATAGGGGATAGTCTAGAGGTGTATCCAGACCCCGTCAACAACCCCTGGGGCAAGGACAGGGACTTTCAGTTATCCCCAAGGACTGGCTCTTGTCCGCTCATGCCCTTCGACAAGCTCAGGGTGAGCGGACACGGCAGCACATCTTCCACATGGGCGATTCGTGAACCTATCCCAACACCTGGCATCGGGGGAGTGCAGAGGGGCGCAGCCCCTTCTGGCGGGGGTCTGGGGGTGTCCCCCAGATTCAAACTCTCCCCCCTTCCTGGCCAGGAAGGGGGCCAGGGGGATGGTCAAAAGGGTTTTGAGAGCACCCTGCTAGACAACAACAACCCCTGGGGCGAAGACTGGAGCTTGCCAGGATACATGAGGTGGTTTACCATGTTGAGGTCGCCGCACTGCACGGCAACGACACCCCCGGTACGAAGGGAGGGGGCCATGGACTTCGAGATTCACTACACCGAGGAGCAGCAGCTCTTTCGCGCGGCGCTGCGGGACTGGCTGGAGTGGCACGCACCCAGGAACCTGAACATCCCTCGTGACGGAAGGCCCCTTGACCCAGAGGCCCAGGAAAAGCTCAAGGAGTTCCGTCGCAAGCTGGGAGCCAACGGGTGGCTGGCCCCTTCCTGGCCTCGGGAGTACGGCGGTGGCGGGCTAGGCCCCCCTCTGGAGACGGTCCTCCGAGAAGAGCTGCGGCGATTGGCCCTCCCCTCTGTGGGCGACGCTCCCCGCTGGCTCTCCGCCATGATGGTCTGGGGCACCCCTGAGCAGAGGCTCCGCTACGTGCCTCCCGCCCTGAGGGGAGAGACCATCTCATGGCAGATGTTCAACGAGCCCGACGCCGGCACTGACCTGGCCTCGTTGAGGACCCAGGCCGTCCGGGATGGCAGCGACTGGCTCATCACCGGCGAGAAGTCCTTCATCACCGGCCGCTTCGACCCCGACCTCCTGTGTACCCTGGCAGTGACCGATCCCACCCGACCCCCTCGGCTCAACCTGGGCATCTTCATGGTGGATGCCCATCTCCCCGGCATCACCATCAGAACCCAGGCGCTGCTCATGGGAAGTGAACGGCACGTGGAGATGGACAATGTTCGAGTGCCAGGGAATTGCCTCCTCGGTGACCCCTTCGCGGGTTGGGAGATCGCCCAGACCATCCTGGAGGGAGAACGGGGAGGCTTCGACTCTCGACTCGTAGACGACGGTGGGACCATCAAAAGCGTGCTCCAGTACCTTCGGGAGCAGGGACAGGTCTAGCCGTAAGGGACGCAGCCTGAAGACGCTTCGTCCATGCGCATAGGGCTTATCGCCGATACCCATATCCCCGAGGCCGGGCCGGAGCTTCCGGCCCAGGTGTACCAGTTCTTTCGCGATGTGGACCTGATCCTCCATGCCGGTGACATGCACACCCTTGATGTGCTGGACTGGCTGGGGCGCATGGCCCCGGTGTTGGGAGCGCGGGGGAACGGAGACCACCTTTCCAGCGCCAGCAAATACCGCCCGGGAGTGCCCCCGGACCCGCGCGTAGAGGATGTCCACATCCTCCAGATTGAGAGGCTACGGGTGGGTCTCATCCACGCCTTCCCCCTGCCGGAAGAGGTGCCCTGGCGCACCCTGGAGGAGTTGCTGGAGCTGCACTTCGGAGGGCCGGTGGATGTGGTGGTGTGTGGCGACACCCACCAGGCACGCATTGACCGGCTCCCCGGCCTCCTGATGATCAATCCCGGCAGCCCCACCCTTCCCAACCAGGTGGCAGGCCACCCGGGGAGTGTGGGGCTGCTGGAAGTCCACGGAGGAGAGGCCAAGGCCTTACTTGTGCAGTTGGACTAGGCAGGGGCGCTAAAAACGGGAGTCCAGAGGGGGCAAAGCCCCTTCTGGAGGAGGTCTGGTGGTGCCCCCCGAACTGGGCTTAGCCCAGACCCACTCCTCACGAACCGTAGAACGTGGTCAGACCAATGCCGCGACAGTTGAGTGTGGGTGCAGGGCTCGCCCTGCCTGCCACGTTGTTGCGCTATTTACCCTATGCTATGCTAGAATGGACAAGCTCGTGGACACCAACGAAGTCAAATACTGGGTAGCCTTTAGCCGCGTGCCTGGCATCGGGAGGGCGAGGCTCGCCCTGATGGAGGGGCACTTTGGCTCCCTGGAGAGGGCCTGGCACGCCAGCGCGGTGGAGCTGTCCGAAGCCGGGCTGGACTCGCGCTCCGTGAAGGCTGTCCTGTCCCACCGCCCCACCATATCCCCCCAGGCCGAGATGGAGCGCCTGGCCCGCTGGGAGATAGCCGCCTTTACCGTCCGAGACCCGGGCTACCCCCGCCTCCTCAAGGAGATTTACGACTACCCACCTGTGCTGTACGTCAAGGGCTCATTCCTCCCCGGAGACGAGCGCTCGGTAACGGTGGTGGGGACCCGCAAGACCACCGCCTACGGCCGAGAGGTGGCCCACCAGCTTGCCGGGGACCTGGCGAGGAACGGCGTCACCATCGTCAGCGGCCTGGCCAGGGGCATCGACTCCATTGCCCATCGCGCGGCCCTGGAGGCAGGAGGGCGCACCATCGCCGTCCTGGCCAACGGCCTGGACACGGTGTACCCCCCGGAGAACGCCTCGCTGGCCCAAGAAATCGTTCAGAGGGGTGCCCTGGTAAGCGAATACCCCCCGGGCACTCACCCCGCGGCGCAGAACTTCCCCCGCAGGAACCGCATCCTGAGCGGGCTCACCCCGGGCACCCTGGTAATAGAGGCTGGAGAGGTGAGCGGCACCCTGTGGACCACCAGTCACGCCCTGGAGCAGAACCGGGAGGTCATGGCCGTCCCCGGCAGCATCCTCTCCCCCGCGAGTCGGGGGGCCAACCGCCTCATCCAGCAGGGGGCCAAGCTGGTTACCAGCTACACCGACGTCTTGGAGGAGCTGAACTTCTCTACCCTGGGCCAGCAGATGGAGCTTCGCCCCCTGCTGCCTCAGGACGACCAGGAGTCTCACATCCTGAGGTACATAACCTTTGAGCCGGTGCACATCGACAACATCCAGAGGGCCGTGGGCCTACCCGTCGCCTCCGTCAGCAGCTCCCTGGCCATGATGGAGATAAAGGGACTGGTGAAACAGGTGGGCAGCATGAACTACATAAGGACACGGGAGGCTTCGGTAGAGTACCAGGCTTCCTCAAGGTGAAACCGAATGGCTAAGAACCTCGTCATCGTCGAGTCTCCCGCCAAGGCCAGGACCATAGGTCGATACCTGGGCAATGAGTACGCCATCATAGCCTCCCTGGGCCACGTGCGAGACCTGCCCCAGAAAGAACTGGGAGTAGACGTGGAGCAGGACTTCGCCCCCAGCTACGAGGTGCTCAAGGACAAGCAGAAGGTGGTGCGGGAGGTGCGCCAGAGTTCCAAGGATGCCTCTGTGGTGTATCTGGCCACAGACCCGGACCGGGAGGGAGAGGCCATAGCCTGGCACCTGGTGCACTCCGCGGGGCTGAGCCGCAAGACCTTGCGGAGGGTGGTCTTCCACGAGATAACCGAGGAGGCCATCAAAGAGGCCTTCCGCCACCCCAGGGCCATCGACCTCAATCTGGTAAACGCCCAGCAGGCCCGGCGCATCCTCGACCGACTGGTGGGCTACAAGCTGAGCCCCATTCTCTGGAAGAAGGTGGTGCACCACTACGCCAGGACCAAATCCCTCTCCGCAGGCCGGGTCCAGTCCGTGACCCTGCGCCTGGTGGTGGACAGGGAGAGGGAAATCCAGGAGTTCGTGCCCAGGGAGTACTGGAGCATAGAGGCGGAGCTGGAGAAGGCGGCAGCGCCGGGCTCCAGCTTCAAAGCCCTCCTCCACTCCATACGAGGGGAGAAAAGCAAGCTGAACATCCCCACGGAGGAGGAGGCTACGAACCTGACCGCAGACCTGAAGGGGGCAGCCTACAAGATAGCCCAGGTCAAGAAGCGCCAGGTGCGGCAGCGGCCCGCGCCCCCCTTCATCACCAGCTCCCTTCAGCAGGAGGCGTCGCGCAAGCTCAGGTTCACCGCCAAGAAGACCATGCTCCTGGCCCAGCAGCTATACGAAGGCCTTCCCATGGGCAATGAGGAGCCCGTGGGCCTCATCACCTACATGCGCACCGACTCCACCCACCTCTCCCCCCAGGCCCTCAGAGAGGCCCAGACCTACGTGCGGGAGCGATTCGGGGAGGAGTTCGCCCCCAAGTCGCCCCGGATGTACACCCGCAAGGCAAAGGGTGCCCAGGAGGCCCACGAGGCCATCCGCCCCACCTCCATCCAAAGAGAGCCAGAAAAGCTGGCTCCATATCTCAGCCGAGAGCAGCGGCGGCTATACGAGCTTATCTGGAAGCGCATGCTGGCCAGCCAGATGGCCGACGCCCTGCTGGACTCCACTGCCGTGGACATAGATGCCACCGCCCGCTCCGGACGCGCTTATCTCTTCAAAGCCTCGGGCAGCATCCTGAAGTTCCCGGGCTTCCGGGTGCTGTACATGGAGGACAGGGACGACCCAACAGGCGAGGGGGGCGAAACACCCCTGCCAGACCTCAGCGCGGGAGACCCTCTCCACTGCCTGAGTCTGGACCCCCGGCAGCACTTCACCCAGCCCCCACCCAGGTACACCGAGGCCAGCCTCATCAAGACCCTGGAGGAGCTGGGTATCGGCAGGCCCAGCACCTACGCCCCCACCGTCTCCACCATTCAGGACCGAGAGTACGTCACCAAGACCAACGGGCGCTTCAAGCCCACCCCCCTGGGCACCACCGTGTGCGACCTGCTAATCCAGAGCTTCCCCAACATCATGAACCTGGACTTCACGGCCCAGATGGAGGGGGAGCTGGACGAGATAGCCCAGGGCCAGCGGGAGTGGGTGCCCGTCCTGGGGGACTTCTACGGGGAATTCAGCAAGTCCCTGGAGGAGGCCCTGAATGTGCCGAAGATGAAGGTGCAGGACGAGCTGACGGAGGAGCTG
>JACVQK010000070.1 GCA_015661155.1 Dehalococcoidia bacterium | reverse complement strand
GCTGCGTTCTCCGTCGTCCTGTCCGCTAGCTGCTTCTCTGTCGTTGCTAGCTGCTCCCTGGTGGTTCCCAGGTCTGTGGACAGGGCTGCGTTCTCCGTCGTCCTGTCCGCTAGCTGCTTCTCTGTCGTTGCTAGCTGCTCCCTGGTGGCTCCCAGGTCTGTGGACAGGGCTGCGTTCTCCGTCGTCTTGTCTGCCAGCTGCTTCTCTGTTGTCGCCAGTTGCTCCTTCGCGGCTCCAAGGTCGGCGACCAGGGCTGCATTTTCCGATGTCTTGTCTGCCAGATGCTTCTCTGTTGTCGCCAGCTGCTCCCTGGTGGTTCCCAGGTCTGTGGACAGGGCTGCATTCTCCGTTGTCCTGTTTGCCAGCTGCTTCTCTGTTGTCGCCAGTTGCCCCCTGGTGGTTCCCAGGTCTGCGACCAGGGCTGCGTTCTCCGCACGGAGCTCCGAGAGCTGGTATAGAGCAAAAGCCACAGAGAACAGTGCAAGGAACCCGACTACTGCCAATAGGGCGAGCTTGATCATCCTGGGCATAATGGGCAATCACCTCCAACTCTAAACTGTGGGTGCAGGGCACGCCCTGCCTCGCCCTGCCTATTCCTGGGATGCCAGGAAGCGCTCCGCATCGATGGCCGCCATGCAGCCGGTGCCGGCGGCAGTGATGGCCTGCCGGTAAACCCAGTCCTGCACGTCTCCGCAGGCAAAGACCCCGGTAACGCTGGTCCGGGTGCCCTGGTGGGTGATGATGTACCCATTCTCGTTCATCTCTATCTGCTGGACGAAAGGCTCGGTGTTGGGTTTGTGACCTATGGCCATGAAAACGCCCCCTATGGGCCTTTCGGTGACCTGGTCGGTCTTGACGTTGCGGAGCCTGACGCCGGTGACCTCCCCCACCTCGACTCCCAGGATGTCCTCCACAACGGTATCCCAGATGAACTGTATCTTGGGGTTGCTGAAGGCCTTCTCCTGCATGATCCTGGAGGCCCGAAGCTGGTCCCGACGGTGCACCAGGTAGACCTTGCTGGCGAAGCGGGTGAGGAAGGTGGACTCCTCTATGGCGGTATCGCCGCCCCCTACGACGATGACCTCCTTGCCCCTGAAGAAGAAGCCATCGCAGGTGGCGCAGGCGGAAACGCCCCGCCCCATGAGCTGGGTCTCCGCGGGGAGGCCCAGGAGCCTGGCCGAGGCGCCGGAGGCGATGATCACCGTCCTGGAGTGGTAGACGTCCTGGTCGTCAACCACTATCCGGAAGGGGCGTTGGGAGAAGTCCACCCCGGAGACGCTGCCACTCTTGTAACGGGCGCCAAAGCGCTCTGCCTGGGCCCTGAACCTGGCCATGAGGTCTGGCCCCAGTATGCCCTCCGGGAATCCCGGGTAGTTCTCCACCTCAGTGGTTATGGTAAGCTGCCCCCCGGGGATGGCTCCCTCAATGACCAGGGGGTTGAGATTAGCCCTGGCGGTATAGAGGGCGGCAGTGTCTCCCGCGGGCCCCGAACCTATTATGAGGACTTCCTCCACTCGGTTCTCGCTCACGCGCCTCTCCCTTGCATCAAAGACGACTCTAGCAGGGTGCTATAAACCCTTTCGACCATCCCCCTAGCCCCCTTCCTGGCCAGGAAGGGGGAGGGAATTGTATCTGGGGGACACCCCCAGACCCCCGGCGGGGGCTCCGCCCCCTGCACCCCCAAATGATCCCTTAATAGCCTGACGCGACTCTACCTCTTGGATGCAGTTTGGGCGATGGGGGGTCTATCAGCCCACCGATTCACCTGCCGGTGCCGTAGTACTCCCAGCCCGCTTCGGCCATGTCACGGGGTTCGAACAGGTTTCGACCATCCACCAGGAGGGGCCTGGACATGAGTCCCTGCAGGCGCTTCAGGTCCAGGTGACAAAACTCCTCCCACTCGGTGACCAGGAGCAGGGCATCCGCCCCTTCCGCAGCCTGGTAGGGAGTGGGGCACAGCCCTATGGCGCTGCCAAAGAGGCTCCTGGCCGTCGGCATGGCCTGAGGATCGTAGGCACTCACCCGCGCTCCACCCTCCAGCAAGAGGTTTATCACGTCTATAGAGGGAGCGCTCCGCATGTCGTCGGTGTTGGGTTTGAATGCGAGGCCGAGCACGCCGATGTTCCTTCCCTCCAGTCCCCCCAGGGCGCGCTTCGCCTTCTCCACCAGCCGTACTGGCTGGCCGTGGTTTATCTCCAGCACCTGCCTGAGAAGCTGGAAATCATAGCCCAGGTCCTCCGACATCCTGATGAAGCCGGAGAGGTCTTTTTGAATGCAGGCACCGCCAAAGCCCACTCCGGCGGAGAGGAACCTGTGCCCTATGCGGGGGTCGTGGCCCATGCCCTCGGCCACCTTGGTGACATCGGCTCCCACCTGCTCACATATGCTGGCGATGGCGTTGATGTAGGAAATCTTCAGCCCCAGGAAGGCGTTGGAGGCGTATTTTATCAGTTCAGCGGTGGCGATGTCGGCCACCACCAGGGGGGCGTTGAACGGCTTGAGGAGTCCCTCCATCAGCCTCTGGGCCCTGGGGGACTCCACCCCTATCACGATGCGGTCCGGATGCAGGAAGTCCTGTACCGCCATTCCCTCCCGCAGAAACTCCGGCATGGATACCACGTCAAACTCTCCAGTGCCGTTGCTGCCCTCTCTGAGAATTTCCTGGACCCGCTGTCCCGTGCCCACGGGGACGGTGCTCTTCTGCACCACGACCCGGTAGCCGTTCGGGTTCCTGGCTATCTGGTGGGACACGTTCAACAGGGAGGAGAGGTCGGCAGACCCATCGGGCCTGGATGGAGTGTCAACGGCGATGAATACGACCTGGCTCTCGTGCATCGCCTCTGGTACGCTGGTGGTGAAGGTGAGACTGTTCTGGGCGAGGTGCTTCCGAACCAGCTCCTCCAGCCCCGGCTCGAAGAAGGGGGGGATTCCCCGACGCAGGCCGGCGATCTTCAACTCATCGTTGTCGGCGCACACCACCTGGTTGCCCATCTCGGCCAGGCAGGCTCCTGCCACCAGACCCACGTGCCCCGTACCCACCACCGATAGTCGCATCTCTCTCCACACTAGTGTCAGTTCCGTAAATCCGCGTCCACAAGTCCCAACCCAATCCCGCTCACCCTGAGCCTGTCGAAGGAAGTGGGCGGGCCTTCCTCGCGCCCCGCTCATTTGGTTCCCTTCGGCTTCGCTCAGGGTGAACTTGGCTCACCATGAGCGGCTGATTATGACGCCCTTTTCTACAAGGAGGCACTGGCCAGGCTATCCGACGAAATTATACTGGTTATTACGCCAGATACAAGGGCCAAAGCAGGGCGAGCTCCTTCGGCAGGCTCAGGACAGGCTCAGCACCCATACTCCTCAGCGTCATTCATAGGCAAGTTGAGTTCAGGGTCTGGGAGATGTGGGTCCGGGCCATGCCCAGTGGGTGGCACCCCCAGAGTCAGGATTACGAGATGAGTTCTAGGTAGCTTGCTCTGGCTGGATGCTGAAAAACTCCTTCGACCATCCCCCCTGGCCCCCTTCCTGGCCAGTAAGGGGGCAGGGCACGCCCTGCACCCACACTCTTCAGAGGCATTCATGGGCAGGCTGAAATCAGGGTTTGCGAGATGTGGGTCTGGGCTAAGCCCAGTCTGGGGGACACCCCCAGACCCCCGGCGGGGGCTGCGCCCCTCTGCCATCAGCCCGTTAGCTCCGGTAGCGGTATCTTCCTTCCACCCGGTCCTTGTTGAGACGCTTCTTGAGGTGGAGGCCCTCCAGGAGGAACTCCATGGCCGACGCGATGACCGCCGGGGTGGTGTCGGCCCCCAGCTGCTTGACGGGACCGGCAAAGGCGTCCACCTCCTTCAGCACCGCCACGTACTCCGACGCCGGCCTATCGCTGCCGGTTTCCACCACCAGGCCACTCTCAAAGCACTGGATGAGACCCTCCATGGCTTGCAGGTTCCTGTAGCGCTCGAAAACGTTCAGCACCGCCTTCTTGGAGATGTCCTCCAGTATCTTTCCCTCGCGTCCGTCCTCGACGGTCTCCAGCTCTATCTTGCCCATGGTGGAGGGGATGATGGCGGCGAGGTCGCTTATGCGGGGTGCGACCTTCTCCTCGTGGCAGCGGAGGCCCCGCTTGAAGGCGCTGCTGATGACGCTTTCGTAGTTGGCAATGGAGACCCTCACGCTTACCCCGGAGCGCTGATTGATGTCTCCGCTGCGGCGTGCCAGGGCGGTTATCTCGGCGATGATCTCCTTCATGTACGGGGGTACTATCAGGCGGTCTTCCAAGTCCGGGAAGGAGGTCATCTCCTGCTCCATGATTCGTATCTCGTCCCCCTGAGACTTGGGATAGTGGGTGCGAATCTGGGCACCGTAGCGGTCCTTGAGGGGGGTGATGATGCGTCCACGGTTGGTGTAGTCCTCGGGGTTGGCGCTGGCCACCAGGTACACGTCCAGGGGCAAGCGGATGCGATACCCCTTGATCTGGATGTCCCTCTCTTCCATGAGGTTGAACAGGCCCACCTGAATACGCTCCGCCAGGTCTGGAAGCTCGTTGATGGAGAAGATACCCCGGTTGGTGCGGGGGATCAGCCCGAAGTGGATGGTGAGCTCGTCGGAGAGGTAGCGGCCCTCCGCCACCTTGATGGGGTCTATCTCTCCGATGAGGTCGGCGACGGCGATGTCCGGGGTAGCCAGCTTCTCGGCGTATCGCTCCTCCCGGGGCAGCCACGCTACTGCCACGTCATCCCCCATCTCCTCCAGTTTCTGGCGGCAGGCCCGGCAGATGGGAGCGAAGGGGTTGTCGTTGATCTCGCAGCCAGCGATATAGGGGACCTCTTCGTCCAGGAGGCTTACCAGGGATCGGATGAGCCTGGACTTGGCCTGACCCCTCTCTCCCAGGAAGATGATGTCCTGCCCGGCGAGGATGGCGTTCTCGACCTGGGGAATAACGGTATCGCTATAGCCTATGATCCCCGGAAAGAGATCCTCCCCGGCGACTATCTTCTTGATGAGGTTGCGCCGTAGCTCCTCCCTTACTCCCACCACCTGGTAGCCGCTTTTTTTCAACTGCCTGAGGGTTTTCACTTTCCCTGCTAAAGTCATGTTGGTCTCCCTGGCCGCTCAGAATACGCTTGGATTCCATATATCATAACACTATTAGATGCGATGGGAGAACAAGGGGCGAATAGCGCCTCCCATCTAGCAGGGTGCCATAAAACCCTTTCGACCATCCCCCTGGCCCCCTTCCTGGCCAGGAAGGGGGAAGAACTTGAGTCTGGGGGACACCCCCAGACCCCTGGCAAAGGGGCTGCGCCCCTCTGCACTCCCACTTTTTCATCAGCCTGCTAAAAGCGGCGTACCTGGAACGCCAAGGCTAAGGTTCGGGGAATATCTCGCTTCCCTCGAGCTTGCTCAGGGCTTCCTGGGCCGCCTCTATGGCCAGGTCGTCCGAGGATTTCAGGCATCGGAGCAAGGCCCTCTTGGCCAGGCTCCCTCCAATGTTGCCAACGGCGGCTATGGCGGATGCCTGCGCCTGGTGATCCTCGTCCCGGAACAGGGGTATGAGATACGGGACGGCCACCTCCTCCCCCAGCTCGCCGCAGGCGTTGGCCGCCTCGTAGCGCATGGCTGAATCGGGATTGCGAAGCTCCTTCAGGATGGTGGGTAACCACTGGGAGTCGCCGCTCTTGCCCATGGCGTATACGGCGCTACACCTCATCTCGGTCTGGTCGCTGTTGTAGGCTTCCTGGACGATCTGGCGCACCTCCTGGGTGTCAAAGGGGGCTACGGCCTCTATAGCGCGCCTTCTGACCTCCGAGTGCTCCCGGGGGTCCCGCACTGCTTGAAGCAGGGTCTCGTTGATCTTTCTGCTGTCCTTGCTCAGCATCTTCCCGTTCTGGGCCAGGACGGCAAACTTGCCCAGAGCCACG
>JACVQK010000069.1 GCA_015661155.1 Dehalococcoidia bacterium | reverse complement strand
CCTCGTCCAGAGGCTCGAAGTAGAGGCGGTCGCTGGTGTCGAAGTCGGTGGAGACCGTCTCCGGGTTGGAGTTGACCATGATGCTCCTGACCCCCTCCTCCTGGAGTGCCCAGGCGGCGTGAACGGAGCAGTAGTCAAACTCTATCCCCTGCCCTATGCGGATGGGCCCGCTGCCCACCACCACCGCCTTGGGCCCCTTCAGGGCCTGGGCTTCGTTCTCCTGCTCGTAGGTGCTGTAGAAGTAGGGGGTGGCGGCCTCGAACTCCGCGGCGCAGGTATCCACCATCTTGTACACCGGCCTTATGTCCCAATCCCTCCGGGTCTGTCGCACCTGTTCGGGCAGGCGGTCCGCCAGGGTGCCTATCTGGACATCGGAGAACCCCATGCGCTTGGACTCCCGCAGCAGTTGGGGTGTCAGGTCCTCCCGAAGAAGGCGGCGCTCCATCTCCACGATGTTGTGGAACCGGTAGAGGAACCAGGGGTCTATGCCCGTATGGCGGGATATCTCCTCCGGGGTTGCGCCGCGCCGCAGGGCCGCCATAACGGCCCACAGTCGGATGTCGGTGGGTTGGAGGGGGAGGCTTTCCAGAACTGGTCCCTTGCTAAAGTGCCACGCTCTGTCCTCCCAGAGAAGGGTGCGATTCCCCATCTCCAGGGAGCGCACGGCCTTCTGGAAGGCCGCCTCGAAGGAGCGGTCTATGGCCATCACCTCGCCCGTGGCCTTCATCTGGGTGCCTATGGTGCGGTCCCCCGCGGCGAACTTGTCGAAGGGCCAGCGGGGTATCTTGACCACGCAGTAGTCCAGGGCAGGCTCGAAGGCTGCCAGGGTGCGGTGGGTGACGGCGTTGGGAATCTCATCCAGGCGTTTGCCCACGGCTATCTTCGCCGCTACCCGGGCGATGGGATAGCCCGTGGCCTTGCTGGCCAGGGCGGAGCTGCGGCTCACCCGGGGGTTCACCTCGATGACGTAGTAGGTGCTGTCTGCCTGCCACCCTCCAGGAAGGGTCTCCCTCACGATCTCATGGGGTTTGAGGGCATATTGGACGTTGCATCCCCCCTCTATGCCCAGGGCCCGGATGATGCGCAAACTAGCGGAGCGCAGCATCTGGTACTCCTTGTCGGTAAGGGTCTGGCTGGGAGCCACCACGATGCTGTCCCCCGTGTGCACCCCCATGGGGTCCAGGTTCTCCATGTTGCACACGGTGATGCAGTTGTCCGCGGCGTCCCGCATCACCTCGTACTCTATCTCCTTCCACCCCACCAGGGAGCGCTCCAGGAGCACCTGGTGAATGGGGCTGGCCTCGAGGCCGCCCCGGGCCACCCTTCCCAGCTCCTCCCGTGTGTTGGCAATGCCCCCTCCCGTGCCTCCCAGGGTGTAGGCAGGGCGTATCACCAGGGGCAGCCCCATCTCCTGGGCGATGCGCCACACCTCCTCCATAGACTCGGCTATGGCGCTGGGGGGTGTGGGCTCTCCTATGCCTGAGAGCAGCTTTCGGAACAGCTCCCGGTCCTCGGCGTTGCGTATGGTCTGCAAGGAGGTGCCCAGGAGGCGCACGTTGTACTTGTCCAGCACGCCGGCCTCCGCCAGGTCCACCGCCAGATTAAGGCCCGTCTGTCCTCCCAGGGTGGGGAGGATGCCCTGGGGACGCTCCCGGTCGATGATGCGGGCCAGGACGTCCACCGTCAGGGGCTCTATGTAGACGATGTCGGCGATGCCCTCGTCGGTCATGATGGTTGCCGGGTTGGAGTTCACCAGTATGGTGGTGATCCCTTCCTCCCGGAGGGACTTGCACGCCTGGGTGCCGGCATAGTCGAACTCCGCCGCCTGCCCTATGATGATGGGCCCGGAGCCTATGACCAGGACTCTGGTGAGGTCAGGGTTGGTAGGCATTCGCTCTCTTCCCAAACTGTGCCTTGTTTTGCATTGCTGTCTGCGCCGTCCGTTCTCTCTGTTATGGGTATGAAAATGTCATTCTGAACCCTTCGGCTCTGCTCAGGGTAAACCCCATGAAGAATCTAGGTCGTATGGCCTTAGCAGGCTGCGGAAAAACCGTTTCGACCATCCCCCTGCCCCCTTCCTGGCCAGGAAGGGGGGAGAATTTGAATCTGGGGGACACCCCCAGACCCTCGCCAGAAGGGGCTTTGCCCCCTCTGGACTCCCCCAGGGTCAGATTTTGGATGAGTTCATGTATGCCCTCACGTTCCCTCCGCAAGAAAGTTCATCCTGTTGTAGATTTCCCGAGTTGCCCTCACGTCGCCGAGACAGTAGTCGCAGATATCCTGGAGCCTACCCGCCAGGTAGTAGTCGTACACCTCGCTGCCGTGCATCTTGTCCTTTGGCGACGGGATTCCCAGGGCCCTGGAGAGGGCGTCCAGGGAGATGTGGTCCCTCCCCCACTTCTCCCATTCCTGCATCACATCGTAGACCTCCCCGCCCCGGTACCGGGCGAAGTCCAGCCTCCTGGACGGCGACACCCTGTGAACCACCGACCTCTGCCAGATGTACTTGAGGTCGAACTCCAGGACGTTGAAGCCGACGAAGAGGTCTACGTCCGCCGCCAGCTCCCAGAACTCCTTCAGGATGGCGGGCTCATCTCCCCGGAGAACCCCCTCGGTAGTCCCGTGGGGGCCTTCCTTGATATAGCCTACGCAGAGGATACGGCCGGTATGCCCCCTCAGGGATGTGTCTCTGTACTTCTTCTCTATCTCCGAAGGCTTTTGCTCCATTTCCCACTTTTCAATGGTTTCAGGTTTTGTCATCTGCGGCGGGTGCTTGATGTCCGCTTCAATCTGCGCTTTGACGGACTCGTCCCCGGGCAGGGTCTCGATGTCAAGGAAGAGGCTAATCATGGCGTGCTTGCTCCTGACTCAGGCGAGCCATTGCCAAAGACTCCTATGGCTATTAGACTTCCTAGTACAAATAATGCAATTGCAAGGCCAAAGAAGATTATCATGGTTAGTTTGGTGGAGGAGAAAACCAAGCGCCTAAGTCTGCTTGTCTCAACGAAATTTGACAATTCTTCTCTTTCGCTCTCGGACAGGAGCCACCATGACGGGCTAAGGATTCTTTTATCCCAGGCATCAATGATTGCAGTTAACACCAGACGTCGCATTCCCAATTCAGTTTCAATTTGTCCCATGCGCCAGTATGCTACCTGTTGCAAAAAGGTAAAACGCCGAATTATTAGTCCCCAGATCCCAAGCAAGATGCCGGACCCACAAATGAAAACGGCGGCAAGACCTCTTTGGATAGTGCTTTCCCCTGCTATGATGGGCTGCAAAACAAAACCGGAAATTGCAACGACGATAACGAATATAACTTGCGTGGCTTGCCACGATGTCGCTAGCAATCTCGTTACATGGTTCTCGGCAGCCTGGTATTCATTCAATAGAATCTCAATGCGGCGAGAATCTTGATTAGCCATTCTGCCTCCTTCACGTCTGCCCCGCCTGGTGCAACTGCAATCCAGGGATTCGCTGGAAGTGCTCATCCAGGGTGTAGACCGCGCAGTTATTCTCAAGGGCCAGGACTCCTATAACTAGATCCAGCAGAGACACTGGTGTACCGTTTCTGCGAAGCTGATATGAGAGGTCACCTACACGAACCCAGGTGTCCGGGGTCTCTTCAAGGTATGGCAGAGCGGTCAGCCAAACACGCAACTCCTCGAACTCCTTGGGGTCTCGTGCGCCCTGGAGTACCTCTGCCAATACAACCCCCACCATGACTGCTTCGTCCCTAGCCAGCAACCTGTCCACCTCCGAGCGCTCCGGTGCAGCCCTCAATCTGAATCCCTGAACCCATACCGAGGTGTCAACAATAACCATCGGCTAGCGAGGCTCCATGTGGCGGAGTTCATACCAGTTGTCCACCAGGTCAATGGTGCCAAGGGCAGCCCTAAGCTCTTGGATTCGCTTGCGTCTTATGTACTCCTCCAGGGCCTTGTTCAGGGCCTTCTTTTTGCTCTTCTCACCAGTAAGTTTAACCAACTCCTCCAGAAGTCCCTCTTCTATATCTACCGTGGTGCGCATCACATTCCTCCATCGTAAGTATGCATCATTATTATACACCTTTATTGCGCACCATATCCAGGAACCGGTCGAAGAGGTAGACGTTGTCCAGAGGGCCAGGGGAGGCCTCCGAGTGGTACTGGATGCTCATAATGGGCAGCTCCCGGTGTCGCAGGCCCTCCACAGTGCCGTCGTTGAGGTTGACGTGGCTGATTTCCACCTCGGTTGGCAGGGATTCGGCGTCCACGGCGTAGCCGTGGTTCTGGGCGGTGATGTGCACCCGCCCCGTCTGAAGCTCCCGCACGGGGTGGTTGGCCCCCCGGTGTCCGAACTTCAGCTTGAAGGTGCGCCCCCCAAAGGCCTGGGCCAGCACCTGGTGACCCAGGCATATCCCCATCATCGGCACCCGGCCCATCAGGCTCCTGGCCGTCTCCACCGCGTAGTCCAGCAGGGCCGGGTCTCCAGGGCCAGGGGATAGCACGATGCCGTCGGGCTTCAGGGCCAGGATGTCCTGGTACGAGGCGTGGGACGGCATGGCCGTTACCCGGCATCCCCGAGAGCGGAGGATGCGCAGGATGTTGTACTTCAGGCCGTAGTCGCTGACCAAGATAAGGGGGCCCTCCCCTTGAGGAGTGAGGGAGTCCCAGTCATACCGCTTCTCGGTGCTCACCCTGGCCACGAAGTCCACGTTGTCGTAGCGGGGCGTGTCCCTGAGACGCTCCAGGGCCTCCTGGGGCGACATCCCCACGGCGATCATGCCCATCATCACTCCGGCCGTGCGGAGCCTGCGGGTGATGGCCCTGGTGTCCAACCCGGATATGCCGGCGACGCCCTGGGAGGCCAGGTACTCATGGAGGGTCATGGTGGATAGGGTATGGCTGGGGCGCAGGCAGTGCTCCCTCACCGCGAAGCCCGCCACCTGGACGCCCCTTGACTCCATGTCCTCGCCGTTGATGCCGTAGTTCCCCACTATGGGATAGGTGGGCATCACTATCTGACCGGCGTAAGACGGGTCGGTGAGCATCTCCTGGTAGCCGGTCATGCTGGTGTTGAACACCACCTCGCCGCAGGTGGGAGCCTCCGCTCCGAAGGTCTCCCCCTCATACCAGGTGCCGTCTTCCAGGACCAGGAACGCCTGTTTAGCCAACCTTCACCGCCTCGTCGATGTAAACTACGCAGCCATCCACGATGGTGGCCATGACTTTGCCCCGTAGAGTTGCCCCCTCCAGGGGTGTGTTCCTGCCCCTGGAGGCGAATTTTGAGGTATCGACAATCCATGTCTCACGGGTGTCGAAGATGGTCACGTCCGCGGGAGAGCCGGGCCTGAGGGAGCCGGAGCACACCTCCGGCATGTTGACGATCCTGGCAGGCCCCGCAGTGAGCCTCTCCACCAGGGTGACCATGTCCAGGTGGCCGTCGTGCACCAGGGCCATGAGGAGTCCCAGGGCTGTCTCCAGCCCGCTTATGCCGAAGGCCGCCTCCTGGAAAGTGCCAGCCTTATCTGCCAGAGTATGGGGTGCATGGTCTGTGGCAATGCAGTCGATAGTCCCGTCTTTTAGCCCCTGCACCAGGGCGTCCACGTCTCGTTGTGTACGCAAGGGCGGGTTGACCTTGGCGTTTGTATCGTAGGGCTGAGGGAGGCCTGGTTTCGTCTTCACCCACTCCTCTGTAAGGGTCAGGTGGTGGGGAGTCACCTCCGCGGTCACAGGGATGCCCCGCGCCTTGGCCCTGCGCACCAAGCCCACGCTCCCGGCGGCGCTCAGGTGGGCCAGATGAAGGCGGCCTCCCGTTTTGCCCGCTAGGGCGACGTCCCGGGCCACCATCACCTCTTCCGCCGAGGCGGGGCTTCCCCGCAACCCCAGACTGTTGGCTAGGGCCCCATGGTTCATCACACCTCCTCGGGAAAGCCCCGGCTCCTCGCAGTGGTTGATAATGGGAAGACCCAGAGAGGCGGCACGTTCCAGGGCCTGGCGCATCACGGAGCCGTCCGCTACGGGACTGCCGTCGTCGCTGAAGCCCATTACCCCCGCCTTCGCCAGCTCCGCCATATCCGTCAGGGCTTTTCCCTCGCGGCCTCGGGTGACACA
>JACVQK010000020.1 GCA_015661155.1 Dehalococcoidia bacterium | reverse complement strand
TATGGTGGAGACCACCTCGCGCAGCGGGCGCAGACCGCTCCGCGCCACGAGCCAGCCGAGGAGGGCCATTACACCCACCGCAACCGCCATGGCCCCCCACATCAGAATGCGGAACGTAGCCATGAATTCCATGTGAGGGGTGATGTCGAGCGCAACGGTGTTAAAAGGAATACAGCCAGCATCATCTCCGAACTGGCCCGCGAGGTAAGTGATGGCCAATTCATAACGAAGTCTATATACTCCGATGAAATCCCAGACATACGCAGGTCGAGACGTAGAACAAAGACAACGAAACATGAGAGGATTGTCGTAATGCAGAAAGTCAGTCTCATTAAGCAAGATTCATCTGAGATGTTGTCATGACAATTGTTGCTGAAACCCATCTCCCCAACCTCCTCCACCGGGGCAAGGTGCGGGACACCTACGACCTGGGCCAGGGCCTCCTGCTCATGATTGCCACGGATCGCATCTCCGCCTTCGACGTGGTGCTGCCCACGGCCATCCCCCAGAAAGGGCTGGTGCTCTCCCGCCTCTCGGCCTACTGGTTTAATAAGACGAGGCATATTGTCCCCAATCACCTGGTGGCCCTGGGAGACGATGCGAAGGGTCTGGGGAAGCTACGAGAGCTGCTGCCGGCATCCCTCTCCCCGGACATCGCCGCCAGGGCCATGGTGGTGAAGAAAGCGGAGCGCATCGACATGGAGTGCGTGGTTCGGGGGTACATGGCAGGCTCTGCATGGGCGGAGTATCAGGCCAGCGGCACGGTGGGAGACAGGGCTATGCCCGCGCGTCTGAGGGAGGGCGACCCCTTCCCTCAGCCTATCTTCACCCCAACCACCAAAGCGGAGACCGGCCACGACCTGCCCATGAGCCCCCGTGACGTGAGGGACATGGTGGGCGAAGAGATGGCGCAGAGGCTTGAAGACGTAAGCATCCGAGTGTATCAGTACGCCCGCGACCATGCCCTGTCCAGGGGCATAATCATCGCCGACACCAAGGTGGAGTTTGGACTTATGGGAACAGAGCTGATCCTTATTGACGAGCTTCTCACACCGGACTCCAGCCGCTTCTGGGATGCGTCGCTCTATGAGCCGGGCAGGTCTCAACCCAACTTCGACAAGCAGTACGTGCGGGACTGGCTCATCGCCAGCGGATGGGACAGGGAGCCTCCCGCGCCGGAGCTGCCGTCAGAGGTGGTGGACAAGACCCGTACCAGGTATATAGAGGCTTATGAGCGCATTACCGGCAAGAGATGGGTTGTCCTCGGAAAGGCAGGAGGCTAATGGCAGCCAGGGAGCGAGAGCGCAGGCAGAAGGCTCATCTGCGGGCCCAGGCCCGTGAGGCGCGGCGTGGCAAGAAGCAAATTCGCCGCCGAATCGTCAGGTACGCCCTGAACCACGCCCTCCTCTTCGGGGGCCGGGCTCCAGGTACTTGTCCAGGGGAACGAGCAAATCGAGGTGGGCCAGGACCACCTGCTCTATAACACTACCCCCCCCACCTCCGGTTGGCGCTACGACATCCCTCTTGAGGACATCTCCTGGGGAGTCCAGGAGGAGCCTTTGGAGGACGAGGTGCAGGTCTCCTATCTGGAGCGTGGCGGTATCATGGTGCAGTACAGCTGCCCCGAGGTCTGCCCTGATCTGGTGCAGCAGTTGGAGCAGGTGGTGATCTCCTATCCGGAGGGAGTGGCTCTGGCCCCATACCCCAACATGGACTCCACCATCGCCCTGACCGCCTGGGGCTGGATAGACACCTTTGAAGAGTTCGACAAGGTGAGGGTCGAGAAGTTCATCCAGGAGCACATCGGCCGGGGGCCGGAGAGCTTCAAGTAAGGGAGATGGCCGTGTTTCTCGCCAGGGTCTACGTCACTCTCAAGCCCACGGTCAACGATCCCCAGGGCAAGACCATCCTGGGGGGGTTGAAGACCCTGGGCTTTGACCTGGCCACCGAGGTGAGGGCGGGCAAGTACCTGGAGATAAAGCTGAGCAGCCCGGAGCGTACCCTGGCTGAGGCGGCGGTGGAGGAGATGTGCCGCAAGCTGCTGGCCAACCCGGTGATAGAGAGCTACCGGTACGAGGTTGAAGAGGTGATTCCCCGGAGCTAGCGCCATCTCGCCCCCTACCCCAGTCCCAGCTCCTCCAGTCGCCGGTCGTCGATGCCGAAGTGGTGGGCTATCTCGTGGGCCACAGTGACCTTGACCTCCAGGGCCATCGCCTCCCGGGAGCGGCATGCCGCCTCCACGGGCCCCTGGAAGACGGTGATCTTGTCCGGCAGGACCAGGTTGTAGCTCTCCCTCTCGGTCAGGGGGATGCCCTCGTACAGCCCGAAGAGCTCGTCTTCGTGCTCGATCCCTGCCTCCATCATCTGGTCCCGGCTGGGCCATCGCTGGACCACCACGGCCACGTTGTCCAGACGCGCCAGTATCTCCTGGGGTAGCTCCTGGATGGCGTCCAACACCAGCTCCTCGAACTCCTCGCGCCTCAAGGCTTTTCCTCCAGCAGGGCGAGCCCTGCACCCACACTCCTCAGAGGCATTCATAGGCAAGCCGAACTCAGGGTCTGTGGGATGTGGGTCTGGGCTAAGCCCAGTCTGGGGGACACCCCCAGACCCCCGTCAAAGGGCTGCGCCCCTCTGCACTCCCCTTTTCCAACAGACTGCTAGCTCTCTGCACCCACCTCTTCACGCAGTCCCTTGAGGATGTCCAGGTTGGCCTTATCCGGCCCTTTGCCCTCGACCCCCGGCACCTCCAGCAGGAAGGGGACATCCCTGAAGGCGGAATGCCTCATGATACAGCGAAATCCCTCTAGGCCCATGTGGCCCTGGCCGATATTCTCGTGGCGGTCCACCCCGGAGGCGAAGGGCACCTTGCTGTCGTTGGCGTGGACGGCCACCAGGTTGAGTAGCCCTATCTCCCTATCAAACTCCTCCAGGGCCCGATTTAAGCCATCCTCCTCGACCACGTTATACCCCGCGGCGAAAGAGTGCTGGGTGTCCAGGCACACCTTCACCCGGGGAGAGGCCAGGGCCTTGGTCATCTGGCCTATCTCCTGGAAGCTGGAGCCGATGTGCTGCCCCATGCCGGCGCTGTTCTCGATGATGAGCCAGACGCCCTCCGGAGATGTCTCTAGCACCTGCTCCATGGCCCTCACCACCTGGTCGAAGACGCCCTGGAAACCGGCTCCCCGGTGGCTACCGGCGTGGAAGATGACTCCGGCAGCCCCGATCTCCCCCGCCGCCTGCATGGAACTGATGAGGGCCTGAACGGACTTGTCCAGGCCCTCCTGGTTGGGGCTGCCCAGGTTAATCAGGTATATGCCGTGAAGGAAGGTGAGGCCTATGTCCGCGGCAGCGGCCTTCTCTCGAAAGGCCGCTGCTACTCCTGACGGTATGGGTTTGAAGGCCCATCCCTGGGGAGAGGATACGAAGACCTGGATGGTCTCAGCGCCTATCCCTTGAGCTCTGTCGATGGCTTTATCCAGGCCCCCGGCGGTGGAAACGTGGGCTCCCAGCCTCATGGTGCCTCCTGCAGGAGTGGGTGCAGGGCACGCCCTGCACCCACACTTAACTGTCGCTGCCCTGGTCTGACCATATTCTACGGTTCGTAAGGTGTGGGTCTGGGCCATGGCCCAGTGGGGGACACCCCCAGACCCCCGGCGGGGGCTTCGCCCCCTGCACCCTCATGTGTTGTTCTCTTTGCATGACGAGACATTAGCGGGTTTAGATACCGGCGGCGATGTCCTTGCGGTAGAAGCCGCCCTCAAAGTGGACTTGAGCAACCCCTTCGTACGCCTGGGCCCTGGCTTGCCGCAGACTTTGCCCCTTTCCCACCACCGTCAGCACCCGGCCACCATCGGATAGCACCCCAGGCGCTCCTTCCCTCGCGACCCTTGTGCCGCCGTGAAACACAAGCCCGCGCCTCTCTGCCTGTGGGAGTCCAGCTATCGGGAAACCGGTCTCATAGCTGCCGGGATAGCCCCCAGAGGCCATCACAACGCCCACGCAGGCCTCTGCGCTCCACTCTATTGGCGTTTTGTTAAGCCTGCCCTCAGTCACGGCCAGGAGTATCTCCACCAGGTCCGAGGAGAGGCGCGGCAGGATGACCTGGGTCTCCGGGTCTCCCAGACGGCAGTTGAACTCCACCACCTGGGGGCCATTCTCCGTCAACATGATGCCGCCGTAGAGGATGCCCTTGAAAGGGCATCCCTGCTGGGCGAGGGCGCGCACCGTTGGCCTCATGATCCTCTCCTGAATCTCCCGTTCCAGAGCTGCGCTCCAGAACTCCGGCGGGCTGTAGCTGCCCATGCCTCCCGTGTTTGGCCCCTCATCGCCGTCATGGGCACGCTTGTAGTCGCAGGCCGCTACCATGGGCGACATGCTCTCCCCGTCGGTGAAGACGAACACGCTCACCTCTCTCCCGACGAGGCACTCCTCCACCAGCACCCGATCTCCCGCGGGGCCAAACACCCGCTCCACCATGCACTCCTTTAGCGCCCTCACAGCCTGCTCCACGCTCTTCGCTACCGTCACCCCTTTCCCCGCGGCCAGACCGTCCGCCTTCACCACTATGGGAAGGGGTTGCGCCTTGACATAACTACAAGCCTTGTCATAGGAGTCGAACACCTCGGCACGTCCTGTGGGGATGCCGTGCCGCACCATCAGCTCCTTGGCAAAGACCTTGCTGCCCTCGATGCGGGCTGCCTTCCTGGTGGGGCCAAAGATGGCCAGCCCTCTCTCCTGAAAGCAGTCCACGATGCCCGCGGCCAGGGGCGTCTCAGGCCCCACAACGGTGAAGTCTACCCCATGATGGAGAGCTGCCTGGGCCAAGCCCTCCAGGTCCGTGGCGGATACAGGGAGGTTGGTGGCCATGGCCGAGGTTCCGGCGTTCCCAGGGGCCACGTACAGATCGCTCACATCGCGGCTCTGCCTTATCTTCCAGGCGAGGGCGTGCTCCCGGGCTCCGTTGCCTACCACCATGACCTTCAATGATTTCTCCTGCGGGTGCTCCTTCTTTGCCTTCGGCCCTCCAGAGAACATCCTAGCACACCGCCCAGGGAGATGGAACACCTCTAGGCAGGGAGAGCTCTGCACCCACACTCAATCCCGACACGTCGGGACTGCCTTAGTCTGACCATGTTTTACGGTTAGTGAGGTGTGGGTCTGGGCTAAGCCCAGTGAGCGGGCCAGAGCGGACTATGGTAAAATCTAGCTGGATGCGGGAAAAGGGGAGTCCAGAGGGGGCAAAGCCCCTTCTGGCGGGGGTCTGGGGGTGTCCCCCAGATTCAAATTCTCCCCCCTTCCTGGCCAGGAAGGGGGCCAGGGGGATGGTCGAAGGAGTTTTTAACACCCTGTTAGGAGGAGACTCGGTGAAGTTCACCAAGATGCACGGTGCGGGCAACGATTACGCCCTCATAGACGCTCGGGACCTCGACGCCGACTGGCCTTCCCTGGCCAGGGCCATGTGCCACCGCCGCCTGGGAGTGGGAGCCGACGGCATCCTCCTGGTGCTACCCTCCAGCTCGGCCCATACGCGAATGCGCATGTTCAACCCCGACGGCTCCGAGGCGGAGATGTGCGGCAACGGCATTCGCTGCCTGGCCAAGTACGTCCTGGAGCGGGGAATCGTAAGACGCGGCGAGAGCCCCCTTGAGGTGGAGACCCTGGCGGGAGTGCGTGCCCTGGTTCCCATTTGGCACGACGGCAGGGTCATCCGGGCCCGGGTGGCTATGGGTAAGCCGGAGCTGCGTCCTGACAGGGTTCCCGTGGCCCTTCCAGGGGGCGCTTCCGACGAGCCGGCGCTGGACTACCCCCTGACGGTCGAGGGCGTGGAGCTGAGGCTGACCTTCGTTGGGATGGGCAACCCCCATGCCGTGGCCTTCCTGGACGCGCCGGTGGGGGAGTTCCCCCTGCCCTTGATCGGGCCTCTGGTGGAGCACCACCTTCTGTTTCCCAATCAGGTCAATTTCTCCATCGTCAATGTGGGAGACCCGGGCCATCTCTCGGCGCGGGTATGGGAGCGGGGGGTGGGGGAGACGTTGGCCTGCGGCACGGGGTCTTGCGCCATCGCCGTGGCCTCCCGGCTGCACGACTACACCGACGACGAAGTTGACATAACTCTGCCTGGGGGCGTCCTCACCGTCGCCTGGGACGGCCGGGGGCAGGTGTACCTGGAAGGCCCCGCGGAGGAGGTCTTCGAGGGCGAGTGGAATGGGTGAAAGGGATATGACGGTGAGGAGTTCATGAAGGTTGTCTTTCCCCACGGGACCACCAGTGCCCTAGCCCAGGAGGAGTTGAAGACCCACAGCTCCACGCTGATAGCCCGCTTTGGTTCGGAGGTAACTGATGTCCGGCAGGAGTGGAAGGAGAACCGGTTGACCTTCTCCTTCAGGGCAAGGGGAGCTGTCGTTTCAGGCTGGCTGGTCGTGGGGGAAAAGGACGTGAAGTTGGAGGCGAACTTACCGTTGATGGCGATGTTCTGGGAAGGGCAGATCCGGGAGAGGGTGGTGGAGGTCATGCGGGAGATTTTCATGACACCGAAGATTCACGGTAAGGAGCAGCACAGACGATGAAATTCGCTAATCGCATAGAGCAGCTCCCGCCTTACCTGTTCGTGGAGATCAGCCGCAAGATAGCCCGTAAACGGGCCGAGGGTGCCGATGTGGTCACCTTCGCCATCGGCGACCCCGACATCCCCACCCCCTCCCACATCCTGGAGCGCCTGCACCAGGCAAGCAATGACCCTCCTAATCACCGCTACCCGGAGACCGAGGGCCTCCCGGAGCTGCGACGGGCTATCGCCGACTGGTATGAGGGCCGCTTTGGGGTGACCCTGGACCCGGACAGGGAGGTGCTGCCCCTCATAGGGGCCAAGGAGGGCATCGGCCACGCCGCCCTCTGCTTCATCGACCCCGGGGATATTGCCCTGGTCCCAGACCCCGGCTATCCCGTCTACTCCGTAGGAACCCTCTTCGCCGGGGGCCAGTGCCACTGGATGCCCCTCCTGGAGGAGAACGGATGGCTCCCGGACCTGGATGCCATCCCACCGGAGGTGGCGCGAAGGGCCAGGGCCCTGTGGCTCAACTACCCCAACAACCCCACAGGGGCAGTGGCCGACGAGGGATTCTTCCAGAAGGTGGTGGAGTTCGCCCGGCGGTACGGCGTCCCAGTGCTCCACGATGCCCCGTACACCGAGGTGGCCTACGACGGATACAGGCCAGGGAGCTTCCTCCAGACGCCCGGGGCCAAAGAGGTGGGAATGGAGTTCCACTCCCTCTCCAAGAGCTACAACATGACGGGATGGCGCATCGGCATGGCGGTAGGCAACGCCCAGATGGTCAACGCCCTCATGAGGGTCAAGTCCAACCTGGACTCTGGCATACCCCAGGCCATCCAGTACGCCGCCATAGAGGCCCTTCGAGGCCCCCAGGAGTGCATTGAGGAGCACAACCGAATCTACCAGCGGCGCAGGGACAGGGTGGTGGCGACCCTGCGAGGGATAGGGCTGGAGGTGGCTGTTCCCAGGGCCAGCCTCTATGTCTGGGCCAAGCTGCCCCAGGGGTGGAAGTCGGGAGAGTTCGCCACGCTGCTGCTGGAGGAGAAGAGTATCGTGGTCACTCCCGGAGCCGGCTACGGCAGGCACGGCGAGGGGTACATCCGCCTGTCCCTCACCATCGCCGACGACCAGATGGAGAGGGGACTGGCACGCCTGGCATCCTGGCACATCCCCGATCCAACCTAACAGGCTGCTGGAAAATGGGGAGTGCAGAGGGGCGAAGCCCCTTTGACGGGGGTCTGGGGGTGGCCCCCAGATATAATTTCAGCCCCCTTCCTGGCCAGGAAGGGGGCTAGGGGGATGGTCGACAGGATTTTTCAGCACCCTGCTAAGACTGGTAGTCCAAGGAGGTACCCCGCTACGCCCAAGACCACAGCATCCACGAAAGCCCGCCCTGAAAGGGCTATCCTGGTGGGAGTGGAGACCAGGGGCAAGCCCCGTCTGTGGTCCCTGGAGGACTCCCTGGAGGAGCTGGGGCAACTGGCCCGCACGGCAGGTGCCCAGGTGGTTGGCACCCTCACCCAGCGACTGGAGAGGCCCACCAACTCCTACATGGGAAAGGGAAAGCTGGAAGAGGTCCTGGTCATGCGGGACGACCTGCAAGCTGATGTGGTCATATTCGATGACGAGCTGAGCCCCAAGCAGCAGCGAAACCTGGAGGAGACCCTGAAGGTAAAGGTCATTGACCGCACCGCCCTCATCCTGGACGTCTTCGCCCGGCGAGCCCAGACCCACGAAGGGCGGTTGCAGGTGGAGCTGGCCCAGCACGAGTACCTTCTGCCCCGGCTGGTGGGCCAGTGGGCCCATCTGGAGCGCCTGGGAGGTGGTATAGGCACCCGGGGCCCTGGCGAGACCCAGCTTGAAACGGACCGCCGCATCATCCGAAACAAGATTCAGAGGCTCAAGCGAGAGCTAGAGGAGGTGCGCCAGCATCGCGCCCTCTACCGTGAACGCCGCAAGCGCCTGGGGACACCCATCGTGGCCCTGGTGGGATACACCAACGCCGGAAAGAGCACCCTTCTCAACGCCCTCAGCGATGCGGATGTGGTGGCAGAGGACAAGCTGTTCTCCACCCTGGACCCCGTCACCAGGAAGGTGGAACTTCCAGAGAAGGGCTCCTTTCTTCTCACCGATACCGTGGGATTCATCCAGAAGCTGCCCCCAACCGTGGTGGCCGCCTTCAGGGCGACCCTGGAGGAGCTGGCGGAGGCCGACGGAATCCTTCATGTAATTGACATAACTCATCAAAACGCTGAGGGGCAGGTCCAGGTCGTGAACAGGTTGCTGGCCGAGCTCCACCTGGAGGACAAGCCCCGTGTTCTAGCCCTGAACAAGATAGACCTCCTGCCGGGTGACCACCAGGAAGAGGGGTACGGCGAGGAGCTGAAATCAGGATGGGGAGAGGGATACCCTGTCCTCATATCCGCGGCCAAGGGATGGGGCCTGGACCACCTGCTCACGGCCATCGGAGAGATGCTGGAGCATCTGAGGGAACCCCAGCGTGATCTGGGATTCTGGATAAACCCCCAAGACCCGAGAAAGGAGCGCCCATGACCCTGGAGAACCAGGACCTGCCCCACCGGCCTTTTTTCAGTTGCACTCCCCAGGAGTTTACCATCGTGGATTCACAGGAGGCAAAGGACGCCCTGCGCGGGGGCTCCATCAAGCCGTGGATGAGCTTCAAGGTAGGGCAGGCCAATATCATAGACACCCGTCCCCGGCGGGTGTTGAGCTGGCATGGCAACGAGGTGACGGTGGAGTGCGATGGCGGAACGGTGCGCCTCGACTTCTCCGAGGGAAGCGCCAGGAAGACCACACCCCATGGACAGTTTGTGTACAGGGGAGGCATAGAGGAGCGGAACGAGGGAATGGGCTACATGCCCCTGTCGTGAGGTGGAAAAGCGGCTAGTATATTCGCCCTATACATGTTATGTAATATTACGAAAAAGCCCCACATCGGTAGTTTACATAACCCTCCACATATTTGACATAACTATAGGCCAGAATCTATCCTGAAAGCCGCATGGTGGGGATATTCCACCCCACGCCTTGACTTCGCGGTGGCAGGATGTGAAGATAAAAAGAGATGAGTACAACACTGTGAAGACTGAGGAAAAGCCGGATGTCCTCCGGATAGAGAACCTTCACACCTACTTCTACACCCGAGAGGGTGTGGTGAAGGCGGTCAACGGGGTGAGTCTCTCTGTGAAAGAGGATAGCGTTCTGGGGGTTGTGGGCGAGAGCGGCGCGGGAAAGTCGGTGATGGCCCTCTCCCTGCTGCGTTTGGTTCCCCATCCAGGGAGGACTGTCGAGGGTGGGGTGTACTTCCAGGGCAGGGACCTCCTGAAGATAGGCGATGAGGAGCTGCTGAGGGTACGGGGCAAGGACATAGCCATGATATTCCAGGATGCCAGAGGCTCCCTCAACCCTATCGAAACCATCGGCGACCAGATTATGGAGATCCTCTTGGCCCACAGCCTCATGTCCATCAGGGATGCCAGGGAACTGGCAGAGACAGAGGGGATTCTCTCCTCTCCCCGCTTAGCCTCTGGCACCATGTCCCATGTGGAAGCCAGGGCACGGACGATGGACCTGCTGAGGGAGTTGGAGCTGCCTGAGCCGATCTTCAAGCAATACCCTCACCAGCTTAGCGGCGGCATGGCCCAGCGGGCCATGATAGCCATGGCCACGGCCTGGCAGCCAAAAGTCCTCATCGCCGATGAGCCCACCTCTAACCTGGACATGACCATTCAGGCGGACGTACTGGCCAGGCTCAAGCGGATACGGGCCGAAAAGCACTCCACCATGATCATCATTACCCATAACATGGGGGTCATCGCTCAGGTGGCGAAGGAGGTGGCCGTCATGTACGCCGGCATGGTGGTAGAGTATGCCGATACGCCAAGCCTGTTCCAGCGCCCCTATCATCCCTACACCTGGGCCCTGTTGCAGACCATCCCCCGGCTGGACGAGCCGAAGCGCTCCCTCCGCTCCATACGCGGCACAACCCCGGACCCCATCGATCTCCCCGACCTATGCCCCTTTCTGCCCCGGTGCCCCAAAGCCACCAACGTCTGCCGACTCAGCCCCCAGCCCCCTCTGCGGGAGATAGAGCCCGGCCACAGCGTGGCCTGCTACAACGAGATCACCTACGGCTAGCAGGCTGGTGAAAAAGGGGAGTGCAGAGGGGCGAAGCCCCTTTGACGGGGGTCTGGGGGTGTCCCCCAGACTGGGCTTAGCCCAGACCCACATCTCACGGACCCTGTCTTCAACCTGCCCATAAATACCTCTGAAGAGTGTGGGTGCAGGGCGTGCCCTGCCTGGACAGGAAGGGGGCAGGGGGATGGTCGAAGAGGGTTCTTCAACACCCTCCTAGGGGAAAGCTGAAGGTCAGGGGGAGAATATCCCGCCGTGCGGCTTTCAGCATTTATTCTATGCTACATTATGTCAAATGCCAGGCTCGAATCCGCTATAGCCCCCCGCGTGGCGGCTCGTTTAGCAACGCCTCTTCAAGATTGCGGCGGGCTAGGACAACACGCCAAGCGCCCACTCCAGCGCCAGGATGCCCATGGAGATGACCAGGGTGAGAGGCGTTACCACCATTCCCACCCTCAAGAACTCCCGGAAAGACACCGCCACACCCTCGCGGGCCGCCGTCTCGACCACGATGATGTTGGCCACAGCCCCGATGATGGTCGCGTTGCCCCCCAGGGTGGCCCCCGCCGCCAGGCTGATCCACAGCACCTCTCCCTGAACCCTCTCGATCAACGGGATCACCAGCATGGTCAGAGGCACGTTGCTCACCACCTGGCTAACGGCGGCGCTCACCAGGTGCAGGGAGACGATACCCCCCAGGCCCGGCGTCACGCTTATCGGCTCCAGAAGGGCATCCAGCACCCCGGCATGGCGGGCGCCGCCGATAACGACGAAGAGACCCGCGAAGAACAGCAGCAGCACCCAGTCCACACCTCGAAGGACCTCTGACGGACGCACCCTGCTGACCAGGAGCACCGCCGCCCCGGCGGTGAGGGCGATAAGGGGCAGACTGAGGCCCAGGACCGAGGAGAGGAAGAAGGCAATAACGGTTGGGACGAGAAGGAGAAACGCTCGACGCGGCACCCCGGTCTGTCTCTCCCCATACTCCCTGAGCGGAGACGTCTCTGGGACGAAGGGGCCACTGCGGAACTCGTGCCGATATGACCACCACACCACCAGGGCCAGGGCTACGCATCCCGCTACCGCCACAGGGGCCAGCAGGAGGAAGAAGCGAGGAAAAGAGATGCCCGAGCTTATGCCAATGAGCATATTCTGAGGGTTGCCCACTATGGTAGCGGCGGAGCCTATGTTGGAGGCCATGGCCTCGGCGATGAGGTAAGGCACCGGGTTGGTGCGCAGCAGGCGGCACGCGCGCACTATCACCGGGGTGAGCAGGAGAACCACCGCGTCGTTGACCAGGAAGGCGCTGAGAACGCCGGTCGCCACTATCACGACGGTCAGCAGCCGGAGAGGCGTAGTGCCCACGGCCATGAGGCAGGCTGCCAGATAGGTGAAGAACCCCTCCTTCTCCAGCACCACCACCAGCAGCATCATGCCCAGGAGCAGGGCGATGGTGTTGAAGTCGATGGCTCGCACTGCTGCGTCGAAGGAGAGGACACCGAGAAGCACCATGAGAACAGCGCCGGTGAAGGCGGCCGAGGGGCGGTCGATGTTGACACGGGGCAAGCGGGTGACGGCAATGCCCAGATAGGTGACACCCAGGATGGCAGCGGCTTTCCAGAACATACCTTCTGCTATCTGGCTGCTTTCTGGGCCAAGGAGACGCGGGTGAACACCTCTATCAAGAATTCTCCTACCGACTCCTCGGAAATCTGGCCCGACTTGATGGCCCGGTCCGTCTCCAGAAGCCCCCGGTGCAGGGACTCCAGGGCTGCCTGGGAGTAGCGTCTCCCCTGCCCCATCACCCTCCTCAGCATCCAGTCGGCGGATAGCCCCAGGCGTGTTCCCATCTGCCCCGGGGGGACTCCCCTCCTCTCCATGTCCTTGAACAGCAGCACAAGCCTCCCCTGCCTTGCTATCATGGTCACGATGTAGGGGCCGCTGGCCCCTCCCTCCATAAGGCGTCTTATGACGCGGAGGGCCTCCGAGTGCCGTCCCTCCATGATGGCGTCCACGGCGTTGAAGATGGTCTTCTCCATGGCAGTACTCACCAGGAGCGAGACATCCTCCGCCTCTACGGTGCGGCCCTGGCAGTATAGGGACAGCTTCTCTATCTCGCTGCTCATGGCCCAGAGGTTTCCCCCCACCAGCTCCGCCAGCAGCCTTACCCCTCCTCTGGAGATGGAGCATCCCCTTTCGGCAGCCCTCTCCTCGACCCACCGGCCCAGCTCCTGGCCCCTCAAGGAGGGAAAGCCCGTGACCTGCCCAAGAGGAGATAGTCGCTTCAGCAGGACGTTGTCTTTTCTCAAGGTCCTGACCCTCTCCACCAGCACCAGGTCCGTGGAAGGGGGCATGGTGGGAATGTGCTTGTCGAGGGATAGCCAGGGAGAGGGTGTATTGGCCGCCTCTCCTTGACTACCTCGACTACCTCGTCCTCCCCTGGGGGCCCTCCGATCCTCGAACAGGGCCAGGAGGCCATCCACGATGACCATTCGGCGGGACGCCAGAAAGGGCACGGCATGGCACAGGGCAACGAGCTGCTGTAGCGATAGGGATGAAACCTGGGCCCGACTTACATTGGCATCCAGGAGGTCCGGGGGCTGCACCATTGCCTTCAGGTGCTCCAGGGCCTCGTGGATGGAGAAGTCGTCATCGCCATAGAAAATGTGAAGCATGGATTTTCCTGGGGTGGAAATGCGTTTTCAATTGCCCTTCCCCAGGGTATAATGTACCACTAAGGATGTACGGGCGAAAGGTCTTTTGGCGTCCCGCGAGGACTCCAAAGGGTAGGGTGGGCTTTTCATGCTGCGTCTGGTGGCCCCGTTTTTGCTGGCTCTAAGTAGGGCAAGTATCCTCTTTCGAGTTCTGCCCCTGCTTCTGCTGGCCCTGGTCGCCGCCAGATTTCTCTTTCTGTCCTCTCGGGTTACCGGAAAGGGCCGTGGGAAGGCGCGTCCGTCGAGCACGAAAGGCAAGAAGATCATCGATGGGAGCTACAGGATAGTGGATGACGACGGGTCTCCCAAGTAGGATGCCGTCCCCATCGCCGGCCCTTCCTCTTCCTCCTCGAGAGGAATCCGCTGAAGTTCGAGAGGAGCCGCAATGCAAATGCAAAGGACCATAAAAGATTACGTGCTCCTGGAGCAGTTGGGCAGCTCCGGGCTGGGGACAGTGTATCGGGCTGAGGAGCCACTCCCGCGGCGGGAGGTGGTTTTGAAGGTCATCCGCCCCTACATATCCACCGATGAAGCCCTTATGGAGAGTTTCTCCCGGGAGATGGAGCGGGTGTCCAGGCTAAGGCACCCCAATATTCTACCCGTGTACGCCGCGGGATCAGAGGGGCCGCTGCACTGGGTGGCGATGCAATACGTGTCCTGGCCTACCCTGAGGCAGTGGCTTCAACAGCCCATTCCCCTGGCCTGGGCCATGGTCATCCTGAGACAGGTGGCCGGGGCCGTAGAGGCGGCACATCGCGAAGGGGTAAGTCACGGGGACATCAAGCCCGGCAACATCTTCCTGGACCCCGAGACGGGGCGGGTCATGTTGAGCGATTTCGGCATGGCCCTTCTGGGAGATGGTGTGCCCCGGGGAATGAGGTACTCTCTTGGGACTCCCCTGCCCATGTACACGGCCCCCGAGCGGTCCCAGGGCTCTCCTCCCAACCTTCGCTCCGACATCTACTCGCTGGGAGTGCTTCTATACGATATGCTGGCGGGCACGGTGCCCTTCAACGCCCTGGAGGCGGCCACGGTGCTGACCCGGCAGCTTACCTCCTCACCCCCTCTGCCCAGCCGGGTAAACCCCGACATCTCGCCGAAGCTGGACTCCATCATCCTCAAGGCGCTGGCCCTCCACCCGGAGAGACGCTACGAGACTCCAGGGGAGTTTGTCAGAGCCTTAGAGGCGGAAGCGCCCGCCCTCGAGCCCATATCTGCGCTTTTTGCCGCCACCGGAGGGACAGATATGCGGGGGAGACTTCCTGGCACAGAGCAGGAAAAGGCAATGCCCTCGCCAGAGGAGGGCCCCATGGTCCTCTGCATGCTCTGCGGCCAGAGCAACCCTGCGGGTGCAGTGTGGTGCTCCAACTGCCGGGGCGTCTGGAGGCGGGTGGCAGCGGCACCAGGGGACAAGGCACTCACGACAGAGGAACGTCTCCGAAGGTGGAGAAGGACCACGATAATACGGCGTGCCCTTCTGGCCACCGTCTCGGTGGCCGTGGTCGTCTTCCTTGCAATCTACTCCTTAGAGCTTACCGTTCCTCCCCTGCCAACTCCCTCTTCCACCATCAACTCCGCGTCCGGCATCGGGGAGTGGGCCATGTCCACTCGGAACTTGAGCGGTCCTGGCCCCGTGCCAGGAGAGGGTGGAGCCTTTGTCGGCCGGGTAAGGTGGGCCGTCAAAACCTCCGGCTCCATGGTGTCCACTCCCGCGATACAGGGGGGCAGAGTCTATTTCACCACCTACGACGGACGAGTGGTGGCCCTGGACGAGGCCACAGGAAGCCAGCTATGGGAGTACAGGGGCTCAGGGGTCATATACTCCTCTCCTGCGGTCGCGGGGGACCTGCTGTTCTACGGGGGTCTGGACAGCACGGTCACTGCCCTGGACGCCGATACCGGTGAAAAGCGGTGGCAGTTTGAAGCCCAAACCATGATAATGGGCTCCCCCATAGTGCATGACGGTGTAGTGTACATCGGCTCCGGAGGCGGCCATGTCTACGCCCTGGACGCCATGACGGGAGAGAGGCGATGGAGTCACACTGCCACGGGTGGAATCGTCAATACCCCCGCCCTGGCAGGTGACATCCTGGTGGTGAGCTCCGTGGATGGAGCGGTGCATTTGTATGACATCGGTACGGGCAAGAGGCGCTTCGTCTTCGGGGATATTGGAGGGAGAATCGAGGGCTCTCCCCTGGTTGTCGGTGACTCCGTCTATGGCGTGGCCAGTAACGGAAGGGCGTACTCCCTGGACCTGAGGGAAAAGGAGGTGCCTTTGGCCAAGGGCTGGTATAACACAAGGATACAGCTGTATCTCTGGGGCATGATGGGCTACCCCGGAGCGCCCAAGGGGTTGAAATGGATCACCCCCCTGGGCGGCACTCTCGTGACCACCCCCACGGCCGATGAAGACACCCTCTACATCTCCAGCAACGAGGGCAGGCTCCACGCCCTCGACAGGACGACGGGAAAGGTGCGCTGGACCTTCAAATTGGGGGGCGACTACCCCTCTGCTCCCACCGTTCCTACCATTACGGTTCCTAGCATTACGATTAGAGTCGAGGGACAGGAAGAAGTCGACGAGCAGGCAGTGCCCGCGATGACGGGGGAAGAGGGGCGCTTGACCTCCAAATCGGGGAGCGTCTACCTCTCCGCTCCTACCCTTGTGGGTGACGTCCTTCTGGTGGGCGACGGAGATGGACGGCTCCACGCCATAGACACGGGTAGTGGCGAAGAGCAGTGGGTGATGCAAATCGCCAGAGGCCAGACCTCCACCCCCGTGGTGGCCGGAGGCACCCTCTACCTGGCTTCCAGAGACGGCACCCTCTACGCCATTGAGTGAGACCATGAAGTGGAGATAGGGATTGTCGGGCTACCCAAGAGCGGCAAGACCACCGTCTTCAACGCCCTGAGCAGGGGCAGTGCGGATATTTCCCCCTTTTCTGCTTCGACCGCCAAGCCAAATCTGGGAGTAGCCAAGGTCCCTGACCCCAGGTTGAAAATCCTGGTGGATATATTTAACCCCCGCAGGACGGTGCCGGCGGAGGTCAGGTACATAGACTTCCCGGGAACTCCCGAGGGGCTAACGCGCTCCCAGGGCATCACAGGAGAGTTCCTCAATCTGCTGCAAAGGACAGACGCCCTCCTTCACGTGGTCAGGGCCTTCCCCAACCCCTCGGTGCCCCACGTAGAGGGGAACGTCGATCCCCACCGGGACCTGGTCTCCATGGACATGGAGCTGGCCTTCGCCGACCTGGCTATCCTGGAGCGCAGGGTGGAGCGCCTTGGGAGTGAGCTAAAGAGTGCCAAGGCCAGCGAAAGGGAGGCCAAGCAACGGGAGCACGCGATCCTGGACAGGATCAAGGGTGAGCTGGGGAGAGAGATGCCCATACGTGAACAGCAGCTATCTGCCGAGGGAGCCAAGCTCCTGGAGAACTTTCAGTTCCTTACGGCAAAGCCGATGCTTATCGTTTGGAACATCGGAGAGGAGGACGTGCCCCAGGCAGCGGAGCTGGAGGAGAAGCTGAGGGGACAGTACGCCAGGCCGGGAGTGGAGGTGGCCGCCCTTTGCGGCAAGCTGGAGATGGAGCTGGCCGAGATGGAGGAGGGAGAGGAAGCGGAGTTTCGCAAAGCCATGGGGCCGGGCGAGTCGGGACTCAGCCGGGGCATCCGCCTCTCTTACGCCTTGCTGGGCCTCATATCCTTCTTTACCGTCGGCCCAGACGAGGTGAAGGCGTGGACCATACCCTGCAACACACCGGCAGTGCGGGCCGCGGGGAAGATTCACTCCGATATAGAGCGGGGATTCATTCGCGCCGAGGTGATCTCCTTTGACGACATGGCCCGGTGCGGCAGCCTGGCCGAGGCGAGGAAGAAGGGTCTGCTTCGCCTGGAGGGCAAGACCTACCAGGTCCAGGACGGCGATGTCATCACCTTCCTCTTCAACGTCTAGCAGGCTGATGAAGAACCCTTTCGACCATCCCCCTGTCCCCCTTCCTGGCCAGGAAGGGGGAGGAATTTGAATCTGGGGGACACCCCCAAACCCCCGGCAAAGGGGCTACGCCCCTCTGCACATCTCCCTTTTCATCAGCCTATACATGCAGGGCACGCCCTGCCCTTGCCAGGGGCGATAGCCCTCTACATTCACATACCCTTCTGCAAGAGCAGGTGTCCCTACTGCGACTTCAACACCTACTCCGGCATGGAAGCCCTGGTGCCAAGTTATGTCAGGTCACTGGCCGGTGAGATGGGCCTCTGGGGAGCAGCCCTGGGCAAACCCGGGGTGACCACCCTCTTCTTCGGCGGTGGCACGCCCTCCTACATATCACCGCAGAATATCGCCTCAATCCTGGAGGCGGCGCTTTGCGCCTTCCAGGTTGCACCTGGCGCAGAGATTACCCTGGCACGGGCGCTCTCTCCTGGCCCTGGGCGTCAACCGTCTGAGCATAGGGGTGCAGAGCCTGGAAGACCCCCTGCTGAAGGTCCTGGGCAGAAGGCACTCGGCTCAGGAGGCGGTGGAGGCATACAGAGCGGCAAGAGGAGCGGGATTCGCCAACATCAGCATGGACCTGATGTACGGCATCCCCTATCAGACCCTGGAAGGCTGGCGGGATACCCTGGAGAGGGTGCTGTCCCTGTCGCCGGAGCACCTCTCCATCTACTGCCTGACCCTGGAAGATGGCACACCCCTGGAGCGGCAGGTCGGGCTGGGGCAAGTGCCCCAGCCCGACCCCGACCTGGCGGCGGATATGTACCAGATGGCTGAGGAGCTGCTGGAGCAGGCCGGATACCGCCACTACGAGATATCCAACTGGGCCAGACCCGGCAAAGAGAGCCGCCACAACCTGACCTACTGGCGCAACCAGCCATATCTGGGAGTGGGGCCGGGAGCGCACTCATATTTGGGCAAATGGCGTTTCCACAACACCCTTTCGCCCCAGGAGTACGTGCGCCGTCTCGGTGACACCCCTTCACCACCTTCCGTCGCCAACGGCATCTCCCCAGAGGCCCTGTCCCAGGTGCCCACGGTGGAGGGAATCGAGACCATCGACGAGAGGCTGGAGATGGCGGAGACCATGATGCTGGGGCTGCGCCTGGAGGAGGGGATAGACCCGGAGGGGTTTGCCCGCCGCTTTGGGAGAAGCCTCTCCTCGGTGTATGGGGAGCAGGTGCAGGATGTGACCTCCCTGGGCCTGGTGGAGCAGGCGGAGGGGGCGCTGCGCCTCACCCCGCGAGGGCGACTGCTGGGGAATGAGGTGTTTCTGCGGTTCTTTGGGGGGTAGGCTCGCCCGCCCATGCCCTTCGACAAGCTCATGATGAGCGAAGAGAGAGGAATGTCATGCTGAGTCCTTCCCTGTCATTCTTCACTCGCTACGCTCCTTCAGAATGACAGGGCTTTCTCTCACCCGTGGTAAACAGCGCCTGCCTCCCGACCCGCTCATGGTGAGCTTGACCACGAGAGTCGAATACCCTAGAATGCGGGTATGCCCGCTGACCTGACGGCGTATCACCTGGTCGGGCTACCTCTGCTGGGTGTTGCCGCAGGAGCCTTCGGGACGCTCCTGGGAGTTGGCGGGGGATTCATCCTGGTGCCGGTGCTCCTTCTCCTTTTCCCCGCATCCTCTCCTACCACCGTCACCGGCATCTCTCTGGCTGTCGTCTTCCTTAACGCTACATCCGGCACATGGGGCTACCACCGCCAGGGTCGCATCGATATTCGGACGGGCACTCTGTTAGCCATCGGCGCAGTTCCAGCGGGAGTCGCGGGCGCTCTGCTAACCCGATTTGTCAGCAGAAGCCAGTTCGAGCTGATATTTGGCTTCGTCATGCTCCTTGGCGCGTTGTACATGTTCTGGCGGGGCACGAAGCTCGTACCTTTTCCGCGTAAACGAGCCCGCACTGGTCCTTCTGAGTCCTCTAGCTGGCTTTGTCTCCGGCTTCTTTGGCATAGGTGGGGGTATTGTGGAGCTGCCCCTGTTGATAGGGTTGCTAAAAGTCCCTACGGCCATAGCCACGGCCACCTCCCAATTCACGGTGATCTTCACCGCCCTGGCCGGCGTTCTGGTGCACGTCTTCACCGGCCAGTTCCGCCAGGGGTGGAGAAGGACGGGCCTGGTGGGCATTGGAGCCATTCTGGGGGCCCAGCTAGGCGTTTACCTGTCCGGTAGGGTCAACCACAGGTTCGTGATGTGGGGTCTATCCCTGGCGCTGGTGGCCGGGGGAGTACGCCAGATCGTGTCAGGGATGGTTTAGCAGGGTGCTGAAAAACCCTTTCGACCATCCCCCTGCACCCGCAATCAACTGTCGCTGCCCTGGTCTGACCATGTTCTACGGTTCGTGAGGTGTGGGTCTGGGCTCAGCCCAGTCTGGGGGGACACCCCCAGACCCCCAGCAAAGGGGCGTAGCCCCTCTGGACTCCTCCTTACCGCTCACCTCAGCTCGCGCTCTACCCCAACCCCTCTGCCACCACCACCCCTTCGCTCCCGGATAGTGCTGGCTTTATGCGCTCCATGATTTCGCCCATGGGGAAGTGTGGGTTCGGCACGTAGAAGTGAATGCCCTTGACCCCCTGGCGCAACAAGTCCAGGGCCTGGTTTGCTGTGTGCGTTATGCCGATTTCATGTACCCGTTCCTCGTCGTCCCCTGCCTTCTGTAGCTGACGAAAGAGCTCATCAGGAATGGTCGCACCGCACATGCCGGTGATGCGCTTGATCTGCTCCATGCCCAGGATTGGCAGAAGTCCGGGGATGATGGGCTGATGGATGCCTATGGCACGGCACCGCTCTACGAAGTCATAGAAGATGCGGTTGTCGAAGAATAGCTGGGTAATGACCGCGTCAGCACCACTATCCACCTTGCGTTTCAGGTTTTGCAGGTCCGTCTTGGAATCGGGGGCTTCGAGGTGCTTTTCCGGGTGGCCCGCCACGGCGATGCCGAATCCGCCAAAGCGGCTGATATGCTCTACCAGCTGATTGCCGTGGCTGTAACCATCCCTGGGCCACGTAAACCCCGTCTCCCCTTGTGGAGGGTCTCCTCGAAGGGCCACGATGTTCGAGATGTTGTGGTTTCGGATATCCTCCAGTACGAGATTGATTTCATCGCGGCTGAATCCTACACAGGTCAGGTGGTGGGCAGTCTCCATCCCGTACTCGTTCTGTATCCTGGAAGCGGTCTCCAGAGTATGCTCCCGCGTGCCGCCCATCGCTCCGTAAGTCACCGTTATCAAGGATGGGCACAGGGCGATGAGCTGCGGCAATCGCTCTTCCATCCCTGCTAGAGTCGTTGCCGTTCTGGGGGGAACTATCTCGAAGGAGATGGCTGGGTGTCCAGTCGTGTACAGCTCATGAAATCTCATCGGTAAGACCAATCACGCCATCCCCCATTGGCCGGTGCGCCCGGACTTGGTATGGACATCGGCGACCTGGGCCCTGGCGAAGTCAGTATACGAACACAGCATACACGTGGCATCATCTGAGCGTCGCGAGCACTGGCAGGGAGCGATTTCAGCTTCTGCCGGACTGGAGGGCTAGACACACCCAGCCGTCAGGTAGGGTGGCCTGCTTCAGCTGTGCTACAACTCGAGCGCTGTCCAGGAGCCTGTCCGCGGAGGGATACAGTATCTTTTCCTCCTTGAAGTTGTGCTCCTCCAGCAGGCTGTGGAGGGCATCAAAGGCGTCCTGAATACGGCCAGCCCCGGCGTTTTGCCGGATACGGTCCTGAATGCCTTCTAAGAGTCGCCATATCTCGCCGTGTTCCTGGGCCATCACCGCGGTTGGGCCTACCACGCCTCGTGCCTCTACCTCCGGGAAGAGTATCACCTCTTCCAGGTAGATATGCCGGTAGAGAACTTTGGCAGCTTCCTGGAAAGGCTCTGCGTCGACCCGCCCCTCGGCCAGATGCTGCCGGAACCCCTGGAAACGCTCGTCTACCCACCGGTGTTCCGACTGAAGTAGCTCAGTGATAGTGTTCTGCTCCCTCATTCCCATCTGCACTTCTCCTGCAACTGAGATTCTGGACCCATTGTACTCCCTTACGGGTTCTCCTTTCCCGCTCTTGTATCCCACCATGTTCCCCCCTTGCTACCGAAGTCCCAGCGTTCCTTGCCCGGGCGGGTGTAAAACCACCAGTTGATGCCAGAGGCGAGCGCCCAGAAGGCGATGGCGCCCCAGAAAAAGGGCACCGCGGAGCCTGTTGCCGCGATGGATGTACCGATCACCCCGGAGAAGATGAAGGGACCGTAGGCGGCAATGGCCGCCGAAAACCCGAGAACGCCCGCACCCTGCCGCGGCGAATGAGAAAAGATGATGGGATACTGCCTGAAGGTAGAGGCGTTGCCCGTTCCGGCGAAAAAGAAGAGCAGCATCATCAATATGACAAACATCGGGAACTGGTCAAGGGAGGTCGGCGCGAGATACCCGCCCAGAATGAGCAGCAAGCTGCAGACGATGAGCCCTGCACCGGCGAGCTGCGTGAAGATGCTTCCGCCCCAACGGTCGGAGGGCCATCCCATGACGACCCGCATAAGAGACCCCACCAGCGGTCCCAAGAATGCGTAGCGGAGAGGGTCAGGCCCGCCGGGAAAGTCGCCATAGAGCGCTCGTATCATCATCGGGAACGCCGCCGCCAGCCCGGAAAAGGAACCGAAGGTCATGACATAGGTGATGGTGCAGAACCATGTGTGCTTGTCTTTGAAGATATCCAGTTGTTGCCGGAAGGTGGCCCGCACCGGTACGCTCCTCAGTAGCAGCCATGCGGCAATGCCCATCACAACCAGAAAGGGCACGAACCAGAGGAGGGCATTCTGAACCCAGATGGAGCGGGTGACGTCACCCTTGACAAATGTCTGAGAGCCGCCGAGAAGGGTGCCGAAGATGGCGAAGCCCATGATCCAGGGAGCGACGAACTGGGTCAGGCTGACGCCGAAGTTGCCGATCCCGGCCTGGATGCCCAGCGCCGTCCCCTGGAGCCGGCGCGGGAAGAAGAGGCTGGTGCTGGGCATATGGGAGGAGAAGTCTCCGCCCCCGAGGCCGAGGGCGAGCGCCAGCGCGACGAAGACCCAGAACGGCGTCCCGGGGTTCGTGACGGCCAGGCCCAGTCCCACGCACGGCAGAACCTTCAGCAGCGTCGCTACGGTGATGACGTGCCGGGTGCCGAACATGGGAATCAAAAAGGTGTGAAGTATCCGTAACGTTCCTCCTGCCAGGCCGGGCATGGCCCCCAGCCAGAAGAGCTGCAAGGTGCTGAACTGGAAGCCTACATTGGGGAGACGGACCACCACTGCGCTCATCACGAACCAGGTGGCAAAGGAGAAGACGAGACTCAGGGTCGTGATTATCAGCGTCTGCCAGGCGATCCGTCGCCCGGTTTCCTCCCAGAACTGGGGGGCCTCGGGGGTCCAGGCCTTCATCCATGTCGACGCCATCTTCATTCCTTCTCCTTAGTAGACCAGTCTCCGATAGTAGACCAGTCTCCGATCGGGTCTCTACACTTCTACAATCACCGTCTCCGCCGACCTCCGTGGCGTTGGGCGCCTACTTGCCCGGGAACCCCCCGGTTCCTGTCAGGGCCATGTAGAGCGAGAAGATGGTCACGGCCACTGCTATCACTATCTCCAGATACACGGCCGCTACAGCCCGTTTGTACCCGAACTCTTTCGTCGGGTCGCTTCCGAACTCGTTCTCCAGGGCGTGCTCTTCAGCCCTATCCTTGCTCCCGGGCGTGACATCCGCTCTATTCATGCGATGCATCTCCTTTGTCGAATATCAAGCAGCGGTACCAAGCCAGTGTTCCTTGCTGCCCATCCCGTGTTCCTCAGGATGTCTCTCGTACCGCATCGTCCAGAAGTAGAAGAGGATGATCGGTATGAACATGCTCAGGGCGACGAAGGCATACCCCATGTGGATGTTCGGCAAGAATCCGTATACCAGTGGGTAGATGATTCCTCCACCTGTGGAGAAACCGCCGATAAAGCCTGCCGCAGCCCCCGGTCGATCCCTGAACATCAGGGGAACGATGGCAAAGGTGCCCCCTGTTCCGAAGGCGATGGCGATACCGAAGAAGGCCAGTACAAGCACCGACATGTGCAGATAGCCCAGGAGACCTGCCACCGTTAGCAACACCATCATTATGGTGATCAGCACCAGGGCCATGGCCAGCCAGTGAATCCGAGGCGAATACGGCAGGTGCTTGCTGATTATCGGGAACGGCATCCACCCCTTCCTCTGCCATATGTCCGACATGTAGCCTGAGAAGGGCCTCCAGAGAGAGGCGTTGAATGATTCCACGGCGGCGAAGGTCCCGGCTGCCACCTGGACAGATACGGCACCCGTGAATCCGAGGCGCTTGATCTCCTCTGAGAACCCCTTGGCATAGTAGCCTGGCAGCCAGGCGTTCATGCCTATCTCCAGGCCGAAGGCCATGGCGTAGGCCAACATCAACGCTATGGCGCAGTACCGGGTCCACACAAAGAGGCTGTCTCGAGGGGTGGCAACCGCAGCTGCTCTCCGGGCTATCTGCTCGGTCTTGGCCGCCACACCACGCCAGTAGTACACTGCCCCAATCAGCAGCGCCACCAATCCCAGGTGAAGAAAGGCGTCGGAGTAGTTGGTGCCGTATATCCTGGGAAGCAGGAGCGCTCCCATACCTGCTCCCACGTTTCCAGTTCCCGCGAAGAGCCCCTCGGCTAGCCCAATCTCCTTGTCCTCGAACCACTGGGCGACGTGCTGGATTCCGACCACGAAGGAGACGCCCGCCATGGCCACGACCACGCGCATGATGAAGAGAACGTTGTAGCTGCTTGCAAATGCCGACCCTATGCTGAACAGCCCCGTGAAAACCAGGATTATCGCAAAGGTGTTCGGCGCTCCAATCCTGTCCGCCGCCCACCCTGCCACAATTCGTCCCACAGGTGCCAGCCATATCGCGGAGCTCGCCAGGATGCCTAGCTGCGCTATGGAAAGGCCGTAGTCCTCCGCGATGCTCGGGCTGAAGGCCGCCGAGGCGAACCACATGAGGAAACACCAGAAGAATCCCATGCTGGCCAGGATAAACTGCTCTGTTTTGTTTGTCCTACTGGCTCGCGTGCTCACCCGCATACTCATTCACCTTGATCTTTTCGTGTCCAGACATGCAGCTCCCGGGTGGGGTTCTACTCCTTAATGCGTGATATAACCCCAGGTGGTTCTTGCGATCAGGTCTGTTTCTTGCGCCAGTTCCAGACCACTACCTGGTAGGGTCGCCACAGGTAGGTGATCGGGAAGGTAACCAGGTGTACCAGACGAGTGAAGGGGAAAAGGGCGATGATGGCGAACCCTCCCAGCATGTGCAGCTTGACCACCCAAGGAAGGGAGGCGACGAGCTCTGTCTGAGGGCTGAGCTTGGCCAAGGATACCAGCCAGGGCGCGACCGTGGCCAAAGACCAGTCTGATCCCCACCGATAGAAAAGAGCCGTCCAGAGGCCAAGGACCACCTGAGCCAGCAGGGCTGCCAGCAACACCCAGTCCATGGTAGAGGTGACGGTGAAGATACGTGCGTTGAGGAGACGCCTCAAGATGAGTAGCACTAGCCCCAGCAGAGCCGACGCACTCAAGGCTAGCCCGATGACCTCCAGGGTATACAGGCGCACCGGCGCAGCGATGAGAGTAGCCCAGCCGCCGGAAAACACCAGCGCCAGCACATGGGCCAGCAGAATGACGATGACTGCATAGTGCCAGGACACTGAGCCCCAGAACAGGGCACGGTTCTCCAGGAACTGGGACGAAAAGCTGGAGTAGGAGAACCGATCGTTGAAGTAGCGGTATACTCCGACCAGGACAGCCACAAGCACCGCCATGTAGGGAAAGGCCGCGAAAAGGACGATGTCAATCATCGGCTCTACCTCCTGTGGAAAGGGCCTCTTCCTCTGGAACAGAGGCCGGCTGAAACTCAGGCAAAAGCATCTGTAGCGCCAGGAGCAGGCTCTGGTAGAGATGGATATCATCCGGGGGTTCGTCCGCGGGTTCGTCGCCGGCCTCCTGTGACCGTTTCATCATTTTCTCCAGCGCGGGCAACAATCCCTCTTGGACAATTTCTTGATTCAAGCCCGCATCGGCACTCACCGAGAGAAAGGCCAGGACGACGGACAGGCGGTCCGGCAGCTCTTTTTCATCAGCAATGTACCCCTGGGCTCGATACCGCTCTTTGAGCTCCAGAAGAAAGGCGCTTCGCTCATAGCTCTCGCCGAACAGGTGGTATCCCAGGTAGGGGTGATATGCCGCGTCCAGGTCGAAGGTGGCGGTATAAAGCTCCTCGAGGTGCCCCTGGGACGCCACTTCCACAAAGGCCCGGAAGTTGCCCACCAGGGAGGCTACGCTGGGGTTTATTGTGGAAACCAGGGCCTCGCATTCCCCTGCCCTCTCCAACAGGTCTACGGAGGGATAGCTTAGAATGTCTGCGAACAGGCGAAACATACGCCGTTCAACGGTTTGCTCACCCATCTCTACCACCTCCGCTTGGCTGCCCGGCGGAAGCCGAAACCAGCCGCCTGTTTGCGCGCAAGGGGATTCTCCGTCGGCTCTATGGCCATCTCACGCGCCATCGGCGGCACGACGAAGCGCTCATCAAAGGTCGGGAGCGACGTCAGCCGAAAGACCGCTTCCGCCTCCTCCGGGGTTATCCCACCCTGGGCCAAGGCCCGATGAGCTTCCACCTCAGGCACATCCTTCACCCGCTGGGAGCGCATGTGCAGACGCACGGCAATGAGCTTCCGGTAGACGGCCTCAACAACCTCCTCATTACCCGCCGAAAACAGGCTGGCCATGTACCGCAGGGGCAACCGGGCCTGCTTCAGGGAGGTGAGCAGGGGTGTAAGCCCTTCGCTATCTGCTCCGTCAACTTCGTAGAGGCCGTCCTTGAGCTTGGCCAGCACCGGCAGCATGGGCGGCACGTAGAACAACATGGGAAGGGTGCGGAACTCAGGATGAAGCGGCAGGGCCAGTTTCCACAGTTTCACGAACTTGTAGACTGGGGACCTCTGGGCAGACACGACCATGTCGTCGGAGATGCCGCCTGCCCTGGCTGCGGCAATGACCTTCGGGTCAAAGGGGTCAAGGATGATCCCCCGCTGGGCATCCACCAGGTCTCTGTCGGCAGCCCTGGCAACTTCTTCAATACGGTCAGCGTCGTAGAGCAGGACTCCCAGGTAGCGGATGCGTCCGACGCAGGCGTGGAAACAGGCCGGCGGCTGGCCACTCTCCAGGCGTGGGTAGCACAGGATGCACTTCTCAGATTTGCCCGTGGTCCAGTTGAAATAGGTCTTCTTGTAGGGGCACCCGGAGATACACATCCTCCAGCCCCGGCACTTCTCCTGGTTCAGGAGCACCAGACCGTCCTCGCCTCGCTTGTAAGGTGCTCCTGCGGGGCAGGCTGCCACGCAGCCTGGATTCAGACAGTGGTTGCAGATACGGGGCAGGTAGAAGAACACCACCCGCTCGATTTCGTTGAGCTGGCTCCGTTCGTCGGGGGTGAGAGCGGCGAGGTTGGGGTCGCTGTCGGCATACACCGGAGAGCCGCCCAGGTCGTCGTCCCAGTTGGGGCCTGCCTCAATGTTGTCCATGTGCCTTCCTGTGATCATGGAAATAGCCCGGGCAGTAGGCTGGTCATCGCCCTCGGGAGCATTGAAGAGGTGCTCGTAGTCATAGGTCCAGGGCTCGTAGTAGTCGTCCATGCTGGGAAGGTAGGGGTTGTGGAATATGTTCCCCAGAGCGCCCAATCTGCCCTGGAGCTTCAGCTTCAGCCCCTGCTTCTTTGGGTCCATTTCCCAGCCGCCCCTGTACTTTTCCTGGTCCTCCCACCGGGTGGGGTATCCCGTACCGGGCTTGGTCTCCACGTTGTTCCACCACATGTATTCGGTGCCCTTGCGGTCCGTCCAGATGTTCTTGCAGGCGATACTGCACGTGTGACAGCCAATGCACTTGTCCAAGTGGAAGACCATGGAGACCTGTGCTCTGACATTCATCTGCCCCTCCTTCTCGCCGGAAGGCTGACCCCGCCCCGGCGCTCTTCTATGTATGGATTTCCCTGGTATCGCCGGCTACCACTCCAGCTTTTCTAGCTTCCGCACCACGCAGTACGTGTCCCGGGTGAATATGCCGGTAGGGCCCCAGTAGTTGAAGCCGTAAGTGAACTGGGCATAGCCGCCGGCCAGCAAGACAGGGTTGATGCGCGTGCGGGTGAGGCTGTTGTGGCCTCCGGCTCGCCGCCCACCCCTGACCTGGGACTTGGGCATGTACACGGTGCGCTCCACCGCGTGGTAGTACAGGCATGTGCCTGCCTGGACCCTTCGGCTGACATTGGCGCGAGTGACCACCACTCCGTTGTCGTTATACATCTCCACCCAGTCGTTGTCCTTGAGGCCAATCCTATCGGCGTCCTTGTCATTGATCCATACGGGGTCCATTCCCCGAGATAGGGTGAGCATGCGGTGGTTATCCTTGTAGGTGGAGTGGATGTTCCACTTGCCGTGCGGGGTTATGTAGTTGAGCACCAGGCTCTGGCTGTCCACCTCACTGGTAACGATGTCCCCGGTCTTGTAGGGGTCCAGCTTCGGCTTGTAGGTGGGGAGGTGCTCGCCGAAGTCCATGTAGTAGGGATGGTCTATGTACATATGCTGGCGGCCGGTCAAGGTGCGCCAGGGGACCAGGCGCTCCACGTTGATGCACCAGGCGGCATAGGCCCGCCCGTCGTTGACCATGCCTGTCCAGCAGGGGCTGATGAGGGTACGGCGCACCTGCCGGGTGAGGTCATGGAAGTTCATGCGGACGCCCCTGACCTTCTCCGCCAGGTCGGCCAGGGGCAGCCCCACACGCTCCTCCTCGTGCTTGAAGCCCTCATAGGCAATCTCGCCGTTGGTCTCGGGAGCCAGGGCCAGCAGCACGTTGGACGCATCCAGGGCATCCTCCAGACTGGGATATCTCTTGCCACCCCACTCTACGCTGCGTGTATGTCGTGGGTCAGGGGTGCCTCCCACCGGGCTCTTCAGCAACTCGTCGTAGAACTGCTGGACAGGGACGTTAACACCGTTGCCGGTGACTCCGTTGTCCCGTATCCGTGGCCCCAGGGAGATGAAACGGTTGTACAGGTTGACGTAGTCCCGCTCCACAACCCTGAGATGGGGCATGGTCTTGCCTGGCACAGGATCGCATTCGCCCTCGCCCCAGTCGAGAACATCCCGCTGGGCCAGCTCATCCGGGGTGTCGTGCATCAAAGGAAAGGCAACCAGGTCCTTGAGGGGGGCCGGAAAGGCTGAGGGGGCCATCTCGCTAACCTTCTTGGCGAGGCCCTTGAAGATCTCCCAGTCCGTTTTGGACTCCCAGACAGGTGGAATCGCGGCCCCCAGGGGGTGCACAAAGGAGTGGAGGTCGGTGGTATTGAGGTCGTTCTTCTCATACCAGAAGGCCGTGGGCAGGACGATGTCGGAGTAGAGAGCCGAGGAGTCCATGCGGAAGTTGATGTCCACCACCAGGTCCATCTTGCCTCGCGGCGCTGGCTCTCTGAACTGCACCGTCTTCACCGTCCCCTTGGCGTGCTCTTGGGCCACGATATTGTCGTGGGTGCCCAGGTAGTGGCGCTGGAAAAACTCGGCCCCTTTGGCGCTGGAAGCCATGGCGTTGCCCCGCCATATGAACCAGACCCGGGGCCAGTTCTCCTGCGCGTCGGGGTCGTCCACGGCAAAGCTGAGCTGTTTGCTCTTGAGCCGTTCGACAACACGCTGGGCAACCTGACCATCGGAGCTGGCACCCGCGCGTTGAGCCTCCTGTACCAGACCCAGGGGGTTCTCGTTGAACTGGGGGTAGTAGGGCATCCACCCCATCCGCACGGCCTTGGCCTCCAGGTCCATGGCATGCCCCTTGGCCCAACGGGCGTTGGGGGGCACCGAGGCGTACTCGGTGAAATCGCCCTCGTAGCGCCACTGGTCGCTATTCACGTAGTGCCACGTGGGGGACTGCTGACGGCGGGGGGTCACACCCCAGTCCTGGGCGAAGGCGAGGCTGGTCCAAGGAGCTACAAGGGTTAGCTTCTCCTGGCCCACGTAGTGGTTCATGCCACCACCGTTGACCCCACAGCAGCCGCACAGAAGAAGGGCTGTGATGGGGGCACGGTAAGAGAGGTTGTTGTTGTACCAGTGGTTGATGCTGGCGCCGATTATGATCATTGAGCGGCCCTGGGTGGCTTCCGCGTTGCTGGCGAACTCCCGGGCCAACCGGGTGACCGTGTCTCGCCCTATGCCCGTGAACTGCTCCTGCCATGCGGGCGTATACACCATGTTGTCGTCATAGCTGGTGGGGTAATCACCCTCCAGGCCCCGCCCAACCCCGAACTGGGCCATGAGCAGGTCAAAGGCCGTGGTCACCAGCACCGGGCCATCGGCGGTCTGGACCTGTCTGGCAGGAACGCCCCGCAGCAGTGTCTGCCCGCCAGCGAAGTCATGGAAGCTCACCTGAGCCACCTGCTCTTGCTGGCCGAGGAAGGTGAGGACGGGGTCGATGGGCGAGTTGTCCAGGCCGTCTTCCATTTTCAGGTTCCACTTTCCCTTCTCCTCGCCCCAGCGGAACCCCACCTGGCCCTTGGGCATACGGGGCTCGTCGGACCCCTGGTCGAGCACCAGCATCTTCCAGTCCCCGTTCTCGATGCCCTGGTAGCGCTCCAGGTGGCCGGCTTGAAGCAGACGTCCCGGCTGGTAGCCCTCCTCGGTGGGCGTGAGCTGCACCAGGAAAGGGCCGTCGGTGTAGCGTTTCATGTAATCCACGAAGTACGGCACCTGTCGGTCGGCGTGATACTCCTTCAGAATGACGTGGTTCACCGCCATCCACAGGGCGGTGTCCTGGCCCGAGGTGACAGGTATCCACCAGTCTGAGTACTTGGCCACCTGGCTGAAGTCGGGTGAGATTACGACGAACTTGGCCCCTTCATGCCGCGCCTCAGCGATGAAGTGGACGTCGGGGGTGCGGGTCATGTTGAGGTTGGATCCCATGGAGACAATGTACTTGGAGTTGTACCAGTCGGCGCTCTCGGCCACGTCCGTCTGGTCGCCCCATACCTCCGGGAAGGCGTTGGGCAGGTCAGCGTACCAGTCGTAGAAGCTCATGTTCACGCCGCCGAAGAGTTGGAGGAACCGGGAGCCTCCCGCGTAGGACAGGTAGGACATGGCGGGGATGGGGGAGAAGCCGAAGACCCGGTCAGGGCCCCACTTCTTGGCCGTGTAAAGACAGGAGGCGGCGATGATCTCCTGCACCTCGTCCCAGGTGGAGCGGCGAAAGCCCCCCTTGCCCCGAGATCCCTGGTACCGGGAGCGTTTGTCCTCATCCTGGACGATAGAGGCCCATGCATCCACCGGGTTGGGGTGCTGGACCCTCGCGCTGCGCCACAGCTCCAACAGGCTGCCCCGGACGTAGGGGTACTTTACCCGAATGGGGCTGTAGACGTACCACGAGGCAGAGATACCGCGCTGGCATCCCCGGGGCTCGTAGGGCGGGAGGTTGCACTCCAGTAGCGGGTAGTCGGTCTGCTGCATCTCCCAGGTGATGATTCCATCTTTGACGTGGATTGCCCATGAACAGCCACCCGTGCAGTTGACCCCATGGGTGCTGCGAACGACGTTATCGTACTGGTAGCGGTTGCGGTAGAACTCCTCCCAGTTGCGTGCTTTGGGGTCAACCAGGTCTTGAATCCAGCCCATCTTAACTACCCTCCTAAAATGTCACGGAATGGGGATGTCCGACGTGCGACCATGGCCCTGCGAACCCCCCGCAGCCGACGCCACCAGACCAGGTGGGCAAGGCCCATCAGTAAAGCCGATCCCGCCACTGCCAGCAGGGCCAGTTGGCCCACGACCCAAGGCTGGCCCTGGGCCGTTGAGGCCGATTGGAAGAGGGCCAACAGATCGTCCTTCTCTTTTTGGGTCAGGGGCTTGTCCTGGTAGATTGCTTTCATGGGCGGCACCGTCTCGGGCCAGACCGCCATTGCGTCTCCCAGCTTGGCGTGGGCACCGGTAAGGTCTGGCCCCAACGCCCCACCTCCCAGAAAGCCGATATCGGCGGTGGTGTGGCAGGCCACACAGGGCGGGCCACCGTTTTGGAAACGAGCAGTGCCGGTGAACAGGTCATTGCCCGCTGTCTTATCGCCCTCTGACAAGATCGCCATTGGAGCCAGTGTGGGTTGCGGCTCAGGTGCGCTTCCAGCCTGCGTCCCCAGGTAGGCAATAAGGGCGGTCACCTCCGTTTCCGTCAGCCCCAGGTTGGGCATCTTTATGTTGTACTTGCTGAGCAGCTCAGTGGCAATGGGGTCTCCGCTCGCCAGCACCTGGTCTGGAGCAGCCAGGAAGCGGGCCACCCAGTCGGAGTCGCGACGCGTGGTCACACCCTTCAGGTCTGGACCCAGCATGTCTCCCTGGCCTATGCTATGGCAGGCAGCGCACTTCCTTTGGAACAGTGCCTGCCCATCCTCAGCCGACCCGCCTGGTGGATCTGCCAGCGCCTGGCTCACTCCTGTACCCAGCCCAAGAGCCAGCAGGAGGAGCAGGACAAGAACCACCTGAAGACCGTTTCTCCCCGTGTCTGCACCGGTTCTCCAAGCTATCATTTCGCCTCGCTCTACTCCATAGATGAGGTGCATACGCTACTCAGCGCGGGGCTGCTACTCCCGACTCAGCGCTCACATACGACAGCAGGTCACCCAGGCGGCGGAAGTAACACTGCTTGCCGGTGTCCACTCGCGTCACCCGCCATCTCCACTCCGGTTCGTCCGGGGAACTCAATGGCTCCAGCCACAGCGTCATCACAAAGGATGGGACCCTACCCCTTGGTGTTGTCCCCGTTTCTTCAGGAGAGATGTCCACCATGCTCCATCCTCTTTCTGGAGCCATATTGAACTCCCTCACTTACAGCAGACTTACATGAACCCACACGGTTTCTTCTTCCAGCGGCGGTCTCACCCCGGACTTACAGGAACTCAAGTAACCTTCTCTGCCTTATGTCTGCTCTACGCTTTGTGACCGTCGCGAATCTGATGGACCAGCAGCTCGATTTCAGCGCTGGGGGCGACACTCAGCTCACGTTCCAGCAGCGCCCGACACGCCTCATACTGGCGCAGCGCCTCGGCAGGCCATCCAGCCAGCCAGAGAGCCCGTATCAGGCCGTACTGGGTCTCTTCTCGAAGGGGATCCGCCCTCAAGCCTCTACGGTAGAGGTCCAGGCTCTTCTGGGTATGGCCCTGCTCAAGGTAGAGGCCCGCAAGCCTTCCCACCACGTCCAGGTATCGCTCCCGAAGAGATTCCCTGGCCTCCCAACACCACTCGGCATAGATCTCGTCCTCAAGGAAATCGCCTCTATACAGGTTTGCGGCTGCTTCATAGGCGACGGTGACACCTGCAACGTCTCCATCCCGCTCCAGCCGCTCGCCGAGGTCGACATATCTACGGAACTCCTGGACGTCGAGGCGGTATGGGGCATTGGTATCGAGGTAGTAGCGGTCGCCTTCCCTGCAGATGAAGGCCCACTGCCGTTCCCGCGGCGAAGGCTCAACCACTTGCCTCAGGGCATGCATCAGGACATGCAAGCGATTCGCGGCGAGGCGCGGCTCTGCCTCAGGCCACAGAAGCTCCACCAGCACGTCCCGGGACACCGGCCGCCCAGCATGGACGAGGAGTATCTTCAGTAGCGTGAGCGCCCCACGTCGTTGAACCATGTCAGGCGTGACCAGCTTTCCCCGGCGTTGAAGCTCAAAGGAGCCAAAGCATCGGATATCCAGGAGGGGTTGCAAAGGCTCGGCCCCAGACCGGGGAGACTCAGGGCCGGAAAGGTCAGTCGACCCTTTCGCGTGCGCTGTTCTCCGGCCACTCTCCCTTTGCAGTTGGCTCTCAAGGGCCACCGCCCTCGCCTGCTCCTGGAGAGCATCCCGTGCCTTTTTGATAGCCAGGGCTGCCTCTTCAGCTATGTCCAGGAGAGTAGCCAGGTATCTGGTAGGAGGTGATGGGCCACCAGCAGCATACCTCAGTTGGATGATCCCAATCCGTTCTTCCCCGGATATCAGGGGCAGGCAATGGACCACCTGGCCCCTGGCAGACACGTGTTGACAAGCAGGGGACCATCGGTAGCGAGGCCCGTACAGGGCCATCCCGTGGCCCTCTAACAGGGCTGGACATCTCCCGGACTCTCCATGTTGGATATGAGGGCATATGGCTTCATCAAAGGCACCCTCTGTCACCTGCTGTGCCAGACCCTCAAGCTCCCTGTCCAAAAGAAAGAGCGCCCCTGCACCGGCGTCACCAATGGCCATCATCCGACGCAACACGCCCCGCAACAGCTCCGAATGGCTCCTTGTGGTGTCTACCAAAGCTCCGGGCGGCGTGGTCACGGCGTTCAGCCGGGCCTTGAGCGAAGCGGCGTCCAGCATGGTGCTCAATGGAACGCTGACCCAGCTGAGAAATCGCCGTGCTCTCTCCATGTCCATGTCTGGCCGCCGGGTAGCCACGTTGAGGACGCCGATAATGCCCTTGGGCCCACGAAGGGGCTGGCACACGTAGGAGTGAAACCCCTTCTCCTTCACACGCGTTCGCAAGTACCTGGCATCTTGGAGGAGGTCCGAGGTCGATATCGGCTCTCCCTGGCTCAGCACCAGCCCAGGAAAGCCCTCGCCGATAGGGAAGCGAGTCATCTCCATGAAAGCCGATGGAAAGGGGCCACGGAAGGTGGTAAGGAGCATGTCTCTGCCACGAGGCTCCACCAAGAACAGTTCAGCGATTTCCGCCTCCGTCACCTGACGGAGTCCATCCAGCACTCTCTCGATGCTACGGTCAGGAGCGTCGTAGGACAGGTTGGTGACCAGGGCTCCCAGGGCAGCCAGGTCCCACACGATGTCCACGGCAGAGGCCAGCGTAGGCCGAAGGGACGCAGCAAGCTGGGAATCGCCCGCCGGGGTTGACAGCTCAGGCGGGCGCTCAACCAGGGTGGCGAGAGCACCCCCGGTTACGTCAGGCAGAGCGACCAGCTTGGCCCAGAAGCGGTCCCTGCCTCCCGGCCCGTCCACAAGGAGCGAACAGCTACTCGTCAGGCTGCCCCTTTGCAAAGCCTCGAACGCAGGACAGTGGGGACGACAGACATCCTTGCCGAAGGAGTCGTGGCCCCGTACTACCTCGTAACAGGATCGTCCCACGGCCATGTCTTCTGGAACGCCCAACACGAGTGCGGCGGCACTGCTCCACCGGAGGATCCGCTGCCGGTCGTCAATCACGAAGTACGCTTCTAAGTGGTGACTGGCTACCACGGCTCTAGCCCCCTGGCTGCGACCTGTTGCTCAGGTTCACACGTCTTACCAGATGTTTCAAGTTTACCACAAGAATAATCCCAGAGATATAAAGCATGCATGGCGTGCCCTGCACCCAGATTTGGAGGGTGTTGCATTGGGTCTGACCATATTCTACAGTTCGCCCGGTGTGGGCCTGGGCTTAGCCCAGTCTGAGGGTGTCCCTCAGACTCCAGGCAATCCCGATACATCTGGGCGCTTCCCTACCTCCTGGAACGTCTGCGTATCAATGCCGACCCCGCGACCACCAGGAAAAAGAGAGCCAGGGCGGCTCCGTTGAAAAGGCTGCCCCACCTGGCGCTGGGAAAGGAGCCTACGAGGTCGCCGACGACCCTCAGTGCCAGGGAGCCGTGCAAGAGCACAAGGGGGACATAGAAGGCCCGGGTGAAGGAGATGGTCACTCCGGCCACGGCCGGGAGCATCACTGGGGCGTGGGCGAAGACCATGGACATGACAAATCCAAGGAAAACAGCATGGAGGAGGACGTCGTATTCGGGTCCACCGTAGACGCCTCCGGAGCCGAGGGCCACCACGCCGCCTACGGCCAGCCAGGCATACCCCAGGAGCAGCGCCACCCCCATGTACCGGGGCAGCCCCGGAATCCTGGCTGTCCTCCAGGCGAGGTCGTGCCGCAAGAGCCAGAGGGCGAGCGCGAGAAGCCCCGCTCCGAACACCCGTACCCCCGGGTCGAATGCCAGCGCCGTGGTCGCCACGCCAACCACCAGGATGGACACCGCGGCGAAGAAGGCGGCCAGCACCGCAGCGGAGAGACGGCGCACCCTTCCCAGCTCCAGTCGCTCTCCTGCTATGGTGAGCACGAGGAATGCGCTCCACCAGGGGGCCACCTCGGCAAAGGGACGCCCCATACCCCAGAGCACGTTGCCCCCAAGCCACATGAAAGCGCCCAGGGCCATGACTCCCAGGAAGTACGCGGTGGAGGGCCGCGCCAGGAAGAAGTAGATAGCAGCCAACCCTAAAGCGCTCAGGGACGTGAGCACGCTGGCCACCTCGGCAGTCGCCCCGGCCAGGAGGAGCAGGGTCCCCGCCAGGGACAGCCCAGGCACCGCATAGGCGGGACGCCTCCTGATTCCCACGGCCCTCTCCAGGCCGATGAGGGTTCCCAGGAAGCCGGACACCATGAGCGGGCCGTGGTTCCCTACGACCTGCCAGCTGATGGGGATGTCCCATCCAACCCGACCCAGGCCGGCCAGCACCCCCACAACCAGCACGAGCAGCACTGCCAGAAGGAGCGCCCGACGTGGTATACCCACTGCTGCCATGCTCTAGCCTCCTGGAACAGTCTTACCGATCCTGACGCGCCACATCTCAGGCCCCTGCTTCAGGTACTCCCAGGTGAAGGTGCCGGTGCGCTCAGCCTGGAACTGGTAGTAGAGGGGTTTGGGGTCGTGGTCGTTCACCAGGACAAAGGTCTGCCCCGGCTCCAGGGCCTCAAAGGCGCTGAAGATGAGCAAATGCCTCCTGGCGGGAGGCACCTCACGGACATCCAACTCTTCAAGGGATGGCATTGGCTACCTCCAAAGCGATAGGGCTATTTCTAAGTCCGCGGGAGGCCTCCTCCATTCAAGGAGGTCTTTCCCGATGCTCAAGGTCGAGGGTGCGGGAGCTGGTTGTTTCGTTGCCTCCTCTCCCGTGGCAGGGCCACCAGCCAGACACACCAGGTGGGACTGACAACGACAGTCCGAAGCGCCAAAGCCCCGGGCGGGCATCTGTGCGCCCTCCATGTCCAGGGCCGCCTTGGCCAGGGAGCACTCCCTGCGCTCCGTCCCCGTTGTCCACCACACTCCCACCACGGAGGACACCGCTGTGAGGAAATCGATATGCCAGTGCCGCCGCTTATCCCGACGGAGGTGCCTGCGGATGCGGCCCTCCAGCCCATTTAGGGCGCTTCCAAAGTAGAGGTACTCTCCTGGAGGGAACTCGAAGGTCCCGAGCTTTCCCACCGTGAGCTGCCTCCTTTCAGGCAGCCACAGCCTGAGCACGTAGCTTCCTTTCAACGGCCCACCCCTCTGTCGCCGCCGTCCAGAAGACTTACCCACCGATGGAAGACCCCTGTCCCCACCCGATGGAGGGTAGGCAGGTGCGTGGGGGCCTCGGCCAGGATGCCCCTCCCGTCCAGACCCTCGTCTCGCAGCTCATCGGAGAAGGTCTCCACCATGTCCCGGATAATCTCCTGGGTAACCTCCATGTGGAACAGGAAACCGTAGGCGCTGCCGCCGTAGCGAAAGGCCTGGCACTCCGTGAGCTGAGTCGAGGCCAGGGACACCGCTCCACTGGGCAGGTCGAACACGTCCCCGTGCCAGTGGTACGCCACCATCGGCGAGGCAACGCCCTGCCACAGGGGATCGTTTCCTGCTTCCCTGGTCAGGTCGACGGGGTGCCACCCGATCTCCTTACGGTCGCCCCTGGCTACTCGAGAGCCCAGAGCAGCGGCCAGAAGCTGGCTTCCCAGACAGACCCCCAGGACCGGCTTTCCCTCCCGAAGTGCCCGCTCTATCAGACGCTTCTCATCCTTCAGGAACGGGTAGCGTGCCTCTTCGTAGACCCCCATGGGACCGCCCATAACCACCAGTCCCAGGGCATCCTCCATGGTCCTGGGCACCGGCTGCCCCTGAAAGCCACTGACGTACTCGACCCGAACACCCTCAGCCTGGAGGACCTGCTCAATGGTCCCGGCGGTCTCGCATTGTGCGTGTTGCAGCACCCAGACCTTGCTCATGGCAGGAAAAGGGTCCCGCCCTTGTCGAAAGAGCGCTCCAGCGACTCCCTCTCCCGTCGCTGGGTCTCTTCATCCCTCAGCCCTGCGAAACAGGGGAGGGAACGCAGGAAAACGCCTCTCGAACTCACTGGGTGGCCTCGCCTCATACCTACGGGTGGTCTCTGGATTCTAGCACAGTCAATAGCGGTACGGGCCATGGAAACGTTGGTTGACCAGCCTTCTGAGGCGAGGGTATGCTCTTCTCACCCGGTCGGACCATGCCTGACTGGACTGACCGGAGTGGGGATTCTGGGTTGAGCTTGCCTGGTCAAGGCCGTATCTCCAGGTACGGGTGATGAGGAGCCTCGTCGGAAGGGCCTGAAGAAGTCGGGCAGCGGGGTGGGATGTGGTCATACTGCCTGCTCCTCCACGCTGCCTTGTGTTATGTCACGTCCCGGTAGCATGGGTTCTGAGGCAACGACACCCCCCTCGGTGACACCTACTCTATGCCATCGGATGCATTGACAGTCGCCAGGTGCCATGCTACCCTTTCCGTAAATCCATCAGGGAGGTGAGAACGTGGGCTATCTGCTGAAGGTGAGGCCGATACTCGCGATCACGGTGCCCACCGTCACGGCCACGGCAGCGCCCACGGCCACGCCCAGGCAGTCTGCCGCCACCCTCACCCAGCTCCCGGGGTACGATCCGGCGTGGGGAGAGCCCAAGCGGGGCGGGACAATGAAGACGGGGATTCCGAACCCCCTAACCGCCCATCGGCCGATTACTACTAGCTCCGGAAACGAAACCATGGTTCCCCCTCTCTACAACGCCCTGGTACGGTATGACCCGTGGGCAGCGACGAACTCACTAATCGGTGACCTGGCCAAGAGCTGGGAGTTCTCCAGCGACGGCCTGAGCCTGACCTTCAAGCTGGAGGACGTTGAGTACGATGTGCGCCCGCCGGAGCCGAAGCGCGTCCCGAGAGCCACTCTGCAGCACGTCACCGGCGTCTCCTGCCCCGATGGAGCCAAGGGGTATACCGCGGTGATAAACCTGAACCAGGTGCTGGCCAGGACCCTGGGGGTATTCTTCCTTATGCCCATGCTGGACAAGGGGTGGATAGACTGGTACGTTGCCAACCACTTCGATGAGATGGGGTTGGCAACACCCGCGAGCTTCAAGTTTCATGCAGGCACGGGGGCATTTGTGCCCGAGGAGTTCCAGACAGACATCGTAACAAAGAGCCGGCGGAACCCCACCTACTTCCGGGAGGGACTGCCCCTGCTGGACGGCATCGAGTCGTACATCCTCAAGGATTTCACAACCCGGTTCACGGCCCTGGCCACAGGACAGATCCACTGGCTGGGCGGTGCCAGCTCCGCTCTGCTGCCCGGGCAGGTGGCGCAAGCGGAGCGGGACTTCCCTGACCGGATAGTGGTCCACATGGGCTTGCACAACTGGGGCTCGGGAATAAGGTTCAACTTGAACCGGGCCCCCTTCAATGACCGTCGGGTGAGGCAGGCTTTTCACCTGGCCCTGGACCGGAACGACTGGCAGCTGTTCCAGATGTACGGGAGTCGCTCTGGGGCGTTGCTGACGGGCTACAACGGGCCTTATCCTTCCTTCTGGTGGGGCACTCCGGAGGAGGAGTTGAAGACGTGGCCTGGCTACCGGCAGCCCAAGGACCAGGACGTCGTGGAGGCGAACCGGCTGCTGGACGAGGTGTTCGGGAAGGGGAAGCGGTTCGACACCACCTGCATATCGAGGAATACCCAGAACTTCATGAACTACTGTCTCTTCTTCAAGGACCAGGTGAAGAAGAAGCTGGGCATCGAGATAACCATGCAGCCCCTTGAGATTCCGGTGCAAACGACCTACATAGATGCGTGCAACTTCAATGTACAGGGGGTCAATCTGCAAGCCTCGGACGGGGACCCGGATGACCGGCTCGTCAGATACAGCTGGCTCTATCCACTGAGCTCCAGCAACAAATGCATGTTGGAGGGAATGACGGCGGCCGAGCCCGCCTTGCAGACGGAGATACAGGCGATGATGGAGGGGGAGATCGGCGAGATGAACCAGGTGAAGCGTGCAGAGATGGTCCGGGCCATAGACAAGAAGCTGACCCAGGAGATGCTGAACGAGCTCTCCCTGGGGTGGATACTGATCTTCAATGGCACCACACCGAATCTGAAGGGATACGTCTTGAAAGCGACCCCTGCGATGATGACCCTCTCCGTCTTCGAGAGGACGTGGCTGGCCAAATAGCCCGGCATCAGCGATAGAAGAAGGCCCCTCGCTCTGCGGTTCGTCCGCCGGGGAGGGGCCTTTTGCTGCCGGCTTGTCAGTGGGAGGATGGGTCGCTGGCAAGAGGGCACGCCTCTGAGGAATGGGCCGCGAGATGTAAGACGAGGTGTTTGGGAAGGGAGAGCGGTTCAACACCACCCGCTCACCGTCCTCCCGTACACCTTGATGAGCATCGCTCTGCCCACGGCGTTCGGGTCGGCCTGGTTCTCCTCCTCAGCTATCCAAAGGGCCACCCAGCAAGCCGTTGGGTCCTCTGTTGCGGGAAGGCCCTCTCTGCGCGCTCACGGGATAGCCATTGACGGGGTGAAACTCAGGCGATGGCCTTCTCGGCTTCCAGGCGCTGGCGCTCCTCCTGGGACAGCCCGAGGATCTGGTGGAAGACGTAGTCATTGGCGCCACCCAGGGTCGGTCGCCCTTGCATCTGCTGCCGCCCTGGCGTTTCGGAGAGGTGAGCGGTTAGCCCTGATATCTCCGTGTCCCCTGTTTCAGGGTCGTCCACGCGAGCCACATAGCCGCGCTCTCTGAGATGCCAATCGTAGTAGATATCCTCTCCTGTCTGCACGGCGCCGGCGGGGACCCGCGCCCTTTGCAGCAGATACGCAACCTGGGAGGGGGTGAGGTCTCGCGTCCAGGTGGCGATGATCTGGTCCAGCTCCTCGACGTTTGTCACCCGATCCTGGAGGGTGGCGAAACGAGCGTCCTCCGCGAGATCAGGGCGCGCCATGACTTGGCAGAGGGAGCGCCACTGCTCCTCCGTCACGCAGGCGATGGCACAGTGGGCGTCGAGACCGCGACATGGGTAGAGGTCGTGGGGGGCCGCGAAGGCGCGCCTGTTACCCGTGGGTTGCCATACCCGCCCGTTCACCAGGTAATCCAGGAGTCCGACGCCCAGGGTGCTGAGGAGGACCTCGGACTGGGCCACTTCAATGGACTGCCCGGCTCCCGTGCCCTTACGCCCATGGAGCCCTGCCAGGGTTGCCAGGGCTGCTTGGGCACCAGCGACGAGGTCTGGGTACGTTGACTTCGATCGTGCCTGCATGGGCGACTCGGGGTGGCCCCAAAGATGGGTAATCCCAGCGTTGGCGATGAGCTGGGTCCCATGGGCGGCGTGCCCTGCGGCGGGCCCCGTGCTCCCATAGGCTGGCATGCTCACGACGATGATCCGCGGGTTGATCTCCTTCAGGTCGTCGTACGCCAGGCCGAAGCGCTCCAGCGTGCCTGGCCTGTAGTTGTCTATCAGCACGTCGCTGACGGCCACCAACTTCTTGAGCAAGGCCTGCCCATCGGGATGGTGGAGGTCCAGGGTAATGCTCAGCTTGTTCCGATTCAGCTCCGTGAAGGTCCCGGCGCGGCCCTCTCGTTGGGTGTCGAAGAGGTCGGACTCCACCTTGATGACCTCAGCCCCGTAGTCGGCCAGGAGCCGCGAGGCGAAGGGGCCGGCGAAAGCCCGCGTGAGATCGACCACCCGGATGCCTTCCAGGGGCGTCCGAGGTGGAACCTGCTTTGGTCTGTTCGTCGAAGCTCCTCGCTGCACCGCCGTGGCGGCTGCCTCGCGGAGGATCTCCTCGGTATGCTCTCCAAGGAGTGGGGCAGATCGTCGCACCCGAGGGGGGGTTCCTCGCAGAAGCCAGGGGAGGCCTGGGACGGAAATCCGCCCCAGGACCGGGTGGTGGACCTCCTGGAGCCAATGGCGGGCCTTGAGCTGGGGCACCTCCAATGCCTCCGAGAAGGTGTTCACCCTGGCAACGGGGAGGCCCAGGGCCAGGGCACCTTTCAAGAACTCCTCCGCTGTCATGTTTGAGCTGAACTCCTGGAGGATCTCCTCAACGAGGTCCGCATTCTGCTGCCGGGCTCCCCGTGCCAGCCAGTAGGGCTCGTTGAGGACGGGGTGATTGACCCACTTGACGAGGCGTTCCCACAGGTGGTCGAAGTGGATGTTCATGGCGACATAGCCGTCTTTACACGGATAGTAGTTGACGGCTGCGGTGTTCACCCGCCGCCCAGGCCGCCGTACGATCTCCCCGGAAAGCGAGTAGCGAGAGATGGGCATGGAGGAGAGGGACGTCACCATGACCTCGTAGAGCGAGGTGTCTACGTGTTGTCCACGCCCGTGCTCCCCACGGGCCCAAAGCGCGAGGAGCGTGCCCATGGCGCCGTGCATTCCCGCAAGGTGAACCGTCGGGTCTCCGGGAGCGGCGCACGGCGGGAACTCATTATCACCGTCGGTGGTCATCCAGCCCGACATGGCCTGGATCACCAGGTCGGTTCCCTCATAGTAGGAGCGAGGCCCGCTCTGCCCAAAGGGTGTGATAGACGTCATGACGATACCCGGGTTGACCTTTCGCAGGTCGTGGTAGCCGAGCCGCAGCTTCGCCAGGTACCCAGGCGGAAGGTCTTCCACGACGGCATCGGCGGCGGCGGCCAGCTTGAGGAAGGCTTTCCGTCCATTGGCCGTCGTCAGGTCCAGGACGACGCTGCGCTTGTTGGTGTTGAAGTGCAGGAAGGAGAGGCTGCGCTCCCTGTCAGGGACGTCACCTGCAAAAGGCCACGCCCAGCGATCTGGGCCACCCTCCGGCGGCTCCACCTTGATGACGTCGGCCCCGAGGTCAGCCAGCAGGCGGGAGGCGTATTGGCCGTGGGATTGGGTAAGGTCGAGGACTCGGAACTGACTCAGGGCGAGGGGGGGATTCGTGGTCATAGCGCTCCTCCTTCTGTTCACCGTTGCGCCGCTAGTATACGTCGCACGCCTTCCCGACGCAAGATGAGGTGGTCTCCAAGAAGATGGTTGCTACAGTCCTGGTCCTTCGGCCTTTGATGTGCTTTGGTTGCACGACCAGACCGATGGGGAGTAGACTGTGGGCAATCTCAGCCAAGGAACACCGTCGTCTCATCGCCCTGCCTGGCATAGACAACACCTCAGAGGGTGATCAAGGAGAGACATGAGCAGAAAAAGGATCGTTCTACTGGGGTTGGCCCAGGCCATGGGGGTCTTTCTCTATGTCATCCTGGTCGTGCTCTTCATAAACAATCTCGACCGTATTGCTGGGTTGCCCCCTGAGAACGAGCAAACGAATTCATCCATGCAGGCGGTGGGCATTCTGCTGCTCTTCATCATCTCGGCGTGCGTCAGTGGAGCCCTGGTTCTCGGCTACCCGGCCATACTCGCCCTGAGGCAGCGTATACGCGAGGCTTCACTATTGGTGGCGTCTACCGTTGCATGGCTTGTGCTGCTGCTGGTCATGATTGTCATCGCCATTGGCCTTGGGATTGTCCCTGCGGACTGATGAGGAAGCTGCGACGAGAGGTTCGACAGGCCCACCATGGGCGGTGTACACTGTACCCCTGTTAGCAACACTACAAAGGAGGCGACTGGCCATGGCCAATGTCTACTACGAAAAGGACGCAAACCTCTCCCTGCTGAAGGGTAAGACCATCGGGATCATCGGGTACGGCAGCCAGGGCCATGCCCACGCCCTCAACCTCAAGGACAACGGGGTCAACGTAGTGGTGGGGCTGTACCAGGGCAGCGCAAGCTGGCCGAAGGCGGAGGTGGCAGGTCTGAGGGTGGCTACGGTGGCGGAGGTGGCCCAGCAGGCGGACGTCATCATGATGCTGGTGCCGGACCACATCCAGTCCCAGGTCTACCGCGACTCCATCCAGCCGTATATGAAGAGGGGCAAGACCCTCATGTTCGCCCACGGCTTCAACATCCACTACCAGCAGATCGTGCCACCGCCTGATGTGGACGTGTCCATGGTGGCCCCCAAGGCCCCGGGACACCGGATGCGGGAGATTTTCGTCCAGGGATCAGGGGTTCCCGGCCTCCTGGCGATACACCAAGACTCATCAGGCAAGGCCAGGGAGAACGCCCTGGCCTACGCCAGGGGCGTCGGCTGCACCCGTGCCGGGGTGCTGGATACCACCTTCAAGGAGGAGACGGAGACCGACCTCTTCGGGGAGCAGACCGTGCTGTGCGGAGGGGTCACGGCCCTCATAAAGGCGGGTTTCGAGACCCTGGTGGAGGCGGGCTATCAGCCGGAATCGGCCTACTTCGAATGCTGCCATGAGCTCAAGCTCATCGTGGACCTCATCTATCAGGGCGGCCTGGGCTACATGCGCTACTCAATAAGCGACACCGCCGAGTACGGCGACTACAGCCGCGGCCCCCGGGTCATCGACGACCACGTGAGGCAGAACATGAAGCGCATCCTGGAGGAGATACAGAACGGCTCCTTTGCCCGGGAGTGGATCGCCGAGAACAAGGCTGGCAGACCCCGCTTCAACGCCCTCCGCCAGCAGGAGGCGGAGCATCCCATCGAGGAGGTGGGCAAGACCCTCCGGGGCATGATGGGCTTCCTGAAACAGGCGTAAGAAAGACGAGGGTGGCTTAAATGAAAGTACTTCCCCTAAAATTGGCCTACGAGTTCGGAAACAACCACGACCTCCGGAAGGAGATTAATACCATACAGAACTTACCAATAACACCTGTGGCCAGAAGAGGCGAAACAGTAGGACTTTTCGCAGGAGCCGGCATTCTCAAGAAGTTCATAGAAGTAAGTTGGCCTGACGGTGCCACAAGAAGTGGCCAGACTAGTATTAGACGTTACGTACGAAAGGCAAATGAGTTTCGAGAATCGCGAGGAGAACCACCGATCGTCGTGCCAAACCCAAAGGATGTCACGAAGCACGACTCCTACCAGCCTTCAAAAGAGATAGGCGAGCCGGATATAACTCAGCAGTTACTCACGCGTATACTAGCTCTAAATCCTTCACAATTCGACAAGCTGCTCGGCGAATTCTTGAAGGCCAAGGGCTTCTCAGAAGTACGCGCTACAGGGAGGGCAGGAGAGTGGCTTTTCAGGCCAAGTGGATGAAGGCTTCTTTGGGTCTCTGTAGTCCTCATCAGGGTCTTTCAATTATCCATCGGAGGCGGCCTCATGCGCTTGTACCCCCATCCTGCCCTTCCCCCTTGCAGGGGGAAGGGATAGCCCTCTCCCCCTCGAGGGGGAGAGTTGGAGAGGGGGTGAAACCAATGATGGGCTTCCTGAAACAGGCGTAGTTTGATACAATGGCTCCATTCATGGATAACAAGACGGTCTCCCCAGAGGTAACAGACGTAGTCCGCCATCAGGGACGGCTCTTGGCAAGGGTCGTTCCGGCGGACTGCGTTGCCCTTTAGTCTCTCCCAGATATCCCCTCCATCGTTTCCCTATGAAAGCCAACGGTGGCCGATCATAGGGCTGAATGTGCAAGGGTTACCCAGAGCCGGCAGCCAAGACCTGGCCGTTCTGGGAAGAGACAAAAGGAGATTTCAAGATGCCTGAAGACAAGGTCATCATATTCGACACCACGCTGCGGGACGGCGAGCAGGCCGCCGGGGCCACCATGGCCCTGGAGGAGAAACTGGAGATCGCCCGCCAGCTGGAGCGCCTGCGGGTTGACGTCATCGAGGCGGGGTTCCCCGCCAGCTCGCCGGGCGACTTCCAGGCGGTGCAGACCATCGCTCGGGAGGTGAGGGCCCCCATCATCGCCGCCCTGTCCCATGCTACCCTCGATGCCGTGGATCGCGCCGCCGAGGCGCTCAAAGAGGCGAGGCATCCCCGCATCCACGTCTTCCTCTCCAGCTCCGACATCCACATCATGCACCAGCTGCGCAAGAACCGGGAGGAGATAATGGCCATGGCCGTGGCCGCCGTGGAGCGGGCCAAGAAGCACTGCCAGGACGTGGAGTTCTCCCCCATGGACGCCACTCGCACTGAGCCCGAGTACCTTTACGCCCTCCTGGAGGCCACCATCAAAGCCGGGGCCACCACGGTGAACATCCCCGACACCGTCGGCTACGCCATCCCCGAGGAGTTCGCCAGGCTGCTGGTCGGCATCAAGGAGAACGTCCCCAACATTGACCGTGCCGTCCTCTCGGTTCATTGCCACAACGACCTGGGCCTCGCGGTGTCCAACAGCCTCGCCGCCGTCAGGGTGGGAGCCAGGCAGGTGGAGGGATGCATCAACGGCATAGGCGAGAGGGCCGGAAACGCCTCCCTGGAGGAGGTGGTCATGGGGCTAATTACCCGGAGGGACTTCTTCGGGGTTGCCGTGGGCGTGGATACCACCCAGCTCTACCGCACCAGCCGCCTGGTGAGCGACATCACCGGCTTTCCGGTGCAGCCCAACAAGGCCATTGTGGGCCAGAACGCCTTCCGCCACGCCTCGGGCATTCACCAGGACGGCGTCCTCAAGGAGCGCACCACCTTCGAGATCATGGACCCCCACTCCATAGGGATTCCCTCGAGCGCCCTGGTGCTGGGCAAGCTGAGCGGACGGGCCGGCCTCGGTTCCAGGCTGGAGGAGCTGGGATACCGGCTCACGCCGGAGGAGATGAGCCAGGCCTTCGAGGCTTTCAAGGCGCTGGCGGACAAGAAGCGGGAGGTCACCGATCGCGACCTGGAGGCCCTCATGAGCGACCGTCGCCGGACCCAGGTGGAGATGTACCGCCTGGAGCATGTCCAGGTCTCCTGCGGCGACCACGAGATTCCCACGGCCACGGTGCGTCTCATCGATCCCCAGGGCCGCGTCCTGACCGACGCTGCCACCGGCACCGGCCCCGTGGACGCCGTGTATGTGGCCATCAACCGCATCATCCAGGTGCCCAACACCCTCAAGGAGTTCACCATAGGCTCCATCACCGAGGGCACCGATGCCATAGGCGATGTCACCATCCGAATCCAGAAGGGGGGCAGGGTGTACACCGGCCGTGGCTCCTCCACCGACATCCTCGTCGCCAGCGCCAAGGCTTACATCAACGCCCTGAACAAGCTGATGGCCATTGAGGGAGTGCCCGAGTCCAAAGCAGCCGGCTCCGCGACGTAGCAGGGTGCTGAAAAGGGGAGTCCAGAGGGGCGGATCCCCTTTGGCGGGGGTCTGGGGGTGTCCCCCAGATTCCTTTTCCTCCCCCTCTCCCTTGGCAAGGGAGAGGGGGACACAGGGGGTGAGGGTTTTCCGAACAGCTTCTAGCGGGGTGCAGTGGAAAGGAGCAACACCATGCCCAGGACCATGTTCGAGAAGATATGGGACGCCCACGTCGTCCAGGAAGAGCCGGGAAAGCCCGCCATCCTCTACGTTGACCTGCATCTGGTGCACGAGGTCACCTCTCCCCAGGCCTTCGACGGCCTCCGCATGGCGGGCCGCCGCGTGCGCCGCCCCGACCTGACCGTGGCCACCATGGACCATAACGTCCCCACCTGGAGCCGCGCCCTGCCCATCACCGATGAGATATCCCTGATCCAGATGCAGGCTCTTGCCCGTAACTGCCAGGAGTTCGGCATCGATTTGCACGACATCCGCAGCCCCGGCCAGGGCATCGTCCACGTCATCGGCCCGGAGCAGGGGTACACCCAGCCGGGCAAGACCATCGTCTGCGGCGATAGCCACACCGCCACCCACGGCGCTTTCGGGGCATTGGCCCTGCCCATCGGCACCTCAGAGGTGGAGCACGTGCTGGCCACCCAGTGTCTGCTCCAGTCCAGGCCCAAGACCCTGGAGATTCGGGTGAACGGAGCGTTGCCCGCGGGAGTCACCGCCAAAGACCTGATCCTGGGCATCATAGGGCAGATAGGGGTTGACGGCGCCAACGGCCACGTCATCGAGTACACCGGCCAGGCCATACGCTCCCTCTCCATGGAGGGCCGCATGACGGTGTGCAACATGTCCATCGAGGCCGGCGGGCGGGCCGGCATGATCTCCCCGGACGAGACCACCTTCCAGTACATGCGAGGCCGCTCTCATGGGCCCCGGGGCGACGCCTTCGAGGCCGCGGTGGGCTTCTGGAAAGCCCTGGCCACCGACCCCGACGCCACCTTCGACCGCGTGGTGGAGGTCGATGCCACCGCCCTTTCGCCCTTTGTAACCTGGGGCACCAACCCCGGCATGGTGGTGCCCGTTACAGGCCGCGTTCCCGACCCCGCCTCCTTTGCCTCCCCCACCCAGCGCTCCGCCGCCCAGCGTGCCCTGGAGTACATGGGCCTGGAGCCCGGCACGCCCGTGCAGGAGATTCGGATAGATAACGTGTTCATCGGCTCCTGCACCAACTCCCGCATCGAGGACCTGCGGGCCGCCGCGGCCGTGGTCAAGGGTCGCAGGGTGCGCGACGGGGTCTACGCCATGGTGGTGCCGGGTTCCTTCGCGGTGAAGAGGCAGGCGGAGGCGGAGGGCCTGGACCGAATCTTCAAGGACGCGGGCCTGGACTGGCGGGAGGCGGGCTGCTCCATGTGCCTGGGCATGAACCCCGACATCCTGAAGCCGGGTGCGCGGTGCGCCTCCACCTCCAACCGCAACTTCGAGGGCCGCCAGGGCCCCGGGGGCCGGACGCACCTGGTCAGCCCCCCCATGGCCGCGGCCGCCGCCATCGCCGGCCATTTTGTGGATATACGGGAGTGGGAGTAGTTGGGGGCAGAAAGGGATTACGCCATGGTACCGGAGTGTAGGAAGACAATCGAGCGCGTCAGAGATGAAATACTGGCCTCCCGAGACACGCGCATCTGG
>JACVQK010000019.1 GCA_015661155.1 Dehalococcoidia bacterium | reverse complement strand
ATAAGCCTGGGCACTCCTGTGGGCAAGGAGGCGTAGGGGTCCGGCGACCCCCAACCGATGGTGTCGCACACCCGGAACTTGGCCCACCCTTTCGTCTCCCGAAGCACCAGCTGGATAAAGGGGACAAGGAAGCCGTACACATCGGCCTTGGTGGCGTCCTCCAGGTGCACTCGGGGACGAATTCCGCTCTCGCAGGCCGTGAGGATGGGGGCCAGGTACTTCTCCGCCGCCTCCGCCTTGCTGCGGAACCCCAGCTTGTCGAAGATGTGGTGGTCGGAGCTGGAGGCCAGCATCCCCGTCTCCTTTACCCTGCCCTGGGAGACCTCCACCAGGGTCTTGATGTCCTTGGGAAGGGCACGAGTCCAGGTGGTGACCTGGGGGTACAGGTATCCCCGCTCCAGGAGCCGGTCCAGGGTCCACAGGTCCCGCTTCTGGTAGATGAAGGCCTCCACCTGCTCGATGCGGCCCGTGCCGTTGTCCAGCTGGTGAAGGAGGTCGTAGTACTTGAGCCGTGCCTCCACGGGGAAGAGGGCGAAGTGGGGGTCCTGGGCGCCGTCTCTCAGGGTGGTATCGGTGATGAGCTTGGGGTGGGTCTTCTCCGTCTCTGGGGGCACAGGGGCCGGCTCCGCCTCCAGGGCTACCGGCGGAAATCGGCCGTGGTAGTTGTAGAACCGCTTCTCCGGGTTGAACTGGTACTCCGCCATGACACTGCCTCCTTCGTGCTCCCCGGTCTCTGGGCCAGTGGAGCCGCCGTATAGCCGTATTTAGATACAACAACACCTGGAGGGATTAGTTAGTCCTCTTCCAGGGTGGATGTGTCGCCCTCGGGAAGTCCCAGCTCCCGGGCCTTGAGGAGACGCCGCATTATCTTGCCGCTGCGGGTCTTGGGGAGGGAGTCCACGAACTCGATCTCCCGCGGAGCTATCCCCGCCGCCAGCTTCTGGCGGACAAAGCGCATGATGTCGGCTCGCAGGGCGTCGGTAGGCTCGTATCCCGCGTGCAGGGCCACGAAGGCCTTCACCACCTCCATGGCCACGGGGTCAGGCTTGCCGATGACCCCCGCCTCGGCAACCGCCGGGTGCTCGATGAGGGCGCTCTCCACCTCAAAAGGCCCCACCAGGTGGCCCGCGGTGTTGATAACGTCGTCGGCCCTTCCTATGAACCAGAAATAGCCGTCCTCGTCGGTGCGGGCCCGGTCTCCCGTGATGTACCACCCGTTCTTGAACTTGGAGTCGTACATCTCCTGGTTGTGCCAATAGGTGCGGAACATGGAGGGCCAGCCGGGCCTTATGGCCAGGTCTCCCTCCTGTCCAGGCTTAGCTTGTTTGCCCTTTTCATCCACCACGGCCGCCTCGATGCCAGGGATGGGACGCCCCATGGAGCCGGGCCGTATGTCCATAGCGGGATAGTTGGCGATGAGGATGGCCCCCGTCTCCGTCTGCCACCAGTTGTCGTGGAAGGGCAGCTTGATGGTCCTGAGGCCCCACATTATCGCCTCGGGGTTGAGAGGCTCCCCCACGGAGCACATGTATCGCAGGCTGGTCAGGTCGTACCGTTTGGGTATCTCGTCGCCCGCCCTCATCAGCATGCGGATGGCCGTGGGGGCCGTGTACCACACGGTGACCCGGTACTTCTGAATGATATGATACCAGGTGCTGGCGCGGAAGCCTCCCTCGTAGACCACCTGGCTCACCCCGTTGGTCCAGGGGGCGGACATCCCGTAGGAGGTGCCGGTCACCCAGCCCGGGTCCGCGGTGCACCAGTACATGTCGTCGTCGTGAAGGTCCAGGACCCACCGGCCTGTAGCCATGTGCTGTAGAGCCGCCTTGTGAGCGTGAACGGCTCCCTTGGGCTTGCCCGTGGTGCCGGAGGTGTAGTGCATGATGGAGAAGTCATCCTCGGTGGTCTTCACAATCTGGAAGTTCGACGAGGCCGAGGCCATCTCCTTCTCATAGCTGATGTCCCCTGGAGCCAGAGGCTCCTTGGAGCGATTGTTCTTGTTGACCACTATGACGTGCTTCAGTTCCGGCAGGCTCTGAAGTATGCCGCCGATGCGTTTCCTCAGGTCGGGGGTGACAATGAGGACCTTGGCCCCACTGTCCAGGAGGCGGTCCTTCACCGGATCAGGCCCAAAGGCGGAGAAGAGAGGCCCGGCGATGGCCCCTGCCTTCAGGATGCCGAAGAAGGCCACGTACAGCTCCGGGATGCGCTCCATGAAGAGGAACACCCGGTCGCCCTTCTTCACCCCCAGCCCCTTGAGGACGTTGGCGAAACGGTCGGTAAGCTCTTTTAGCTTGGCGAAGGTGTACCTCTCCTCCTCCCCTCCTGTTCCCTCCCAGTAGAGGGCTACCCTGTCCCTGCGATCACTATGGGCATGCCTGTCTATGGCCTCATGGGCCAGGTTCAGACCACCCCCTGGAAGGCCGTCCAACTCTCCCCTTAGCTGCTCCCAGGTGAAGCCCTGGACAGAGCGGTGGTACTCCTCCAGGTTTGGGCGTACTCGGAACTCATCCAGCTTGGGCTTGGTGATCACTGGGTAGTCCATGGTGCCTCCTCCAGGGAAACGAGGGTGTTAAGGGCATTGTAGCTGATACCGATGAACGGGCACAATCCCTGGGTAGGAGGTGTCCCGTGACCCCTGCGCCGTTTCCCAGGGTCGAACCTAATGCTACAATGGAAGTCAACTCATCCCACTCACCCCGTAGGGGCGATTCATGAATCGCCCCTACATGTCGAAGGACGAGCGGGTCTTTCTTGGAGCAACCTTGAAGCTCACATCCCCCCTGCAAGAGGGCATCTTTCTTGAAAGGCCCAACCGCTTTGCCGCCTGGGTGGAGGTCAACGGCTCCCTCGCGATGGCGCACGTGCCCAACTCCGGGCGTATGAGGGAGCTGCTCCAGAGGGGCAACAGGGTGTTTCTGGCTCCCGCGGCCAAGCAGGGTCGAAAGACCGACTACGACATGTCCCTGGTTGACCTGGGCCATACCCTGGTCTCCTCCGATGCCAGGCTGCCAAACGCCCTGGTGGCGGAGGCCTTTGCGAAAGGCCAGCTTGAACAGTTCTCCACGTACACCTGGGCGCGCCGGGAGGTGCCCTTCGCCCATAGTCGGCTGGACATGGTGCTGGGCAACGGCGGGCTGTGCTACGTTGAGGTGAAGTCCGTGACCCTGGTGGAGAAGGGGGTCGCCCTCTTCCCCGATGCTCCCACCTCCCGGGGTGTGCGCCACATGGAGGCCCTGGCCCTGGCCAGAGAGCAGGGGCACCGGGCCGCGGTCATCTTTGTGGCGCAGCGGAAGGATGCCCAGACCTTTGCCCCCAACGACCAGGCAGACCCCCTGTTCGGCCTGGCGCTGCGTGAGGCCTGCACCGCGGGGGTGGAGGTGTATGCCTACCGCTGCCGGGTATCGCTGGAGGAGGTAGTGCTGGATGAGCCGCTTCCGGTAAACATCCCGCCTTTGCCATGTAGGGACGATTCATGAATCGCCCCTACGGTATGAGAAGGACATCGCATCGCTCACTTGTGCGCACTGATTTGCGAAAGGAAGTGGTATGGTGTCCGAGTTCCTAAAGGACAAGCTGCTGAACATCTACCATCGGCTTTATGGCCGGTACGGGCCTCAGCACTGGTGGCCCGGCGATGGGGCTTTTGAGGTCATCATGGGGGCCATCCTGACCCAGTCGGCGTCGTGGGCCAATGTGGAGGCGGCCCTGGCCAATCTGAAGGCACGGGGTCTCCTGGATCCCGCCGCGCTGAGGGCCATCGCCCAGGAGGAGCTGGCCCATCTGATACGGCCCTCGGTTTACTTCAACGTCAAGGCTCGGAAGGTCAAGGCCTTCGTCCAGCATCTGGGGGAGCAGTACGACGATGACCTGGAGGCCCTGCTGGGAAAGGATGCCCAGCCTCTGCGCCAGGAGTTGCTCTCCATTTTTGGGATAGGGGAGGAGACCGCGGACGACATCCTGCTGTACGCTGCCAACAAACCCATCTTCGTCATAGACGCCTACACCCGGCGCATCCTTGACAGGCTGGGACTCGCTCCCGCCCAGAACGGATACAGTGCTTACCAGCTCCTCCTCATGGAGGGCCTTCCCCACGATGTGAGGCTTTTCAACGAGTACCACGCCCTCCTGGACCGGCATGGCGTGGAGACCTGCCGCAAAAGGGAACCTCTGTGTGGCGAGTGCTGCCTTCTGGATATGTGCCCTGCCGGGGCGCGGCTCTCCCTCCAGGGATAGAGCAGCTCTCTCCAGGGTCATTCGATGGTTTGGGTTCAGGATCGACCCCGCTCACGCCCTTCGACAAGCTCAGGGTGAGCGGAATTTACCTCTCCGCTCATGGTGAGCCTGTCGAACCATATGAGCAGACGAGAGCCGGCCTTCGGATAATCCGGGCAACTCTCCAGGTCGACTTGGCACTCCCGCGCCGATGCGCTATAGTTGACCTGCGACCCTCGCTTTGCCCAAACCGGCTGCGCATGGAGCTTTCTCAGAAAGGAACGCGGCAGCAGATGGATTTTCTAGGCATAGGCCCCACGGAGATTCTGTTCACCGTCATCATTGCCCTGATAGTCCTGGGCCCATCGCGGATGATGGAGATGGCGCGCTCCCTTGGCAAGGTCGTGAAGGAGGTAAGGCGCACCACCAGGGAGCTACCCAACCTGTTGTCCCTGGAAGAGGAACCTGGTAAGTCCTCCTCTGAGGCCAAGGGAAAGGGCGGGGCTCAGAAACCCGGGAGCGATGCTTCTGGGGAGGAGAAGCCTGGTGAAGGGTAGGGAGCTTCCCCTGGGGGGACATTTATCGGAGCTGAGGCGGCGGCTCACCATATCTGTGGGGGCTCTGGTAATAGGCACCGTGGTGGCTTTTGTCTTCTACGGGGTCATCTTCGATGTGCTGATGAGGCCAGTCCAGGGCGTCGAGTCCCTCCAGGGCAAAGAGGTGGACTTTATCTTCACCCAGATGACCGAGATGATCGGCGTCACCATGAAGGTCTCCCTCATGGGGGGCGTGGTCCTGGCCCTGCCCGTCATCCTGTATCAGGTGGTGATGTTCGTATCCCCCGGGCTAACGGGCAGGGAGAGACGTTACCTCTATGCCCTTGTGCCAGGGGCCTTGCTGTCCTTTGCGGCAGGAGTGGCTTTCGGGTATTTCGTTCTGCTGCCGCCGGCTCTGCGTTTCCTGCTGACCTTTGGGACCGATATAGCCACACCCATGCCAAGGGTTGGCAACTACATCGATCTGGTGGTGACCCTCCTCTTCTGGATGGGGGTTGCCTTTGAGACGCCCCTGGTCATGTTCTTCCTGAGCAAGATCAGGGTTATCACGCCCCAGGCCCTGGCCCGCTATCGTCGCTACGCCTTTGTGGGGGCCTTTGTCCTGGGGGCTGTGATCACCCCCACCTTCGACCCCATCAACCAGACCCTGATGGCGGTGCCCATCATCATCCTGTACGAGTTGGGCATATGGCTGGCCAGGCTGGCCCGCTTGGGTGAGAAGAAAGATGCGAAGAAGATGGTGCGCCCCTAGGCCTCCGATGGCCTGGGTATAGTCCAAGAAACAGAGAGCGCCAGAGAGGTTGCAATGATTGAGGCCCCGTCAGCTTGACGGGGCCTCAATCATTCTAGGCTCCCTTTTTGGGGTTAGTCCCCTTCGCCGCCTCAGCATCCTCCTCACCGGACATACCCTTGCGGAACTGCCGGATGCCTCTGCCCATGGCGCCGCCTATCTCCCCCAGACGGCCCACGCCGAAGATGATCAGGACGATCACCAGGATGATTATCAGCTCCAACGGCCCGATTTTGGGCATACCGCTCACCCCCCCTAGCGAGAATCCCTTCCCTGACCTCTATAGTATATCTGGACTGTAGGCCGCGTCAATGTTTGAAGCTATCCCAGAAACCCTCACCCCCTGTATCCCCCTCTCCATTACCCAGGGAGAGGGGGAACAAAAGCATCTGGGGGACACCCCCAGACCCCCGCCAGAAGGGGCTTTGCCCCCTCTGGACTCCCCCAGGTTCAGATTTTGAGATGAGTTCTTGAAAGCAAGCCACCTCCGCAAGACCCGTAGAGGTGGGTTTGGCCTACCTCTGTTGCGATGTAAAGGAGGAGGCACTATCTGTCTCTTATCCCGTCACCGCGCCGATGGAGGCAGAGGAGACCAGCTTGGCGTACTTGGCTAACGCCCCGGAGGTGTACATGGGAGGCGGGGGGGTCCACGCCCGCAGCCTCCTCTGCATCTCGCCCTTGGAGATGTTCACCTCCAGCCGCCGGTTGGCGACATCCAGGGTGATGACGTCGCCGTCCCGGAGGGCCGCGATGGGCCCACCCACGGCGGCCTCGGGGGCAACGTGCCCCACCATGAGGCCGTGGGTTGCGCCGGAGAAACGGCCATCGGTGATCAGGGCCACATCGTCTCCCAGTCCCTGGCCTACCAGGGCCGCCGTCACCGCCAGCATCTCACGCATCCCTGGCCCACCCTTGGGCCCCTCGTAGCGAATGACCACCACATCGCCGGCCTTTATCTCCTGGTTCTGCACCGCCCGAAAGGCGTCTTGCTCCCGGTCGAACACCCGGGCCGGGCCCTGGTGATAGAAAGTATGGCTGCCCGCGATCTTGATCACTCCTCCCTCGGGAGCCAGATTGCCCTTCAGAATGTAGAGTGATCCGGTGGCGCTAATGGGTGAGGCTACGGGATGCACGACGTCCTGGTCTTTTCGGGTTTCCAGTCCCTCCAGGTTCTCCCGCAGGGTGCGCCCCGTAACAGTCAGAGCATCGCCGTGAAGAAGGCCCGCCTCCAGAAGCCACTTCATCACCAGGGGCACTCCTCCTATGCGGTCGAGGTCTGCCATCACATACTTGCCCCCGGGGCGCATGTCGGCGATGTAGGGGGTTCCCCGGCTGATGCGGTCAAAATCGTCTATATCCAGCGCCACGCCGGCCTCCCGACTGATGGCCAGCAGGTGAAGCACGGCATTGGTGGAGCCGCCCATGGCCACCACCACTGTGATGGCGTTCTCAAAAGCCTCGCGGGTGAGGATGTCCCTGGGCTTGATGCCGCGCTTCAGCAGATGGAGCACCGCCTCCCCCGCTCGCCTGCACTCCCCGGCTTTGCGGGGGTCGATGGCCGGGATGGAGGCGTCGCGAGGGAGGGACATGCCCAGGGCTTCTATGGCCGAGGACATGGTGTTGGCGGTGAAGAGACCGGCGCAAGACCCCTCGCCTGGACAGGCCACACGCTCCAACTCAGCCAGCTCGGCGTCGGACATGCTGCCGCGCGAGTGGGCACCGACGGCCTCGAACACGTCCTGGATGTTGACATCCCGGCCCTGGAAGCGGCCCGGCATGATGGTGCCTCCGTAAACGAACACGGAGGGTATGTTCAGCCGGGCCATAGCCATAACACACCCTGGCATGTTTTTGTCGCAACCCGCAACGGTCACCAGTCCATCAAACCACTCCGCCATGGAGACCAACTCTATGGAGTCGGCGATGACCTCCCGGCTGACCAGGGATGCCTTCATGCCCTCCGTGCCCATGGATATGCCGTCACTGACGGTGATGGTGCCGAACTCGAAGGGCGTGCCCCTGGCTGAGCGCACACCCTCTTTGACGATTTTAGATAGCCGACCCAGGTGGAAGTTGCAGGGGGTAACGTCACTGGCCAGGTTGGCCACACCTATGAAGGGGTTGCCCAGGTCGTTGTCGTCAAGGCCCGTTGCCCGGAGCATAGAGCGGGCAGGGGCGCGTTCCGGCCCCTCGGTGATCTCCCGGCTCCGGTGCTTCATGTTGAATGCCCCTGAATCGGCCTGCATATTGCCTCCTTAGCGGGGTGGTAATAACCCTTTCGACCATCTCCCTGTCCCCCTTCCTAGCTAGGAAGGGGCAGGGCGAGCCCTGCACCCACACTCAACTGTCGCTGACTTGGTCTGGCCATGTTCTACGGATCGTGAGGTATGGGTCTGGGCTTAGCCCAGTCTGGGGGACACCCCCAGACCCTCGCCAGAAGGGGCTTTGCCCCCTCTGGACTCCCCCTTTCTCATCAGCCTGTTAGATGCCGGGGGCTTGAACAACTGCCTGTTAGTGTAGCGCAGGGGAGGCCACGGGGCAACTGCCTCGCCTTTGCGGGGTCGTGGCTTCAAGAAAGGGCAGAAAGCAGGTGATGGGGGTTGCATAAGTATGTATAATAGGGGGCGACGCTAGTGTGGTGTCCCCGAAGTTTGCCACTAATGTCATTGCGAGGCTCAACGAAGGAGAGCCGTGGCAATCTGGCTGCGGGGTGCCCCCCCAGATTGCTTCGTCGTCTCGATTTATCGGGACTCCTCGCAATGACAGTTTATAGGTGTATTATAGGGACATCACGCTGAGTAACAATGGAGTAAGGAGGTCTCTATGAAAATCCTGGTTCCCCTGGATGGCTCCGCCTTTTCGGAAGTGGTCTTAGGGCCGGCAACCCAGATGGCAGAGGCGATGGGCGCCGAAATCCATCTACTAACGGTGGTAGAGGAACCCAAGGAGCACGGCATTTGGGCAAGGGCATTGACCCGGATTGGTGAGGCCGAAATTGGGGCAGAGATGTCGGAAATCGGCATGGCCCAGATACCTCCACTACCAGATCCCAGGGTGGCTGCTGAGGCCAGGGAGCAGGCCCTTCGCTCCGCAGAGGAGTACATGGCTGGCATTGCCAGACGGTTCTCTCCAGGCAGGGTGAAGGTAAGGGTAATACACGGAGAGGAGCCAGTGAATGCAATCATGGCTTTCTCCCGCGATGAGGGGATGGACCTCATCGCCATGTCCACCCACGGCCGCTCCGGACTGGGAAGGTGGGTGTACGGGAGCGTCGCTGACAAGGTTCTCCAGTCGTCCCCTATCCCCTTGCTCCTCCTCCGGCCCAGGGAGAAGAGTGAGGGAGTTCCCCTGGAGATGTCGCCTATAGACGCCCTGGTGGTGCCCCTGGATGGGTCTGCGCTGGCCGAGTCGGCGCTGGCCTACGTGGAGGAGCTGGCCAGGAAGATGGCCCTTAAGATCTCCCTGATTCAGGTGGTCCCTCAGGTGGGCATGACCTATCCCGTCGGTGAGCATTACACCTACGATCCTCGTCTGGACCAGGACATGGAGAACGCCGCTGTTGGCTATCTCAAGCAGAAGATGGCAGAGGTACAGCAGAAGAGGCTCAGGGTCGAGTACCAGGTGAAGAGGGGCATTCCAGCAGCCGCTATCATCGACTTCGCCGAGGAGAGGGGAAGCAGCCTCATCGTTATGTCCACCCACGGCCGCTCTGGAATAGGGCGATGGCTTTTGGGGAGTGTGGCAGATCGTGTTCTGCGGGCCTCTTTCAGTCCCGTCCTGCTGCTCCGCTCCCAGGAGCCGGCTGCCTAGCAGGGCGTGCCCTGCACCCACACTCAACTGTTGCTGACTTGGTCTGACCATGTTCTGCGGTTCGTAAGGTATGGGTCTGGGCCAAGCCCAGTCTGGGGGACACCCCCAGACCCCCGTCAGAAGGGGCTTTGCCCCCTCTGCGCTCCCCCTTTTTCAACGCCCTGCCTAGAGCAGGAACCGTATCAGGGCCGTTGCCATCCCAAGGAAAAGGAAGAAGCCCACCACGTCGGTGAAGGTGGTGACGAAGACCGCGGAGGATACGGCGGGGTCCATGTGCAAGCGCCTCAGCAACAGGGGAACGCCGGCGCCCGTCAGCCCGGCCACCAGCATGTTTCCCAGCATCGCCAGGGCCGCTATCACTCCCAGCATAGGTTGTCCCTTCCACAAATAGGCCACTAGGCCCACCACCAGGCTCAGGAGCACACCGTTAATCAGCCCCAGGAGCAGCTCCCTGATAAGGAGGCGAGACCCCTGGCCCTGGGCAAGCTCTCCCAGGGCCATGCTTCGTACCACCAGGGTGATGGTCTGGGTGCCGGCGATACCACCCTGCCCGGCGATGACGGGGAGGAAGGTCGCCAGCGCCGCCACCCTGGCGATGGTGGACTCGAAGAGGCTGATGACTAATGCAGCCAGAAAGACGGTGGCCAGGTTGATGTAGAGCCAGGGCAGGCGGTAGCGCACGGAGTTGAGCAGGGGCCCCAGAAGCCGCTCTCCGGCTATGCCAGCCACCCGGTACATATCCTCTGTGGCCTCTTCTCTCATCACATCCACCACGTCCTCCACCTGTATGGTCCCGATGAGACGATGCTCCTCGTCCACCACGGGGAGGTGTCTGAGGCTGTAGCGCGCCATGAGGTGAACGCACTCCTCCTGATCCGTCCCGGCGTGAACGTAGACTACATGGGTGTCCGTTATGCTCCGCACCACAGTGGTGGGCTGGGCCAGAGCCAGCCGGGTGATGCTCAGAGAACCCACCAGCCGCTCCCTGTCATCCACCACAAAGACGGAGCTGAAGGCTTCTGCATGAGTCCCCAGGAGATGAAGGATGTCCAGAGCGACGGCAGCGGTCATGCTGTCCTTCACCACCAGATACTGGGGGGTCATCAGGCCCCCGGCGGTGTCGTCGGCGTAGCCCAGGAGATGGAAAACCTCCTCGGCCCTGTTCATGGCCTTCAGTGTCTCCCTGAACCGCTCATTGGGGAGACGCCTGAGGATGTCCGCGGCCACATCTGGCCGGGCCTCATCGAGGACTTGTGAGAGGCGATGAGCCTCCATTTTCTCGGAGACCTCCACCGCTTTCTCCACCTCCAGATGTTTAAGTATCTTCGCCACATCCTCGGGCGTCAGCACCGCCAGCAGCGCATTCCCCACCTCACGGCTCAGCTCCGCCAGCACGTCTCCCTGGTCCGCAGGGTGTAGCTCCGCGAAAAGGGCGAGGGCGGACCTGGCATCCCCGTATCTCAGGAGGAGGAGGACTTGCGAGACAGCCCCTCGCGCCCGGACGTTTTCCGAGGGTCGCCCTTCAGGTATCTCCTGTTCCGTTAGCTCCCGAAGCTCATCCATTTTTCAACCGTACGCCTCGACCCTACTCTGTCCGTGATGCTCCTCGACTCCTGTCGAATCTCCATGCCGAAGAGAGTACCCCATCGCAAGCACCCTTACAAGGGGGAAACGGAGTGTTAGCGACAGGGCTGCGATATGCATGCCCTTTGTGGTAATATGGGGGCATGAAGTTCAGGGCCTTTGATCTGGAAGAACCGATACCAGAGCTGAGGAACCCCCACGCCTTCGCCACTCTGCGACCGTGGGTAGATATGGGAAGCGTGGGCACTCTTGCCTTCCGCAGCCTGGAGCGCTATCTCCAGGCCCAGGAGCTGGCCAAGCTCACCAGGCCGGGCATATTCTTCGATTTCACCCGCTACCGCCCCATCATCTACAACGTGGAGGGGGAGCGTAAGGTGAACGTGCCCAACGTGACCGTGAGGTACGCCAGGGGGACGGGGGAGAACGATTTCCTGTTCCTCCACCTGCTGGAACCTCACATGAACGGCGAGGGCTTCGTACACTCCATTGTGACGCTCCTGGAGAGGTTCGGGGTGAAGAGGTACTGCCTCATGGGGGGAATGTACGACCTGGTTCCCCACACCCGACCCCTGCTGATAACGGGGACCGCCACGGGCCCACAGACCCTGGCGCAGGTGAGGAGTCTCAACGTCCAGGCCAGCAGCTACGAGGGGCCTACCAGCATCGCCTCCCTGATATCCCAGGAGATATCCGAGCTGGGCATCGAGACCATGGGGTTGATAGCCCACCTGCCCCAGTACGCCCAACTGGAGGAGGACCACGCTGGGCGTCTATGCCTGCTTGAGACGCTGTCCAAGCTGTACGGTTTTACCATGGACCTGGAGAGGGTTCGGGAGCGGGCGCGACGGCAACACGAAGAGGTAAACGCCGCCATGAACCGCAGTCCCGAGGTCAAGGCCCTGGTGGAGCAGCTGGAGGTCCAGTACGAAGAGAGGCTCAGGAAGAAGGGGGAGGAGGGCAAACAAGAGGAGCCTCCTCAGCTGTCTTCCCAGATAGAGGACTTCCTCAACCAGATGGGCGACCAGTTCAGCCAGAACTGAAGCTAAACCGATACCCCATCGCCCTTGTTAGGGCCACAGAGGCAAGAACGTGGTTGGCTGGGCGAATCCCGCTGTGGATGTTGTTAGCTGTTCCACTGTGCAACTAACGCAATGCAATTTGCAACGAAAAACAGTAAGACCCCAAGCCTAGCTACAATAAGCAGACTTGAAGCAAGCAATCTAACCAGAGTTGGTGAAACACCTAACACAATCCCCAGGACAAATGCACTATAGGCTGCGCCGACGGCCAGTGGAACGCGGTACCCTTCTGCATCTGGTAGCCAGAGAAGTACCATGAAGAGTCCGATAGCCCATCCTGCACACGGCCCTACCCATATCATGTTAAAGGAGTGTGCCCTAGACGCAGGCAGCTTAACAAACGTCACTGCAAACCAGCTGAGCAACACGGTGAGAATTAGGCCAATTATGGCTCCGGCTGACAGGAACGCGCCGGACACCACCATGTTAGACAGGGAGCTGTCCGCGTCTCTGCGAATCGCCCACACTAGCGTGCCTAGCCAAATGGACACAGTGATGCCCACAGCCAACATGATCCATTTCTTGGTGATACCCACGTAGTCGGTTGAGTTAGGATAGAAAAAAGAATCCAACTTCGAAGAAAGAGTAAGGAACAACTTCTTTGGCAGAATACTATCAGCAACTATCAGCCCACTTGCAATAACATTCATGACAAGTACCCAATTTGAGAAGGGCATTATTCGACTCATTCCTACGCATAATAACCGGCAAGGTTGTCGAGCCATGCGCGGTGCAAAGGGGCGAATCCTCCCCTGAACTCTAACGGAACATCCCCATGAGACCGCGAGGCGGTTTGCCCGATGAGAACTGCTTCATCAGCTTCTGCATCTGACGGAACTGGCTGAGAAGCTGGTTCACGTCCTGGGGCGTGGTGCCGCTGCCCCGGGCGATGCGCCGCCGCCGGCTGCCGTTCAGGATGTCCGGGTTGCGCCGCTCTTTCGGGGTCATGGAGTAGACTATGGCCTCCAGCTTTTTCAGGTGTTCCCCTTCCAGCTCCTCCGGAGAGAGGCGCCGCGCTATGGAGGAGAACCCGGGTATCATCCCCAGTACCTGGGACATGGGCCCCATGCGCCGCACCTGGTGGAGCTGCTCCAGGAAGTCCTCCAGGTCGAAGGTCGCCTTGCGAATCTTTCGCTCCAGCTCCTTTGCGCGCTGCTGGTCCATGCTCTCCTGAGCCCTCTCCACCAGGGTCAGGATGTCCCCCATGCCCAGGATGCGAGAGGCCAGGCGGTCTGGATGGAAGGTTTCCAGGGCCTCGGCCCTCTCCCCCGTCCCGATGAACTTTATGGGCAGCCCCGTAACCTGGGTGATGGAGAGGGCTGCCCCTCCACGGGCATCGCCGTCCAGCTTGGTCATGATGAGGCCCGTCAGCCCTATCCTCTCGTGAAAGCTCTGGGCCGAAACCACGGCGTCCTGGCCCGTCATGGCATCCACCACCAGGAGAAGCTCGGAGGGGGATGTGGCCTTCTTGACCTCCTCCAGCTCCCCCATCATATCCTCATCGATGTGCAAGCGCCCACCGGTGTCCAGGATGACCCAGGCTGCCCCTATATCCCTCGCCTTCTGCACCCCCTGGCGACACACCTGAACCGCGCTGGAGTCGATCCCCTCGCTATACACCGGCACGTCTAGCTGCCGCCCCAGGGTCTCGATCTGCTCCACCGCCGCGGGACGTCTAAGGTCTCCAGCCACCAGCAGGACTCGCTGGCCCCCGCGCCTGAGGTGGAGGGCCAGCTTGGCCGCGGTGGTGGTTTTGCCCGACCCCTGGAGGCCCACCAGCATCAACACCGTGGGAGGACGAGCGGCATTGGCCAGCTTTGGAGACTCGCCTCCCAGGATGGCCGTCATCTCCTCATGTACTATCTTCACTATCTGCTGGCCAGGGCTGATGCTCTCCATCACCTGGCTGCCCACGGCCCGCTCCCTCACCCGCTGTACAAAGTCTCGCGCCACCTTGAAGTTGACGTCGGCCTCCAGCAGGGCCAGGCGGACCTCCCTTAGACCCTCATCCACCTCGCTCTCCGTGAGGCGTCCCCTTGCGGTCAGGCGACTGAATACGGCGGTTAGCTTTTCTGAAAGGGCTTCAAACATGGTCTACCTCTTTGCCATTGTAAGGTAAAGCCGGCTATTCTCCAAGGCTCTGGCAGAGCGAGCCCTGCACTCACACTCAACTGCCGCTGCACCCTGCTTCAGCCATCTGCCGAAAAAGGTGTCCAGAGGGGCGAAGCCCCTCTGGCGGGGGTCTGGGGGTGTCCCCCAGATTCAAATTCTTCCCCCTTCCTGGCCAGGAAGGGGGACAGGGGGATGGTCGAAGGAGTTTCCCCGCACTCTGCTAGGAGTCAAGCACACCACGTTGACCAGGCGCAACCAACACGCTACACTGTACTATGAAGCTATAGAGCATAGGGCCAAAGGGGAGCTTGGTAAGCCAGGCTGAGAGGCCCCGACGCATCGGGGCGACCCTGAGAACCTGAACTGGGTAATGCCAGCGGAGGGAGAGAGCCATATTCCAGATACGCAATGAGGGGTCGTCAGTCGGTGGCTGGCGACCCTTCCTTTTCCGGCCACCAACGTTAGCGTTAGAGATGACCTCTACGCCACCTCACGCCCCAGGGGGAATTGCAAGCAGCCCCAAGATAGAACTGGAAGGAGTCTGCCAGACCTTCCTCATCAACGGAAAGCCGCTCCCCGTGCTGCAAGGCATAGACCTGCGGGTCTACCGGGGGGAGTTCGTCAGCCTCATCGGCCCCAGCGGCTGCGGCAAGAGCACCCTGCTGAACATCATCGCCGGCCTGGAGGAGCCTACCCAGGGCCTTATCCGCACCGACGGCCGCCAGGCCCATGGCCGCCTGGGAGCCATCGGGTACATGCACCAGAAGGACCTTCTTCTTCCATGGCGCACCGTCTTGGACAACGCCGTCCTGGGACTGGAGCTCCGGGGTATGAGCCGTTCCCAGGCCCGAAGACAGGCCCTGGGACTCATGGAGCAGTTCGGCCTGAAGGGCTTCGAGGGAAGCTACCCATCCCTTCTCTCCGGGGGTATGCGGCAGAGGGCCGCTTTCCTGCGAACGGTGCTGGCAGACCAGGAGGTCATCCTGCTGGACGAGCCCTTCGGTGCCCTGGATGCCCTGACCAGGGCAAACATGCAGGAGTGGCTCCTTGGGCTATGGGAGTCCTGGGGAAAGGCCGTACTTATGGTGACCCACGACGTGGAGGAGGCACTCCTCCTATCCGACCGACTTTACGTGCTCACAGCCCGCCCCGGCAGGGTGAAGATGGTGCTGTCGGTGGAGCTAAAGCGGCCGAGAAGGTACGAGATGGTAACCTCGGAGGCCTTCGTCAGGATGAAGGCGCAGGTGATAGCCACCCTGAGAGAAGAGGGCAGCAGGCCCACCCAGTCGGAGGGCCAGGCATGAGAGAGGAGCCTGTCCACGGGGCAGGAGCAGCTTCCCGGTCAAGGAGATATCCTTCGCTGGTCGGCCAGTGGGGGCCGCCAGGGGTGATACTTCTCTTGGCCCTGGCGGCCTGGGAGGGGGCTGTCCGGCTGTTCCACGTGCAGCGTTGGCTTCTGCCTCCACCCTCCTCCATCGGGGCAGAGCTATGGGAAAGCCGGAGCCTTCTGCTAAGACACACCTGGGTCACCCTGGAGGAGGTGCTCCTGGGCTTTGCCCTGGCCCTGGTGGTGGGGGTGGCGCTGGCCACGGCCATCGCCTACTCCCGGATAGTGGAGCGGGCCGCGTACCCCTTTGTCATCGCCTCCCAGACCGTGCCCATCGTCGCCATAGCGCCCCTGCTGCTGATATGGATAGGCTACGGAATCTGGCCCAAGGTAATGGTGGTGGTGTTGATCTCCTTCTTTCCCATTGTGGTCAACATGGTGGACGGCCTCAAATCGGTAGACCCGGACATGCTTAGTATGGCGCGCACCCTGGGAGCCAGCAGGTGGCAGCTCTTCACCAAGGTCCAGGCCCCTGCCTCCGTGCCCTTCCTCTTCTCGGGCGTCCGGGTAGCCATAGCCATGAGCGTCATCGGCGCCGTCATCGGCGAGTGGGTGGGGGCCAGCGCCGGCCTGGGCTATCTCATGATGCGCTCCGCCCCCCAGTTCCTCACCGACCGGGTTTTCGCCTCCATCTTCATCCTGTCCATCATGGGCATAGCCCTCTTCGCCCTGGTGGTTCTGGCGGAGCGCTACGCCATGCCCTGGTATCAGTGGGAGAAACGGGAGAAAGCCCTGGGAGGGCGGTGAAAGTCTATGTCAGAAGGCAATGAACCTATGAGTGAGCCGTCAAAGAGCTTCGTGGAGGTCTGCGTCTACGAAGTCAAGCCAAACAGAGTTGAGGAGTTCGAGGGGTTGATCGGGCGTGTGTCCACTCATCACCGGGACTTTCCCGGCGTTAAAGATGTGCGTTACATGAAGCGAACTCACAGGCAAAGGGATTTCGCCGCTGTTAAGATGGGAGAACCCCCCATTAAACTCACAAGGGCACCCAAGTCTGTTACGTATGTCCTGTACTGGGAGCTGGAGAGCGAGATAGCCCACGGTCAGGCCACCAAAGCTGGCCTCGAACACTTCTTCAAACAGTTCGCCCGCTGCCTGGTGACAACGCCCAGGATTATCCTGGGAGAACGAATTCAATGAGCGAAGAGCAGCGCACAACGGGAGACTAACGTCGGAGGGAAATGAAGAGATGAACGTATATCGAGGCGTGGGAGCGGCCATTCTTGTTCTGGCTATCCTTTTGGCGGGACTTCTGGCGGCCTGCGGGAAAGAGGACGAGCTTGAGGAGGTGAGCCTGGCCCTGGACTGGTATCCCAACTCCAATCACGCCGGCTTCTACATGGCCCAGGAGAGGGGGTACTACCGAGACGAGGGTCTGAAGGTGAACATCTACGTTCCCGCCAACCCGGAGGATGTGCTGAAGACCGTGGGCGCAAGGCGGGACGACTTCGGCGTCAGCTATCAGGCGGAGGTCCTCCTGGCCCGGGGCGAGGGGGTTCCCGTGAAGTCCATTGCCGCCCTGGTGCAGCACCCCCTCAACTCCATCCTGGTGCTGGCGGAGTCGGGCATCACCCGTCCTGGAGAGCTTTCGGGAAAGACTGTGGGCATCACCGGCATCCCCTTTGAGGAGGCCCTCTTCTCCGCCATGCTGGAGCACGATGGCATAAGCATGGAGGACGTGACCGTGGTCAACGTGGGCTTCGACCTGGCCCCTGCCCTGATGGGGAAGAGAGTGGACGCCATTGTGGGGGCCTACTGGACCCACGAGTCCATCCTGGTGGAGATGCAGGGCTACCCCGTGAGAGTCCTGCGCATGGAGGAGTGGGGTGTCCCCGACTTCTACGAGCTGGTGCTGGTGACAAGCCAGGACACGGTGAGCAAGAACCCTGAGCTGGTGCGGCGCTTCCTCAGGGCCACGGCCCGGGGCTTCGCCGATGCCATGGCCGATCCCCAGGGAGCCGTGGAGGTGCTGGTGGACGCCAACCCGGAGACGGACAGGAGCCTTGAGGCGCGGGGCATCGAGCTGCTGGCTCCACTGTGGAAGGCGGAGGGTCAGCCCTTTGGCTGGCAGACCCGGGAGCGGTGGCAGGCCTTAGCCCAGTGGATGAAGGACGAGGGGCTGCTGAAGGAGGAGGTGAGCGCGGAGGATGCCTTCACCTCGGAGCTGCTGCCAAAATAGTGCTGCTGAAAAAAGGGGAGTCCAGAGGGGCGAAGCCCCATTGGCGGGGGTCTGGGGGTGTCCCCCACTGGGCTTAGCCCAGACCCACACCTTGCGAACCGTAGAACGTGGTCAGACCAGGGCAGCAACAGTTAAATGTGGGTGCAGGGCGAGCCCTGCTATCCCCCCTCTCCTGCAGGAGAGGGGGCAAGGAGGTGAGGTATATGCTCTTGGAGAGGATGAGCCTGATGTATCCACATTTGGGTGACGCTGCCCTAGCGGGGAGCAAATGCCTAGCATGAAAACCGCCATGACCATTGCAGGCTCCGACTCGGGAGGCGGCGCCGGAATCCAGGCGGACCTGAAGACCTTCGCCGCCCTGGGGGTGTACGGCACCTCCGCGCTCACCGCCGTCACCGCCCAGAACACCCTGGGAGTTACCGCGGTGCTGGAGCTGCCCCCCGAACTGGTGGCGGCCCAGATCGACGCCATCATCTCCGACATCGGCGCCGACGCGGTGAAGACGGGGATGCTGGCCAACTCCCGCATCATCCGGGTGGTGGCCGACAAGGTGAAGGAGCACAGCCTTCTCAACCTGGTGGTAGACCCCGTGATGGTGGCCAAGGGGGGAGACCGGCTCTTGCAGGAGGAGGCGGTGGCAACCATGAGGGGTCTTCTGATTCCCCTGGCTACGGTGGTGACCCCCAATCTGCCCGAAGCCGCGGTGCTGGTGGGCCGAAGGGTGGAGTCCCTGGAGGATGCCCGGCAGGCGGCCAGGGACATCGTGGCCATGGGGGCCAAAAGCGCGGTGGTCAAAGGCGGGCATCTCGAGGGCGACGCGGTGGACGTCTTCTACGACGGCAGGAGGTTTCGAGAGTTCAGCGCTGCTCGGATTCCAACCAGCAGCACCCACGGCACGGGATGCACCTTCGCCTCCGCCATTGCCGCGGGGCTGGCAAAGGGCATGGGAACGGAAGAGGCGGTGGCCCAGGCCAAGGAGTATGTCACCCTTGCCATCAGGAACGCCTTCCCCCTGGGAGGCGGCCACGGCCCCCTCAACCACTTCTACAAGCTGGGGTGAGGCACGTAGACGCGGTCAAAGCTTAGACGTTTGTGCCCTGCCCCCCCACTGCTTGTAGAAACTGTCCTACGGAAGAGGGATTCTTATGCCTCCTTGTTCTCTGCTGAGGGTTCTGTTTGCTATTGCGTGTCGAGCAAGAGTAGAATCGGGACATGGCCTCTTTGGCAAAGCGGTATGCTGGGCCAGGTATTCTGGCACTCATTGGA
>JACVQK010000068.1:1186-8257 GCA_015661155.1 Dehalococcoidia bacterium | reverse complement strand
TCCCCACGGCGTCTACCGGTCCCAGGGCTTCGACAAGTGGGTGGCCATCGCCGTCACCAATGAGGAGGAGTGGAGCGCTTTCTGCAAGGCCACGGGCCACCCCCAGTGGACAAAGGATGAGCGCTTTGCCGATCCCGTGAGCAGGTGGCACCACCAGGAGGAGCTGGACAGGCTCGTCACCCAGTGGACCCTGGAGCGTACCGACTACGAGGCCATGCACATCCTGCAGAAGGCTGGAGTGCCCGCGGGCCCCATTCTGGACGCCGCGGGAATGGTGAGCGACCCCCATCTGAACCAGCGGGGCTTCTTCATACCCCTGGGAGAGGTGGAGGGACGGCCCTACGTGCACCCAGCTCACCCCTGGCGCTCAAGCGGTGTCCCGCAACCCTTCTTCAAGCAGATTCCCCCCATGGGTGAGGACAACTATTACGTCATGGGCGAGCTTCTGGGCATGTCGGAGGCGGAGATCACCCGGCTGGTAGCGGACAGGGTGCTGGTCTGAGGCCCTGGCCCCATCCTCCTCTTGACAAGCTGGCAGCAAAAGGCCCCTCCCCGGCGGACGAACCGCAGAGCGAGGGGCCTTCTTCTTTGCACCGATGCCGGGCTATTTGGCCAGCCACATCCTCTCGTGGATGGAGTAGGTAAAGACCGGGAAGCCCGCCATGGTGTATCCCTTCACATCCGGCGTGGTGCCGTAGAAGACCTTAATCCACCCGTAGTGAATCTTCTGCATCAGCTCCAGGGTCAGCTTCTTGTCCAGGGCTCGGAGTATCTCAGCCCGCTTCACCTGGTCCAGCTGGACGGTCTGCGCTGCTATCATTGCCTGTATCTCCGCCTGCAAGGCGGGCTCGGCAGCCGTTATCCCCTCCAGGGTGCACTTACCGCCAAGGGGTAAAGCCGGGCATCCGGGTCCCCGGTGGTGGCTGTCAGCACGCCCGCATACACATCGTAGTTGCACACCTCGGTGAACGTCGAAAGCACCACAATCTCCATTGGCTGCATAGTCATGCCGATGCCCAGCTTCTGCTTCACCTGGTCGCCAAAGAACAGGCAAAAGTCAATGTAGTTCTGGCTATTCCTCGTTATGCAGGTGGTGTTGAAACGCTTCCCCTTGCCGAACACCTCGTCCAGCAGCCGGTTCGCCTCCGCGATGTCCTGGTCCTTGGGCTGCCGGATGCCAGGCCACGTCCTCAGCACCTCCTCCGGGGTGCCCCAGTAGAACTCAGGGTAAGGCTCCATGGATCCCACCAGCTTCGCCAACGGGCGAGTCCCGGCCGTCTTGAACACCAGCCAGTCGTCCCGGCTTATCGCCAGGTTAAGGGCCTGCCTCACCCGACGGTCATTGTAGGGGGCCCGGTTCATGTTTAGCTCTGGCCCACCACTGGGGAAGGTGTGCAGGTTCGAGTAGAGCACTATTCGGTCCTTGAAGTCCCGCTCCGCCTGTTCCACCTGACCAGGCAGCAGGCTGGTGCTGCCGGCGCCCAGGTGGTGAATCTGGCCCGTGGCCAGGGCCGCGAACTTGGTGGTGGAGTCCTTCATGATGTAGTTGTCCATGCCGTCCAGCAACGGCAATCCCTCCCGGAAGTATCCGGGGTTCCGTCGCAGCTTCCCTACGATGTCCGTCTGGAACTCCAGGGGCACCATGGGCCCCGTGCCCATAGCCAACCGGTAGGCGTCGTTGGTGAACAAGGCCAACTCATCGGGATGGTTGGCGACGTACCACTTGATCCACTCCTTGTCCAGCATGGACACGTCCTTGGTCAGAGACCCCAGGGTCTTGGCCAGCACCTGGTTAAAGGTTATCACCGCGGTGTGTCCCCGGGCTCCATCGGGGCAGGAGACGCCGGTGATGTGCCCCAACTCCCGAGTGCCCGGGGTGCGTTTCGGCTCCGGCGGGCGCAGGTAGTAGTCAATGGAGGCCTGCACGTCCTCACAGACGAACTCATCACCCCGAATATCCACCGGCACCACCGGGTTGTCCTGGAACCTCACCCCCTCCTCCAGCTTGAGGGTCAGGGTCAGGCCGTCGCTGGAGAACTCCCAACTCTTGGCCAGGTCCCCGATTATGGAGCCCATCCCCACCCACGGGTCATACCGCAGCAGCTGGTTGTAGACGGAGGAGCATATCGTTCCACCTATGGCACCCACACAGGACGGCCGGAAAAGGTTTGCGACGGGGCTCGGCAACCCCAGCTTCAGTATCCCGCCCCTCTGGGGCTGTCCCCACTCCGGCTTGTACCCCGGGAGCTGAGTGAGGCCAGAGGCAGACTGCCTGGGCGTGGCCGTGGGTGCCGCCGTGGCCGTGACCGTGGGCACCGCCGTGGCCGTGGGCACCAACGTCGCCGTGGGCGTGGGATCTCCAGGCACCAGGGTGGCCGTGGCCGTGGGCACCAGAGTCGCCGTGGGCGCAGTGGTGGCCGTGGCCGCGGGAGCAAGGGTGGCCGTGGGCGGTGAGGTGGGCGTTGCTTCCTCTCCCGCGCACGCTAGGCCCACCCCCAGCATGGCTACAACGAGAATCGCGAGTATCGGTCTCACCTTCAACAAATAGCTCAAGGTTCCACCTCCCCGGCGGATTTGCGAAAAGGTTAGCATGGCATTCTGCCGATGTCAACAAGCCTCAACCCTCCACTCTGCTTCCCATAAGCGAAACTGGGTCATCATCGTAGAGTCCCTCAGGATGGCACGGGGTGTATTTGCAGTGTATAATGTACCCCGGACTGGGCGGGGAGGTGGCAAGGGGGATACCCTGCGGAGGGAGCATATATGGAAACTGGGGGATCGGTGTCCGACCATCAGGTCGCCGTCCTCATCGACTTCGAGAACGTCGGCCTGAACTCGATCCAGTGGCTCTTTGACCAGATATCCGATGTCGGCCGGATCATCGTGAAGAGGGCCTACGCCGACTGGTCCACCGCCAGCAGCAAGCGGGATCAGCTCCTCCAGCTTGGCATCGAGCCCATCCACCTGTTTCACTCAGGCGGGTCTGGCAAGAACTCCAGCGACATCCGCCTCGCCATTGACGCGATAGACCTGCTGTACCAGTCTCCGGTGGACACCTTCGTTATCGTCTCCTCCGACACCGACTTCGCTCCCCTGGTGAGCAAGCTCCGGTCGGCGGGAAAGGCGGTCATAGGAGCGGGGCGGCAGGCCGCGGCCTCGCGGACGCTGGTGATATCCTGCGACAGGTACTTCTACCTCGACCAGAGTGACAAGCCAATCAAAGCGACCTCCCCTTCTCGGGGGCAGCGTACCGACGATCTCCTCCTCCGGGCTATGAGTGCCGCTATGGACGAGCAGGGAAGAGTGATTGGAAGCAAGCTCAGGGAGACCCTTCAGCGTCTCGACCCCAGCTTCGATTTCAGGGCCATGGGCTACTCCACCTTCACCAAGTACCTGGAGGCATCCCCCGATGTGAAAGTCGTCCGGCCACGGGGACAGGGCGATGTCACCATCGAGCTGGCAGAGTTGAATGCAGCGAATGCAGCTTCGGTGGAGATGACCTCTGACCCGGAGGCGTGGGGGCCTCGGATAGACGCCGCCTGGTCAAGGAGGGCCACAAAACCCGGAGACCCCATTGCCGGCTCCAAGGCTGCCTCGGATGCGGCGGAGGTCCTCGGTTTCAGCAAGCTCGCCGCCTCGAAGCACAAGACCCTTCAGAGCCTTCTCGACGCCAGCGACCTGCTGCGCTCCAGGTGGTCCCGGGACAGAAACTCCGTCATCCGCCGATAGAGCACTGGGCACGGCCCAGACCCACATCTCACAGACCATGAATTCGGTTTGTCCATGAATGCCGCTGAGGAACGTGGGTGCAGGGCTTGCCCTGCCTCTGCCCCGTGGATGCAGCGGATGCGGTAGAATGGGAGCGGGGAACCATATCGCTACATGGAGGAGCACACATGCTTTCGGATAAGGTGCGGGCCTTTGTCACCGAGAATCACCGGGGTGTGATGACCACCTTTCGCCGGAGCGGGGCAGCTCAGATGAGCATCGTGAGCTGCGGCCCGTATGGAGATGGCGTTGCCTTCGCCACCGGCGCCGACAGGGCCAAGCTGGCGAACCTGAAGCGCGATCCCCGGTGCACTCTTCTGGTGTCTCAGCCCGACTGGAGGGGCTACGTGGTGCTGGAGGGTCGGGCGATGGTGATGTCCCTGGACAACACAGGGGCGGAGGAGCTACGGCTGGCCCTTCATGACCTCTATCGGGCGACCAGTGGCAGGGAGCATCCCAACTGGGACGAGTACGACCAGGTCACGCGGGAGCAGGGCCGGTCGGCGATAATCGTGGTGCCGGAGCACGTCTACGGCACCGGGGCGTAGCTGGTAGTGTGGGTGGGCGCAGCGAAACCCACCATCCAAACACATCACAATCAAAGGGCGGGTTTCATCCACCCTGCTTGCTTCCTGGGAAGGGCAGCCCGCCTATGGATGCCTCTGAGGAGTGTGGGTGCAGGGCATGCCCTGCTACGGGTTGCTCCTCTTGGGAAAGACGGTTATCTTGCGGTCGTCTCCTGCCCCTTCGCTCTCGGTGGCGACCCCGGGGTGGTCCGCCAGGGCCATGTGTATCACCCTTCGCTCGTTAGAGGGCATGGGTTCCAGGGTAATGGAGCGCCCCGTGGCCGCGACCCGCTCCGCAACCCGGATGGCGAGAGTCCTCAAAGAGGCGTAGCGCCGCTCCCGATACCCCTCCACGTCTATGATCACCCGTCCTGGAACCCTTCGGCCTACCAGGAGATTGACCATGAACTGGAGGGCCCGCAGGGTCTCTCCCCGGCGGCCGATGAGGAGCCCTGAGTCCTCACCCTCCACATCCATCTCTATGGTCTCTATGGTATCCTCTTCATTGGTGTGCTGGGACCTCACGGTGGCTGAGGCCGAGACCTTCATGACTCGGAGCAGGTTGTCCAGAGTGAGCTTTGATGCGGCCAGGAGTCCCGGAGGAGGGGTGATCAGGGTAACCCGTATGCGGGCCGGTTCGGCTCCGAATCCGAGGATGCCTCCCCTGCCAGGGCTAAGGACGTCTATTTCTACCTGGTCTCGCTCTGCGCCGAGCTGGCTTAGGGCGATCTCTATCGCTTCTTCCACTGACCGTCCCGTCACTTCCATTGTTTCCATCTTTCACCATCTCCTTGGCCGGCTGGGCCTGAGCGCTCTCAGGGGCACGTTTTACCATGAAAGCGGGGAGCAGGGTTCCCCATCCTGTAATAAAGTATTGAATCGCCATTTGTATCAAATTGGAGGCCACCCAATAGAGGGAGAGGCCACTGGGCAGGGAAAAAGAGAAGAAGGTCAGCATCATGGGCATCATCCACAGCATCATCTGGTTGGTCTGGGCCTGCCGGGCATCGGCGGAGGGCAGCATGGTCATCTTCTGCACAGCCCACATGGATACCCCAACGAGGACTGGAAAGACGGGAGTCTTGTCTGGAAGGGCCAGGTCCAGCCAGAGGAACTGGCTTCCCAGGGGCACTGCCTGGTTCACCAGGGGAAGCCAGGAGTACAGCTTCTGGGACAGTCCTGCCAGGGACTCGGGATTGGCGGGCAGCGTCTGGATGACGGCCTGGTATAGACCTATCCATATGGGCATCTGAATGAACATGGGGCCCAGGCACCCCAGGGGGTTGACCCCCTGCTCCTTGTAGAGGCGCATGGTCTCCTGGGACTTGCGCTGCTGGTCGTTGGCGTACTTCTGCTGAATCTCCTTGAGCTGGGGCTGGAGATCGGACATGCCCTTGGTCATCCTGATCTGCCGCAGGGTCAGGGGAAGGGTGATCACCCGGATTATCACGGTGAACACCAGGATGCTGAGCCCGAAGTTGTTGAACAGGAGGCTGTAGAGCAGCACCAGGCTGTTTATCATGGGCCCCATGATAAGTTGGTTCCATAGAAGAGTGATGAACTCCAAGGCTCTCTACCTCAACTGCTCTGCGAGATGGGTTAAGCGCAGCCTGCTTTTCCCTGCGATCCATGCTCTAACGGACGACCCGTCTGGCCCTTCAGCCGCGCCCCGGGGCATCACTCGCATCCCCGGGCCTTCTTCGTATCATAGCACCAGAGGGTGTTCCAGAAACCCTTCTCCACGTCCGCAGCCCGAATAGAGCGATTCATGGCGCTGATGTAGAGCACCGAGCCCGAGGCCGCCAGGGGAGCGCGTATCTTGTCCTTCACCGAGAAGGCGCGTATCTTCGTGCCATCCTCGGTGCGTACCAGGTAGACATTCCCATCGTCTGAGGCCACCGCTACGCCTGCGGGGACCAGGGCAGGGGAGGACTGGATGGGGCCTTCGGTCTCAAAGGGGGATGGCCACACGAGCCTCCCTGTATCGGCGTTCAGGGCGTGGAGCTTGCCATCCAGGGACCCGACGTAGATGGTGGCTCCGTCGGAGACGGCCCGGTTCCAGAACCAGTTGCCTGCCTTGTAAGGGCTGGGCCACACCTCTGTCCCCGTGAGGGCATCCAGGGCATAGAACCGGCGATCGAAGGAGCCGATGTACACGCGTCCGTTCACGACCAGGGGCGTGGAGGCCACGGCCCCATCGGTCTTGAAGCGCCACATCTGCTCTCCCTCCTTGAGGGTGACGGCGTATACATGGTGGTCCAGGGAGCCGAAGTACACCGCGTCTTCATACACCACGGGCGTAGACCATATCTTGTCCCCTGCCTGGAACCGCCACCTCTCGAAACCCGCGGCGGCGTCCAGGGCGTAGAGATTCCCGTCCGATGATCCCACGATAACCGTATCTCCCACCACCACCGGCGATCCGACCAGGGGGCCCTCTGTCTCGAAGGGAGACGGCCATGCCTCCCGCCCCGTGGCCGCGTTCAGGGCGTACACCTTTCCGTTGTACGCGCCCACAAAGACAAGCCCTGAGCCCAGGGCCGGGGACCCGTAAATCCCCTTCAGGTCCTCCCCTTTTTCAGGGGGGAAGCTCCACAACCTTTCGCCGCTTTCTCTGCTCAGGGCCAGGACTTTAGACTCTCTGGAGCCGATGTAAAGGGCGTCTTCCCCCACAGCCGCTCCGGACCACCCGGAGGAGGGTTTGGAGATTCCCTGGGTACACCCTGCAAGGGCTACC
>JACVQK010000068.1:0-1176 GCA_015661155.1 Dehalococcoidia bacterium | reverse complement strand
GAAGGAGCCACCAGCCGGCTCTTGCCCTGGATGACCCTCGGTTTGGTACGACCTGGTTTCTCCCATAAACCGTGCGGGTGGGAGCGCCATGCACCACTCTAATGTCTGCTCCAATGGAGGTGTTCACCATGCGGAAACTGCTCATGGGACCGGGTCGGGGCCTCTCCCGCCCATGGGTGTGCACCTGGCCAGCCTGCGGAGGCCCAGCCACAGGCCCCGACTAGCTCCGTACCGGGAGATGGCCTGGTGGGAGTAGTGAGAGCAGGTGGGATGGTACCGGCAGGCGACCGGCAGGTAGGGCGAGATGGCTCTTTGATACAACTCGATGGCAAAGAGAAAACCTCTCTTCATGTCCTGGCTTTCTCCCCTTCGGGGACGGTGGCCAGCAGGTCTGCTCTTCGGAGCAGTTTCCTGGCCGATGCCTCTAGCTGGTGGTAGTCGGCCAGGCTGGCTTCCCTTCTGGCGATGAATATCATGTCCCATCCCTTTCTGATGGTGGCATGACGTACCACCTCCCGGGTCCTTCGCTTGATGGTGTTCCTTGCCACTGCATTGCCCGTTCTCTTGCTCGCGGAGAACCCGAACCTGTTGGAACCCTCGGTCTCGCTGGGCATCGCCTTCAGCACCAGCAGATCATCGGCCCACGACCTCCCCAGGCGGTAGACAAGGGCAAAGTCCTTTGCCTTCTTGAGGCGTAGCTCCTTCTGCATTTAGCCCTGAGATAAGCCCGCGAGAGGGAAAAGCAAAGAGACAGAGAGAGCGGGGCCTATACCGCAAGCCTCACTCGGCCCTTGAGTCTACGTCGCTTCAGGACGTCCTGGCCGCCGCGCGTGGACATGCGCTCCATGAAGCCGTGGGTTCTCTTCCTTCGCCTGACTTTGGGTTGATACGTTCGTTTTGGCATGAGTCTAGATGGGATTATATCACTAATCAACACAGATGCAAGGGACAGACACAGAGGAGGTGCAAGCTAGATAGGATTAGTGAAGAGTGAAGAGTGAAGAGTGAAGAGAAGGAGGACACGGTGTCAAAAGGAACGGAAGACAGGGATATGCTCTACGCCACAGGTGTCAATTGGCTGTACTCGTCCAGATGATCAGTGACACTTGGACTCCTTTCTTTGGTGTTGCCACTGAGGGACGAATTGGTGTGGGGTGAGGTAGGCCAGGGCCTGGT
>JACVQK010000018.1 GCA_015661155.1 Dehalococcoidia bacterium | reverse complement strand
GATGGGCGAAAGGGTTTCTCAGCACCATGCTAAGAGGAGCAGCGAGGTCTCTTCATGACGAGAATCAAAATCTGCGGCCTCATGAGCGTTGACTCAGCCCTGGTCGCGGCCAACGCCGGGGCGGACTTCCTGGGCCTCGTCTTCGAGCCGAACAGCAGGCGCTACCTGGGTGTGGAAGAGGCGAAAGGCCTGGTCCGGTCGTTTCGCGCCCAGTGGAACAGGAAGGATCCCCGATGGGTGGGGGTCTTCGCCAATCAGCCCCTGGAGGAGGTGAATCACGTGCTTGAACACTGTGAGTTGGACTTCGCCCAGCTATCGGGCCAGGAGTCCCCGGAGTACTGTCGCCAGGTGGCGCGGCCGGTGGTCAAGGTGGTTCACGTCAGGAGCGATATTCCTGCCCAGGAGGCCATAGGAGAAGTTGGGCGCTCCCTTTCCACGTACCTGGAGGATGGCCACATGTGCCTTCTGGACACCTTCAAGCAGGGTGTTCTGGGTGGCACCGGCCAGGCCTTCGACTGGAAGGTGGCGCGGGAGCTGGCCCGCTCCTACTCCTTCCTCCTGGCAGGGGGGCTCAATCCGGAGAACGTGTCCGAGGCCATAGGCCAGGTGGGGCCCTGGGGGGTGGACGTCTCCAGTGGCGTGGAGACCAATGGGAGGAAGAGCCCGGCAATGGTCGCCGCGTTCATCATCCAGGTCCGGCGGACCGACCAGGACCTACAAGAGGCGAAACCATGATAGCAGATGGCATCTCTCTTCCCGATGCCTCGGGCCACTTCGGCCCCTACGGGGGCCGCTTTGTCCCTGAGACCCTCATGTCCGCCCTGGAGGAGTTGGAATCGGCGTACCGGGCCTCCCAACAAGACCGGGACTTCCAGGCCCAGCTCTCCCACTACCTGAAAACCTACGCTGGAAGGCCCACAGCCCTGTACTTTGCCCACAACCTCTCCCGCAGATGTGGCGGCGCCCGCATCTACCTGAAGCGGGAGGACCTGGCCCACACCGGTGCCCACAAGATCAACAACGCCCTGGGCCAGGCGTTGCTGGCCAGACACATGGGGAAGAGGCGCGTCATCGCCGAGACGGGAGCCGGGCAGCACGGTGTGGCCACCGCCACCGCCTGCGCCATGCTGGGGCTGGAGTGCCTGGTGTATATGGGGGAGGAGGACATGCGCCGCCAGGCCATCAACGTATCCCGCATGCGCCTCCTGGGGGCAGAGGTGAGGCCCGTGGCCTCGGGAAGCCGCACCCTTAAAGACGCCATCAACGAGGCCATCCGTGACTGGGTGACCAACGTGGAGACCACCCACTACCTCCTGGGCAGCGTGGTGGGACCCCATCCCTATCCCATGATGGTGCGGGACTTCCAGTCCGTCATCGGCACCGAGGCCCGCCAGCAGCTCCTGGAGGCCGAGGGACGCCTCCCCGACTACGCCGTCGCTTGCGTTGGCGGTGGAAGCAACTCCCTGGGCCTCTTCTTCCCCCTCCTAAGCGACACCCAGGTGAAGCTGGTGGGGGTGGAGGCTGGAGGCGAGGGAGTGGAATCAGGGAGACACGCCGCCACCCTGGTGGCAGGAAGACCCGGCGTGCTCCACGGCGCGATGTCCTACCTGCTCCAGGACGAGCACGGCCAGGTGAAGGAGACTCATAGCATCTCCGCGGGCCTGGACTACCCTGGAGTGGGGCCGGAGCACAGCCACCTCAAGGACACGGGCCGGGCCCAGTACCTGGCCGTCACCGATGCTCAGGCCCTGGAGGGGTTCCACCTCCTCTGCCGCACCGAGGGCATCATTCCCGCCCTGGAGCCGGCCCACGCCATCTACTACGTTTCTCAGCTTGCCCCTACCCTGGCCGAGGATGCCATCATCCTGGTGTGCCTCAGCGGCCGGGGGGACAAGGACGTGGACACCGTGGTCGGGATGGGGGGATAGGGGGTTGGGGGAGTTGGCATAGCTAGATGGGGCCGAATCCCCGACGGCCCACCTGAATGGAGGCTCGAGGAGTTCGTCTTCTGGTAGAGGCCGTGCGACCAGGTAGGGAAACATAGCTAGCGGAGGATACAAATGAGTAACGCACAACCCCAAGTAATCAGTTTATTCAACCACAAAGGGGGAGTTAGCAAAACCACGACGACTTTCAATCTTGGCTGGATGCTTGCTTCCAAGGGGAATAGGGTGATCTTGGTTGATGCAGATCCTCAATGCAACCTAACAGGAATGGTGCTTGATTATAGAGGACCGACTGCTCTAGAAGAGTTCTACACTACTGAGAAGGACCGAAACATCATGGCCGGCCTGGCACCAGCATTTGAATCCCGGCCGAAAGCCCTCGAAGGAATTGACTGCGTACCTATTGGGGGGCAGCAGGGACTTTACCTACTGCCAGGCCATATTAGATTGGCTGAATATGAAGTAACGCTTGGGATTGCCCATGACCTTTCCGCATCCATCCAGACTCTGAAGAATCTTCCTGGAGCACCAGCATACTTTCTTCGGAAGACAGCTGAAAAGAAAGAAGCGCGCTATGTCCTGGTAGACATGAGCCCAAGCCTCAGTTCTATTAATCAGAACCTACTGATGACAAGTAATTTCTTCATAATTCCCACCTCTCCCGATTATTTCTCGGTGATGGCGATAAACTCCCTCGCAGCAGTTTTGCCGCGGTGGCATAGGTGGGCTGCCAAGGCTGGTACCTTGCCCCTGTTTCGCGATGCAGACTACCCTTTTCCGCAGACAACTCCCAAATTATTGGGGACTATAATTCAGAAGTACCGCCCAAGGGGCGGAGGTCCGGCTGTCGCCTTCCAAAAATGGATAGATGACATAAATAGAACGGTCTCTGCCAACCTGCTTCCTATCCTGACGCAAGAAGAGATGATGCTACGTGACAAAACATACAGAGACGCAGGCATATCAGATAACCTTTGCCTTTCAACCATCTCCGATTTCAACAGTTTGATCGCCCTTTCTCAGAGCAAGCAAACGCCCATCTTTGACTTAGGTAATTATCCCTTGACCTCAAGTAAATATTATGGGATTTCTCTAGGTAACTATCCCCCGATGTCCAGTGCCACGTTTCGCGTTCAAATGGGCATTCGACCTTGTGGGTCTTGTGTATTTGGTTCCTTGATTGGGATGCCTATGTCTGCGGAATAACGTGGGAAGTCTTTGCTGTAAGTATGGAGTTCTTCCGCGCCTGATACTTTAGCAGTCGCTAGCTGGATGGCATCTCCTGGCTTGAGCTTCCAACCACGTAATATAGCGAGCCTCATAAGTCGCCTTGCTTCAACGGCAACGCCTGGGTGAAACTCAATTAGTTGCACCGTCGCAGGGTCCCAAAGAGAATCTATATCTTCTTCAGTTTGGGTACTTAAGACACCTTGCACTTGTTCTTGTGCACCAAACGCCACCTCCACCATCGAATAGGTCGAAGTCACTATCTTAAAGGGCAACGTAGGACTACTACTCTGGTTTAGAAGTGTGTCCAGAATAGGCATACGTTCAAGGATTTGGTTGATGTATGACAGGAACACATCGGCATCCCAATAAACCCGTGACCTTGTATCAGGCATCTCGAATCTTCCTAATCACATCTTCTGGCATCGGCATATCGGGGCGTCGTAGTAGTGCACCTCTTGCGCTCAAATAACTTCCACGCCTATCTTCCATAACCTGAATAGACGTTATTTGCCGGACTACTAGGGGTCTACCAGTTTCGGCGTCCCTTGTGATTGTTCCTTGAACTGCTACTTGCTTGCCCCACAAGTTTCTGACCAGTTCACGTTGTGCTTCGGCTAGGTAACAAGATACCGCCTTGTCGTTTAGGGCATCATATAGCGTAAATCGCAAGGCGTGACGCTCCGTGAGAGTTTGGATTCGGCCTTGAATAGCGCCAGTTGCAACAAGGGTCGGAGTTGCTTTTATGTACGGCGGAGATGCGGGGCTAGCAATGACTGTCTCACAGCGCGGGGTTTCAAATCGAATGGTCTCAACATGCCCATTCAAGATGCGGGTTATTCCACGCGCATGATCAGCAACGGCTATGGAATATGGTATTGGAGTACCTTTTTGGAGTGCGTCGGCAGTCTCTTCATAGGCACGGACGATGTTTTCAACGTCTTCTATAACTTGGGCCTCACCGCGAATAGTAGCTAGGGCGCTACCACTACTGAGGTCTTGGATATACCAAGTTACCTTCCCTGCTGCCCGGACTTCAATTGCGAGAGCATTAACAAGTTCCATCCAATGCGAAACAGCATTTACAAACGCTTCGAACGGTACGTTTCCAGTCAGAGCGAGAGTCATGGTATCATTTGCCATTTTATCCCCCTGCAATCTCCCAGGGGCTTGCAGAAACGCCCCTAGGGGTGTACACTAGATTTGCGATGGCTAGCGACACACCCCGTTCATCAAAGGCTATACGGGCTAAGAAACCTGCCAAGTCCAAGGTGTCATCACCACCTTTGACCAAGGCTGGGTTTGAGCAATTCCTTCGCACTGTTACACGGCCTGTCTCGCCACCTGAGCAAGAAAAGCCTGAAACATAGGCTCTTCTTGGCCGCGCCTATTATACCTGAAAGCGTACTCGTTTACATAGCTTTGTAGGTACTCAGGACTGACGGAGTGGTACACTCCATTGATACCCCTCTTCACCAGGCTCCAGAACCCTTCAATCGTGTTCGTGTGAATGTCTCCGACTACGTAGACCTTGCTGACGTGGTGGATGCGCCGATGGTCATACCCCATCCGACCTAGACGGTCATAGGAGTGTAGTTCGTCGCTATATACCACACTCTTTAGCGATACTCTAGCTTGTATCTCAGGAAGAACGGAACTGGCCGTGGCATCCGGCACGACCTTGGCAACAATGCTTCCCTTACGTTCAACCATCCCGAAAACAGGCGTCTTACCAGCAGCACCCCTCCCACGCTTCCCATCCCTAAAAGCCTTGTGTCGGTTCATGGATTTCCCGCCGACATAGGTTTCATCAACCTCTACTGATGAACCCTCCAAGATTACATTCTCACCCAACATGGAACGAATCTGCCTGAACATCCGCCAGGCTGTCTTGTAGGTCACGCCAAGCTCCCGCTCCAATTGCTTCGCCGAGATACCGCATCTGGTAGAGGCCATGAGAAACATGGCGTGGAACCAAGAACGTAGCGGTGTGCTGGACTTCTCCATGATAGTGCCTGCCATTGGGGAGATCATCTTTCCACAAAACTCACAAGCGTAGGCAGGCCGTCGTGTCACTCTGTAATGCTTCGTGACACGCTGGCAAGCCTCGCATGTGATACCATTCGGCCAACGGTTCTGTTTCAGCCATTCCAGGCAAGCATCGTCGTTGGGGAATTGGGCGTCGAAGGTCTTGAAGGTGTACTTTCTCATTGTGGTAGCCCCTTTCTGAATTACCTATAGTCTACCACAAACACTACTTGATGTCAAGGGATAATTACCTTGACTTATCTTCCGAACAAATTGGACAAGGAGGCGTCGTACTGAAACGAACCCTAAAATCCCGCGATGAGTTTAAGCGGGTATTTTCGGATCTAGCTGACAAGGTTATACGGCTTACTAATTATGAAAGAAGCACTTAGTCAGTTTCATTCGAATATTGAACGCACCCGCACGCTGATTGCCATTCACAACTCAGTCGAGGCCTCCACAACTAAGGTTTTGGATACCTCGGATATGCTTCGGTCAGCGATCGTGATGGCGGTTAGCGCTCTTGACCACTATGTCCATGAGGTTGTCAGGTTTGGCATGTTAGAAATCTCTCGCCGCCAGCGCCCAACAACGGATGCATTCCTAAAGTTCGACGTATCGTTGGAAAGTGTGCGACAGATGTCCGTTGACCCCCTTGACGAACTATGGCTGGAGAACGAGATTAGACGACGACACAATTGGCAAAGCTTTGAAAGCCCTGATAGGATTGCCGATGCAATCCGATTGATCTCAGACACCAAGCTATGGGATGTAGTAGCAGTTAAGCTAGGGCACTCTTCCGTCGGCGTAAAGAAGGAGCTAAGCGTTGTCATTGACCGGAGAAACAAAATTGCACATGAGGCAGATGTCGACCCAAGTTTTCCTGGCACCCGTTGGCCAATTGATGACCGAATGGTCATTGACGTGGTTACCTTCATTGAACAAGTTGGCAATGGGATCCATCACGCCTTAACCAGCCAAACACCCTAAGCATAGTGACAAGTTAGAGACTAGCCCAGCAACCTCCTCAGCCTGGCCCCTAAGCTCCGGCCGCAGAAAGCTATCGTCTGTAGGTTGCTTCGCTCCTACGGGCCACCTTGGGGATGACCACCGCCGGTTGCCCCCCTACCCGTACACCGCGGCGACCACGGCGTCCTGGGGGTTGGCCGGGTCGAAGAGGATGACGGCGCACGTGCGGCCCGCCACCATCTCGGCAGAGGGGATGTTCCTGGCCACCGGCACTCCCTGGAGCCAGGTAGCCAGGCTACCCGCCATCTGCAAAGTGGCGGTGTAGGCCCCGGAGTCAAAGCTCTTGAGAGTGCCCCTTCTTATCTCCATCTCTTGTATTCCCCCTATCACACCCTTTTGTTCAATCCCTTCTCCTAGCAGGCTGCTGAAAAAGGGGAGTACAGAGGGGTAACGCCCCTTTGACGGGGGTCTGGGGGTGTCCCCCAGATACAAATTACTCCCCCCCTTCCTGGCCAGGAAGGGGGCCAGGGGGATGGTCGAAAGAGTTTTTCAGCATCCTGCTAGACCCCACCAAGAGAAAAGGTATGACGGTACTCTGGTTTCGGGCCACGGGAGTACCGAAGCTCTAGGCCCAGAACCCGCCGCCTGGCGCTGGAGAGGCCAGCAGGAGCGTCGGTCACCTCTATGACGTCGTACAGCTCCTGGCCGCAGTTGGTGGGGACGGCTATCTCTCCTGCCAGGGCGGCCAGGAGCTGCTCCCGCAGGGCGGCGTTGGCCCTGTCCTGGGCCTTCTGCGGCGTGTCCAGGTTCAGGTCGTGGACCTGGAGCAGGCGGTCGAAGAGCTGTTCCACCTCTCCCCAGGCGAAGGCCTCGCCCATCTCCGCGTTGCCGAAGACCTGTACCCGGTTGTACCCCTGGGCCCTGAACCCATACCGGCCCTGAAGGACGGTGTGGCCCGTCCCGTAGGTGTAGCTCGTCGCATCCGATGCCTGGGGATCCTTGGCCAGCAGCCGCCGCGCCGCGGCTGCGCCGATCTCGCCGGGGTGAATGGTGAAGGCCGGCTTCAGAGTGGTGGCGTAGCTGCTGGCCCCGGCGGTGGAGAGATCCAGTCCCCTTCGGGCGAGGACGAACTTCAGGGTGTCGGCCACGGTGGTGGTGCCGGCGTTCCACGTGTACTGCCTTCTGGCCCACCAGGTGTCCAGGAGTCGCCAGGCGCTTCGGGCAAAGAGCACGAAGAGGGACTTGCCCGGCGAGGAGCGGTACTCCCACCCCTCGATCCAGTAGGCAGGCCCCTGGGAGACCTCCTGGCCCGCCGAGGTCCCATACCCCGGAGAGATGCGTAGCTCTGACCCCTTGCGAAGGGAGACGTAGGCCCCGGAGCCGACGGCGTTGTAGCGTCCATCGTCGTTGCGCAGGATCACGGTGGCAGCGCCGCCTTCGGGGTTCTCCTGAAGGGAAAGCTCCAGGACGTCGCCGGTAAGGTCCAGGGCGGTGTTGCTGAGGGGGCCACGCCACACCCCGTAAGGGGTGCACAGCCACAGGTCGTTGGCGGTGGCGGCCAGGGAGGTGCCGTAGCTGGAGGAGAGGTCGAAGGGAGCGGGTTCCCGCCACAGGTTGCCTGAGAAGGAGGCGCTGGCCAGGGCATGGGAGTGCATCGGGCGCTGGTAGGAGGGAGAGCCGGTGTACTTCTCCATGCAGAACATCCGGAAGAGGTCCGGTTTTGCCATGGAGGGATAGTGGAAGGACACGTTGGAGTCCGAGCGGGCCGTGTTCATCTCCCGCAGGGAAGACCAGGTGCCCGTGGCCTGGTCTACACCATTGCCGTACACGCAGGCCCACACCTTGGCGTCGTTGGTGGAGGACTCCCTGCCGGTGATGACCAGGTTCCAGTCCCCCTGGAACACGCAGTCCATTCCCGTGATAGAGGCCACCGTGTTGGTCCACGAGTCGGGGTTGCTCCAGACGCCGCTCAGCTTGGTCACGTAGACCACGTGGGAGGAGGAGGCGTAGAAGAGGGCCAGAGTGCCCGTGGCACTGATAGCCCCTGCCAGCCAGGCAACAGAGGCGACATCGGGATTGAGGACGTGGATGGGGGAGCTCCAGGTGGCCCCGTAGTCGTTGCTCTCCCTCCTGAACATATCCTTGCCATCGGTGTTGACGTAGAAGATGTGAACGTTGGCTCCCCGGCTCACCAGGGAGATGCTGGAGGCGCCGGACACGGTGTTCAGGTAGCTCCAGGAGGAGAAGTCGCTGGAGGGGCCCGGGTTGGCCACCCTCTGAACGTACAGATAGCTGTTTGACGGGTTCACCCTTGCCCGCACCAGGGAGCCATCGCTGGGACAGGTGGCGTCGTGGTAGAAGTCCGCTTCGCTGCCGGTGTACAGCCGGGTGAAGGTGGGACGGGGCACTCCGGCGATGGCGTCCAGCACCTCCACCTTGACGTGGGGCGTGGCGCTGACGCTCTTCTGGGCCTCAAGCAGTGTGGAAGTTATGGTTCTCATATGCTTCTTTGGAAGGCGGAGATGCTACGGGCCCCAGTCGGTGGACTGGCCTGGCCTGGGCTGCGCCGCGGCGTACAGGTGCCGGGCCCTCACCCGGTTCCGGCGGCTGTGGCTGGCCATGCCCTTGAGGAAGGAGTCCAGCCGCTCCTGCCCCCACGCCTGGTAGTAGCGCCGTACCTCCGTCCCACCCACGTTGACCCGGTTGGTGGCGAAGCTGGCCCACTCCAGGGCGGCGTACCCCTCCGCCCCTATGGCCACCAGGTCCTCCAGGGGAGAGGGAACGGTGGAGGTGGTGGTGTTCAGGGTGTGGAGCTTGCCGTAGAAGACGTATACGCTCTCCCCTCCATTGGGGACATCCTCCACCAGGAGGGAGAGGGTGCTGCCCCACAGGCTGAAGGGCACATATACCGGGGGGTACTTGCCCACCGGGTACTCCACCGCCTCAACGAGCACCACGTCGGCGAGGGAGCTTATGGAGAGGTCGCGGCTGCCGGCGGTGGTGGAGAGAGTGGCCTTGGCCTCCTGGGGAGCGGCCAGGCCCAGCTCCCGCACCGCGTGCTGGATGTGGCGATCCAGCTCGGCATCGGTCCAGCGATAGCTGGAGGAGACCTCGTCGTGGAGGTCCTGGCGAACTCGCGCCCTCATCTGAGACAGGTCCACAGCTTTTCTCCTTTCTCTACCCTTCTGCTACGCCCCTGCCCCCGATATTATCGGGGTCAGAGGTTACCCGAACCTCTCCGGTGTGAACATCTATGGAGGAGGTGGTGCCCAGAAGCCCGTATTGCTGCTCCATCTCCAGGACCAGCTCCCGGAGGGTCTGCTCGGCCTGTTGGGCCCGAAGAGCCCCCCGCTGGGCGACCAGTTGGGCAAGGCGAAGCCGGTACAGGTCTTTCGGGGAGAGCTTCACGGGCTATGCCCCCAGGATTTCCGCCTGGATAGCGGCTTTCAGCGTGTTGACCAGCCCCTGGAGAAGTGCCAGTTGTTCGGGATTCAGCTTGTCCAGAAGCGACACCTGGGCAGGGCGACCAAAAGCGCCGTAGTTTATCTCCACCTGCGCTGTCAGGGAGGTGAGATCGCCGTTCTCTCCCCAGCCCAGGGAGACTGAGCTTGTGGTCACTCCAACAGGGTAAATCGGCTCAGGCATTTTCTACTCCTCACTCTTAACTCTGTTTACCAGCTTACTACCGTACGCCATGCTCCATCTGCAAAGAGATACAATCCGTTATCGAACAGGTTGACGTACAGGTCCCCCTCTACTCCCGCAGGGTTGCCCGTGTCTGTTTTGGTGTAAAGCTGTGCGGGGAGAGTGAACTTGAAGCGAGGCTCAGCCTGCCCCTGAAGACGGGCCACCTCCACCAGGCCAACCCCGTTGTCCCTTGCCTTGAACAGGAGCGAGTAGTTGTCAACGTCATCAGCCAGGATGGGAATCCCATCGCCTACAGCGGCGAGGGATGTTCTAAGGTAAACGGTGGCGAGCTGAAGAGACCTGTAGGCGTCGTCTGCCGCACTCTTGATCGTCCATTGGTTTGAAGACTCCTCTTTGAGCAAGAGGTTGGTGCTCCTGAGTTTGTTGGCTCCCAGGTCGAGGCTGCCCGTGACCATCTGCACTCCCACCCCTGCCCCGCTCTGGGTCACCTTGAGTCCTGGAACGGCGTCGTTGACCGTTATCTCTCGGGGCCAGCCCAGGGCATCCAGGCCTCGCACCACGCTGAACTCCTCCCCGGCTAATCTCAGAGCCATGGTTTACCTCCTATGAAAGGGCGTAGTCGGCGCTCAGGTTGAAGGACGTCCCGGAGAAGGCTGTCACCTTGAGGAAGACGTACGCCCCCTGGGCATCCACCGCCAGGGCGTGCTGCCCCGTGGCGGTGAGCTTCCTCGATCCCCCGGCGAACCAGAGGGACTGGCGGGAGTTCCAGAAGAGGGCCTGGACCTCCAGGCTGGTGAAGCCGGTGCCGGTCAGGGTGATGTCGAAACGGCAGTGGTGATACCCGGAGCAGGCAACGGCCCCCGCGGTGTCCTCCGGGTCCGAGGCGTCCACCGCGGTGATGCCGGAGCGGTGCGCCGCGGGGGTGGTGTGCTCGTAGACGGGTCCCTTGGGGAGGCCGTTTTCGTCGATGCGTACATTAGCCATCTCTTACCTCTTCTAGCACTTGGTTTCGTAAACCAGCGCACACACAATCTGCCCGAACCCCGCTCACCCTGAGCCTGTCGAAGGGCGTGAGCGGGTTCCTGAACGGCGCCCCGCTCATGGGTTCCCTGTGGCTTCGCTCAGGGTAAACTTGGCTCACCATGAGCGGTTGATCATGACGCCCTTTTCTGCAAGTAGGCACTAGTCCCTTACGCCGGTGAGCCGGGCCAGCTTGAGGGAGTTGAACACCGCGATGGAGACGTACCACTTCACCCGCGTCCTGGAGGCATCTTTCACCTCCAGGGAGCCTACCCGTTCCACCTGAAGGCCGTCGGGGCCGGTGAGGCCCGCGATGCCCCCTTCGCCGAACTGCACGGCGTAGATGGTGGAGCAGTCCGCGCTGGAGCCCACGGTTTTCGCGTCGGAGACCCAGTCGTTCACCCCAAGGGGGATGCCGTCGTAGTACTGGGCCATCTGGCCGAACTCGTTGCGGTCCGTCTCCAGCAGGCCGCTGCCCGTAGCCCGGGACAACGATGAGAGCTTGCGGCGGCTGCGGCGGCTCATGAGGAGCATGTGGGGCTTGCCCGCCTTTATCCTGTCTATAAGCTCGTCCAACCTCTCCAGGGTCAGGGTGGCCCCGTTGGTTCCCATGGACACCGTCTGGCCCGAGACGGCCAGCTTATCTATGCCGTCGAAGGCCTTGGCGTCCGAGGCCGTGTCCCCGTTGATGAAGGTGTCGTCGAACTTTTGCTGCACCGCCTTGGCCTTGAGCTGCACCACCGCCGCCTCCAGGTCCTGGAGGTTGGAGCGGGTCGCCTTCAGGAAGTTATCCACGTCCGCGTCGCCTCCCAGAATCTTGAGGGTGGCCGTCTGCTGGGTGAAGGTGGGCGTGGACTCGGTCCAGGTGTCCCCCACGTCGAAGAAGGAGGCCGTGGGTGCGGCGTTCTCCTGGTTGTAGGTGAGGCCGTTGCCCACGATCTCGATGAAGGGGAGGGCCTGCAAGATGGGGCTCTCCTTGATGATGGTCTCGATGACCCCCGTGAGGAGCACGTCATTGGAGAGCTTCGCCGCTTCCGCCAGTGTTAACGCCATGTTCTCTTTACCTCCTGTGTGCTGTTTGCTGCTGGGATAATAGAACATGCGTTCCATGCTGTGCAAGGGTCAGATGGCAGGCAGAGCGTGCCCTGCACCCACAACCAGGAGGCCTTCGATTATTTGAGTAGAGGATCGACCCCGCTCATGGTGAGCCAAGTTTACCCTGAGCGAAGCCGAAGGGACGGGGGTCTGGGGGTGTCCCCCAGATTCAAATTCTCCCCCTTCCTGGCCAGGAAGGGGGCAGGGGGATGGTCGAGGAAGGTTCTTTATCACCCTCCTAAGACTGGTATAATGGCGCAGGTGCGAGGATAGATATGGACTGGCTTACCTTTTCAGCTTCTGTATTAGTCAGCTTATTGAGCGGAGGCTTGATAATTGGCATTCTTGGCTGGCGTTTAGAGTTGTGGAAATTCCGTCACCAGACTGAGCGGGAAAAGTGGCAGGACACATGGGACAGCTACGCAAAGCAGATCGATTCTGCGGAGAAACGTGGTGATACCCCGGAAGCGAACCGCGTTCGCCTGGAATACGAAGGGCAACAGGAGAAGTGGCGTGCCCAGCAAGGGGTGGAAGCCCAGGCGCCTCGCTCTATCATCGCGGGGGCCCTCCGACTTTGACGGTGCCGGAGATTGAACGGTTGCGAGATCTCTTGACCCGTTCACAAGGCATCAACCCGGCCTTTGCTTCAGCCGAGGGCCACTTTCTTCGTGGTAACGCCTACTACGAAAGCGGTCAGTACCGCGAGGCGGTGGGCAGCTACACCGAGACCCTGCGCCTGCGGCCGGCCCACCCGGAGACGTACAACAACCGCGGTGCTGCCTACGATGACTTGGGGAAGCATGAGAAGGCGGCGGGCAATAATTTGGACAGTGGCCTGTTGTTTCAGAAGGCGATAGCCGACTACAGCGAGGCCCTGCGCCTGCGGCCGGACGATCCGGAGGTGTACTACAACCGTGGCAACGCCTACGGAGACCTGGGGGAGCACCAGAAGGCCATAGAGGACTACACCGAGGCCCTGCGCCTGCGCCCGGACGACCCGGAGGCGTACTTCAACCGGGCCTGTATGTACTCGTTACAGCAGGACATCGAGGCGTGCGTGGAAAGCCTCAAACGGGCTATAGAGCTTGATGAAAGCAATAAGGAGTCGGGGCGGACAGACCCGGACCTGGAGTGGGCACGGCAGGACGAGCGGGTCAGGAAGCTCCTGGACATAACGTAGGCCAGTTTCCCTACCGGGTGGGATAGCTAGGGAAAGCTCAGGTCCAGGGTCGCCGTGATGTCCAGGGACTGCCCATTGAAAACCGCCGTCTGCTCCGCCTTCATCCCGCCCAGATAAAAGGCAATGGGCTTCAGATTCAACGCCCAGTCGCTGTTGGCCGATATCCTCAGCCTCTGGTACCTTCCCCCGGCCGTAAGCACAGACTCGGACCTCCAGTAACCCACCTGGGCGTAGAGGGCAAGCCCATCGGCCACAGGCTGCCCCGCCACGGTGATCGCGCCAGAGAAGATGGTGGGCCAGGGAGGCAGCAGACCCGGCCCCAGGGGTATGGGTGTGGGAGTGGGAGTGGCGGTAGGGGTAGACGTTGGCGTGGGGGTAGCAGTCGCTGTCGGCGTCGGGGTTGGCGTCGGCGTCGGCTCCGGCGTGGGGGTAGCGGTGGCTGTGGGTGTCGGGGTCGGCTCCGGCGTGGCGGTAGGGATGGCTGTGGGCGTCGGCGACGGTGTGGGGGTGAGGGTCGGCGTCGGCACCGGCGTGGGGCTTGATGTGGGAGTGGGGGTAGCGGTAGGTGCGGGAGTCGGGGTGTTAGTGGGTATGGGGGTGGCGGTCGCGGTTGGCGTCGGGATGGGAGTGTCAGTGGCGGTTGGGGTGGGGACAGGCGTGAATGCTGGAGGTGAAGAGCAGGCAGCCAGCAGCAACAGCCCCAGGAAGACCAGAATCGTGTAAATCTTCAACATAGTCGCGTTACAAACAAGCAGATACAGAATACTATCATCCACCGACTAAAGCAAGCACTCCGTACCTCTCCCCTTGGGTATTACTCCCCCTTTTGCAAAATCGGACGACCTCGGTTAGAATAGGGCTGGATGCTCATCTCTACCCAGGGGTTTGCGGAGCATCTCGAGGCCAGTGTCCAATGCGGCCCGGTGGTGTAGCCTGGATAACACGCCGCCCTGTCAAGGCGGAGATCGGCGGTTCAAATCCGCTCCGGGTCGCCAGCAAAGTGGATACTGCGCCTGGTTGCGCAAGTTCGCGTGCACGAGGTTTACAACAGGCCCGCTCACCCTGAGCTTGTCGAAGGGCGTGAGCGGGCCCCTGAACGGCATCCCGCTCATATGGTTCGACAGGCTCACCATGAGCGGCTCTTCAAACCGCGCTTTCCCGTAACCAGGCACTAGAGAGAACTGGGGAAAGCGTGCAGACCTGAGCGCTAGGGGGCAGGCTCCCCGGGCGCGTCGGCGTCCCCAGCGCTGGGATCAAGGTCGGAGATATCCTGGAGGTCGGGAAGGGGCTGGGAAGCGGCCTGCTTCGCCAGGGCAGCGGTCTCCTCGGCCAGCTTCTTGAGGTCATCCAGAACCTCGCGGTACGCATCCGCCAACGCGAACCGCTGATTCAGGTGTTCCTGGAACAGGCTGTTCAGGGATGTCAGCTCCCTGACGCGATACTCTAGCTGCTGGTTAGCCTTCTCCAGCTCCTGGCGTAGCCGGTGCCGCTCCACCGCGTAGCGCAGGGAGCGTCCCAGCAGAGCGCCGTCCGCGCTACCCTTGACCAGGTAGTCCTGCGCGCCCTCCGACACCGCCCTGAGCGCCAGCGTCTCATCCTGGAGGCCGGTCAGAACCACGATGGGTATCCCAGGTGCCTGGGCAAGGGCCAGGGTGAAGGTGTCAAACCCACTGCTGTCCGGCAGGGTCAGGTCCAGGACAAGCACGTCGAAGGTCCTCTCCTTGACGAGCTTCAGGCCATCCCTGAGCCGCTCCGCAACCGTCAGCTCGAACCGAGCGGCCCTTGCATCTCGCAGGTTCTCCCGTATCAGGCGCGCGTCCCCCGGGTTGTCCTCAATCAGCAGCACCCGGATAAGTGAAGAGTTATCAGTTATGAGTGAAGGGTTATTTTGCATCTTTCTTCCTCCCAGTTTTCGAGGTAAGGAGAATGGAAGACAGGATTTTGATTAGCTGCTCAGTTTCCTCGTACAGATCACCGATTCGGTTGGCAGATACAAGGTTGGCATCTCGAATGAGGAGAAGCCAATATGCAGACTCGCGAGCCTCTTTATGCGCAATAGACATCTTGGCGATGAAATCGGCTTTGCTTTGACCACCTTGCGCCTCATGGACATTTGCTCCAATGGAAGTTCCTGACCGCAGCAGTTGGTTTCCCAGTATCCGGCCCACGCCATCCTTCTCCAACTCTCGATACAGGTTTATGATACGAAGGGAATAGGCAACGCTCCGTTCGACAATACCCGGTCTATCAACTCCCACCTCCTCACTCCTCACTCCTCACTCCTCACTCCTCACTCCGTGGGCAGCTTCACCACGGTGAACCAGAAGTCAAAGGTGGACTTCATTGTCGCCATGAACCGGTCAAGGTCGATAGGCTTGGTGATGTAGCAGTTGGCGTGGAGATTGTAGCACTGGAAGACATCCTCCCCGGCCTCCGAGGTGGTCAGGACCACCACCGGGATGCATCTTAGGGTAAGGTCCGATTTGATCTCCGCCAGCACCTCGCGGCCGTCCTTTCTCGGCAAGTTCAGGTCCAGCAGGGTCAGGTCCGGGCGCGCCGCCTCGCCGTACCTGCCCCTCCGGTACAGGAATTCCATGGCCTCCACACCATCCACCACCACTCTTAGGTTCGCTGGCACGCGGCTCTCCCTCAGGGCCTCCCGCGTCAGACGTACGTCCGCCGGGTTGTCCTCCACCAGCAGAATCTCCCAGGGTCTGGCAGGCGCTCCAGTGTTCAGGGCTGGTCACCTCCCGCCGCAGGCAGGGTGAAGTAGAAGGTCGTTCCCTTTCCCAGCTCCGACTCCACCCAGATTCGCCCGCCGTGGCGCTCCACAATCCTCTTGCAGAGCGCGAGGCCGATGCCGGTGCCGGGATACTCTAACCGGCTGTGCAGGCGCTGGAAGATGACAAAGACGCGGTCGAAGTACTCCGGCTCGATGCCGATGCCGTTGTCCCGGACGGAGAAGAGCCACTCATTATCCTTTGGTTCGGCGGAGACGTGAACCCGGGGCGGCTCCTCTCCGTGGAACTTGATGGCGTTGCCTATGAGGTTCTGAAACACCTGGGTAAGCTGCGTGGCGTCGGCCATGACGGTAGGCAGGGGGTCGTGGGTCACCACCGCGCCACTCTCCTCCATAGCCATCCCCAGGTTGGACACTGCCTGCTGAAAGGCGACCGCGGAGTCGGTAGGCTCAGGTTCCCTCCCCTGGGTGGACACTCGCGAGAACTCCAGCAGGCTATTGATAAGCCTTTGCATTCTGTTGGCCCCGTCTACGGCGTAGGCGATGAACTCGTCGGCATCGGCATCGAGCTTGCCCTGGTAGCGCCGGGCCAGGAGCTGCGTGTAGCTGGCGACCATGCGCAGGGGCTCCTGGAGGTCGTGGGAGGCCACGTAGGCGAACTGCTGCAACTCCTGGTTGGAGCGCTCCAGCTCCGCGGCCTGCTGGGCCAGCGCCTGCTCCCGCTCTTTCACTCGCTGTGTCATATCCTGAAAGGAGCGCGCCAGAAAGCCCATCTCGTCGTGGGCCTCCAAGGGCAGTGGGGTATCGTACTCGCCAGCAGTGGCCTTCTCCACGGCCCGGGTGAGCTGGCCCAGGGGGCGAACCAGGATACGCGTGAAGAAGAGGGAAAAGAGCACGGCGGGCCCGAGAATCAGGGCCACCGCCAGCAGGAGGATACGGTTGCGAAGAGAGGCTATCTCCCCCACCACATCCCGGTGGTAGACCATCTCCGCCAGGCCCAGGAACCGCTCCGGACGGAGGGGGTCGAAGGGGACCTTCTGAAAGGAGACCACCACGTCCCCACCCTGGGACTCCAGCCTTTCCCAGGTTCTCTGTGTACGGCTCCCCGGCTCGAACATCAGCGCCAGTCCAGGAAGTATCTCCTGAAGCCTGGGCCTCTCTTCCGCATCAAAGCTGGCGGGCAGGGCTGGGTCGGAGTGGAGCAGCACATCCCCGGCGTTGTTGGTGAGATAGCGAATGTCCTCTTCATGGGGCGATGCCGTCGCGGTCTCCATCGCCTTGCTCAAATCCATCACTATGACAAGGCAGGGTGGCTCGCAGTCCCAGACCGTGTTCGTCCAAGGGGACCATGTCGGGAAAGTAGACCTGGCCCGGCGGCAGCCCGATAGCGCCCTGGAAGTAATCCTGGCCTTCCAGGGACTTCAGACCCTCCTCGGCAACCACGATAACGAAGTCACCAGAGCGGTGGACACGAACCAGCTCGTGCCCGTGGTCGGCCACGCCGGCGTAAACAATCTGGGAATAGGCTGGCCTGGAGCGAAGGAAGGCCGCTAACAGGGACTCTGTGTACGGCTGGCAACTCTGCCACGAAACGGAGGTCGTTTCCCAGGGTAGTGATGGAGGAGGAGAGCCTTAGAGCCTCCAGCCCTACCTCTGCCTCCAGGTTGTCCGCTTTCCTTTGGGTGAGGATGTGGGTGCCGTTCACCCAGAGCAGGGCCGCTGTGATAGCAGTCCCCAGTATGGTCATGCCCAGGACGAACGCGAGGACTTTTGCGCCGATGCCAAGCTTCATAGGTCCAGCTTGTGGAGGGTCATCTCCCTCTGGTGAGCGGCCACTTTCATTTTGTTCGACTCTGCCGCTGGCAGTCTACACTCAAAGGGTGGGGCAAGGCAATGGGGTGGCCGTGACGGCGTGGTTCTTAATGAGCTGTCTCTGGGGGGTATGGCCGCTCATGGTGAGCCTGTCGAACCATACGCGAAAGCGTAGGGGCGATTCATGAATCGCCCCTACGGAAGGAGCGAAGAGAGGAATGTCATGCTGAGCGAAGCGAAGCATCTAAGGCGTGTGCCTCTGCCAAGTATGGTAGGCCCTAGATTCCTCACTTCGCTGCGCTGCGTTCGGAATGACATTAGCAGGTTGCTGGAAAAGGAGAGTACAGAGGGGCAACGCCCCTTTGACGGGGGTCTGGGGGTGTCCCCCAGATTCCTTTTCCTCCCCCTCTCCCTTGCCAAGGGAGAGGGGGACACAGGGGGTGAGGGTCTTCCGAACAGCTTCTAAAAGACCCTGGGCCGCGGTGGGCCTTCGCGGTTCCTGGAAGTGGAAAAACGTAAAACCACCCCTGGATACATTACCTCTCCCGTCCCTGGAGTGGGTCATGTATCCCCTGCATATTGGGGTGTATCCTCCGTATATCCAAGGGTACGTGCGGCATGTGCCAGATGTCATGGACATCTCCGTCACGAAAAGTGGTATAATGCTAGTGAGGCGATTCACAAGCGACGGGTTTCGGATATCAGCGGGGAGTATAGACCGATGGGCCTCTGGTTCGCGCGCATCCTGCCGCCTCTGGCCGTAGCGGTGGCCATCGTCTCCTTGGATTATGTCCGCCATATCTTGTGGCATCCCCTGGACACATGGTCTGTATTCCTCCTGGCAGTGACCGTAGCCAGCGTTGCTGCATATATCCTGGGCGAGTTCCTCATGCGGTTCTTCACCCACAGGTACACCACCTCCGTGAGGATAGCGGCGGAGATAGCAAGGCTCCCCTCGGCCCTGGAGCAGATTGGCGAAAGCACCCAACCCCAGCAGAGAGCAGCGGCCAAGCAGGAGCTTCTGCGCATGGTGGCTAAGTTGGCGGGAGCAGATGGGGCGGCCTTCTTCGCCACGGAGGCGAACATGGAGCTGGCAAAGCTGGACGCCGCCTATGGGGTGCCTGAGGGAGGTTTTCCCCAGAGCATCTCCTGGAGCGGGAGCAACAACGGGGGGAGCCAGGCACCCAGCCCGGAGAGGGCCATCGCCACTCTGAGCCCTGCCCTCTGGGGGGTCGGCTTCTCCAGCGTGAACGTCCTTCCCTTGCGCTCTGGGAATCAGACCGTGGGATACCTGGCCCTGGCCGGTCGCCGGAAGCTTCGGGAGTGGCTCAGCTGGAAAGAGGCTACAGACCTGGTGGAGTCCCAGGTGGGTGGCATACTCAGGAACCTTCAGCTTGCAGGCGAGGGCCAGGTCATCGCCACCCTGCGCGAACGGGACCGCATCGCCAGGGAGATGCATGACTCCCTGGCCCAGACGCTGACCTACATTCGCCTTGAGGCCCAGGCAGGGCTTCTTGCAGCCCAGTGCCGTGAGATCGATGCCGCGATGCGGGACCAGCTGGAAAACATCGCCACGGCGGCCCTGGAGGGATACAGGGACATCCGGACATCCATCCTGGACCTCCGGAGAGAGCAGGTGAAGGGGCAGGATTTCCTGGAGCTGCTGGAGCAGTACCTTCAGCGATTCGCCCGGGACACCGGCATATCCGCGGAGCTTGTGGTGGAGCCGGGCGCAACGACCAGATTCATCGCCCCCACCGAGATCCAGCTGCTTCGTGTAGTCCAGGAAGCCCTCACCAACGTGCGAAAACACGCCAGGGCCAAGCGTGTGAAAGTGACCTTTTGCAACAAGTCCGGGGCCCCATGCCTTTGCATCCAGGACGACGGAGTGGGCTTTTCCGTTGCTCCCGTGATACAACGGGGCAGCGGGTTTGGCCTGGTATCCATGCGCGAACGGCTCCAGGAGATAGGCGGCGACCTGGTTATCGATAGCAGTCCAGGGATGGGCACTCACATCCAGGCCAGAGTGCCCCCAGTAACCCACTACGCTTTGGGAGGGTGAAAGCATGGCACCACTACGTATCATGATAGTTGACGACCATCGGCTGGTCCGGCGGGGGGTCGCGAATCTCCTCTCCTCCCAGGCCGACATGGAGGTGGTGGGCGAGGCGGGAGATGGCTGCGAGGCTATCCGACTGGCCCAGGAGCTTCACCCCGATGTTATCCTCATGGACCTCCGCATGCCGAGGTGCGATGGCATCGCGGCCACCCGGGTCATCAAGGCGCAATGCCCCGAGTCCCGCGTGGTGGTGCTGACGGTCTCTGAGGACGACGAGGACCTGTTCGAGGCTCTCAAGAGCGGGGCCGAGGGATACCTCCTGAAAGACATGGACCCAGATTACCTCTTCGAATCGCTGCGGGACGTGGCACGAGGAGAGGCCGCGATGTCTGCCCCCATGGCTGCCAAGCTCATTCAGGAGTTCCGGCGGGAGCAGACCTCTGTCCAGGAGCGCCCCGAGATCACCCTGCTCAGCGAAAGGGAGCGCGAGATACTGGGGTACGTATCCATGGGGCTGAGCAACAAGGATATCGCCTCCAGGCTGTATCTCAGCGTCGGTACAGTGAAGAACCACCTTCACAGCATCATAGAGAAGCTGCATGCGCAGAACCGTGCCCAGGCCGTGGCGGAAGGAATCCGCTCCGGCCTGATTCCTCCACCCCAGGGCGCTGGGAACCACCTCTCCCACTCACTGTCGTAAGGCAGGGGCAGGGCGAGCCCTGCACCCCCGCATGTTGCTCCAATAGCCTGACGCGACACTAGTGCCTGGTTGCGCAAGTTCGCGTGCACGAGGTTTGCAACAAGCCCGCTCATCCTGAGCCTGTCGAAGGACATGAGCGGGCCTTTTCTTCCGCTCATATGGTTCGACAAGCTCACCATGAGCGGCTTTTCATACCGCGTTATTTCGCAATCGAGTACTAGCTCTCCACCCCCTCTCACCCGCTGCTTCTGCCAGCGGTGAAGCCGCGTTTCACCCGGGCCTCTTCCCTGGAAATCAGAGGGACATGAGTACCCAGCCATCCCGGGATACCTGCACTCCGAATGTCCAAAGGGCATGGCTAGGCCGTATCCATACTACCTCCTCGATATATCCTTTGGCGGATTGGTCTCCGGTGTCTCGTAGACTACAGTGGTGGCAGAGACGAAACTCGCCATAGATAAGCCGGATGTCTGTTCCTGGGGCCTGGAGGTGGGCATGTCCAGCGCGAGAGGTATAGAATGGGGAGGGGATGGCCCAGGCACAAGATAGGTGAGTAAGTATCAGGTATTTGCAGAAGGAGGTTAAGAATGGAAATCTTGTTAGTTCCCCTCGCGGTGGTAGTGCTGGCGGTGCTGTTAGTCCTGAGCGTCAGGATACTGAGACAGTGGGAGCGGGGGGTGGTGCTCAGGTTCGGTAAGCTGGAGGGAATCAGGGAGCCCGGTTTCCGGGTGATTATTCCCTGGGTCGACCGCATGATCAGGGTCGACATGAGAATAGTGACCGTGGTTTTGGAGCCTCAGGAGGTAATCACCAAGGACAACGTGACCATCCGGGTGGATGCGGTGGTGTACTTCAGAGTGCAGGACCCCGTGGTGGCCGTAATTCAGGTGGAGGACTACAGCCTGGCTACCGTCCAGATTGCCCTGACCACCCTGCGAAGCGTCCTGGGGCAGTCTGATCTGGACGAGGTGCTGGCGCACAGGGATGAGATCAACACCAAGCTGCGCAGGATCATCGACGAGCAGACCGAAAAGCCGTGGGGAGTCCTGGTTACCGTGGCCGAGGTGAAAGATGTCCTCCTCCCCGAGCAGCTGCAGCGCTCCATGGCCCGGCAGGCCGAGGCGGAGAGGGAGAGGCGCGCCAAGGTCATCCATGCTCAAGGAGAGTTTCAGGCAGCGGAGACCCTGGCCCTGGCGGCCGACGTCATCGGCCAGCATCCCATAGCCCTCCAGCTGCGCTACCTTCAGACCCTGGTGGAGATGTCCAGCGAGCGGACAACTACCATCATTCCCCTGCCCCTGGACATTTTCAAGTGGGTCCAGGATTTGCAGAAGAAAGAGTAAGAAGGCTGAGGAAGATGACGAACCCAAGGGAGAACGGAGACCGTAGACAATGAGAAGGGCCATCTCCAAGATACGAAGCTTTGTCACCTGGGTTCGTCGTCTTCCCAAGAAGATAATCATACCGGCCGTCCTCTTGCTCCTGGTCCTGGTCTCCTTCGGCACCTACAAGGCCATATCCGCCTACAGCTACATGGAAGACGACCCCAATTTCTGCCGGGCCTGCCACACCATGGAGAAGGCCTGGGACCGCTGGCAGACCAGCGAGCACAGAAGCGTCGGCTGCCACTCCTGCCACGAGTCCGACGTGATAGACGATGCGATGTTGCTGATAAAGTTCTCCCTCTCAAGCCCAGACGATGTTGGCAAACACGCCCGCGTCAAGGACGAGTCCTGCGAGAAGTGTCACGAGAGCGGCAACCCCAGGTGGGTGCAGGTGGCCGCCACCGCGGGCCACGTGGTGCACGCTGAGCAGGAGAACATCGCCTGTGTCAAGTGCCACGGGGTAACCGTGCACCGCTTTACGCCCCCAGGAACCATCTGCGTCCTGTGCCACGAGGACAAACCCATCGCGGTCAGCGGAATGGCGGAGATGCACTGCACCACCTGCCACGAGTACCTGGCCGAGGAGGTTCAGCAGGTTGTCCCCGACCCTGACCGAGAAGAGCACCCGCTCCTCCCCACTCGAAAGGGCTGCCTTGAATGCCATCAGGCCATGACCGGACAGGTGGTCACCTGGCCCAAGAACGCTCCCATGCAGTTCACCTGCTGGCAGTGCCACCAGCCCCATGTGCAGGCGAAACCGACGGTGGACTGCCTCTCCTGCCATGCCGAAGCCCCCACTCAGGGGTTGCACGCAGTAACGGTTCACGCCGCCGTCACGTGCCAGACCTGTCACCAGCCTCACGAGTGGAAGATGGAGACCCGGAGCACCTGCGTCACCTGCCACGTCGATAGGGTCGAGCACAACGTGGGAACGGCATGTGCCCTCTGCCACAGCTTTACCGGGACGGCCTATACTCCAGCACCCCTGGACATAGCACCAACCCCTCCGTCGGGAGGGACCGCCCAGCCGGCTGGCCCTCCCCCCATTCCCCACTCCCTGGAGGGACGCTCCGAGTGCACGTTGTGCCATGGAGCGGGAGGGTTCAGGCCTTTCCCGGCGGACCACGCTGGCCGCACCAGCGAAACATGCCTCGCGTGTCACAAGCAGTAGGGGATCAAGCACAGTCCAGAAGCAGAATGGGCCATCTGCCGTCGCTTTGAGGGAGGCTCATGTCGTCTCTCAGGCAGGTAGCGTCCTTCTCATAAGGAGAGAGGGGAACCATGGGGTATCCGGTCAGAGCACTGGGAGTGCTGGTTGCAGTGATAGCGCTCTTCTTAGTAGCCAAGTGGGTAGCCGGGCCGGCTTACTTGGGTCTGTTCGATACCGACCGCTCGCAGAACGTAGAGTTGTGGGCTTCCAAGCCCCTCCAGTACGCGGATGTCGATAGGGAGTGCGCCAGTTGCCACGGAGAGCGGGTGGAGACCTGGCAGAAGGCTGCCCATCAGAATGTGAGCTGCGAGTCTTGCCACGGCCCAGCCGAGAGCCACCTGAGCTCGGGCGTCAGCCTGGCCATAGAGGAGCCTGCCGAGCTGTGTATCCGCTGCCACGCCGCCCTTGCCTCAAGGCCCGTCTCCCAGCCCCAGGTGAATGTGGAAGAGCACGCCGGCCCCATTGCCTGTACTGCCTGCCACAATCCTCATCAACCCAGCCTGGCTGGCCCTCCCACCGTTCCCCACTCCCTGGAGGGACGCGAAGGGTGGTGCACGGTGTGCCACGGAGCGACAGGGGTCAAGCCCTTCCCAGAAGACCACGCCGGCCGCACCAGTGGAGTATGCCTCACGTGTCACCAATCCCCGGGGTATGTATCTCCAATTTCCACACCAACCGGCCCATCAGTCGAGCCGACCCAGCCGGCCGGCCCGCCCATCATTCCCCACTCCCTGGAGGGGCGCTCCGAGTGCACGGCGTGCCACGGGCTGACGGGGTTCAAGCCCTTCCCAGCGGATCACGCCGGCCGTACCAAGGAAGTATGCCTCGCCTGCCACAATCAGCAGTAGGAGAAGGAAGCATGGATTTCACCAGACGGGGTTTTATCAAGGGTGTCCTGGGGGGCGTCCTGGGTCTGGCAGTTCTGCCGGCCCTGCTCAAGGCCCCAGGGCTGTATCTCAGGCGCGCCAGTGCCGCTCCCACCATTGACCTGGCTGACGGTGGCGGAGGGGAGCGCCACTGGGGCTTTGTTGTGGATGCGAGCAGGTGCATTGGCTGCGGCCTGTGCGTCCAGGCGTGCAAGCGGGAGAACAACGTGGTCATGGAGCCGGAGTACAACCGCACATGGGTTGAACGGTACGTGTACACGGAAGAGGGCGAGGTGTTTGTGGACTCGCCGGAGGCTGGCATCGAGGGCTTTGCCAACGCACCGGCGAACCTCAAGTACGCGGGGTTGGATATAGACAAATCGCACTTCGTGCCCAAGCTGTGCAACCAGTGTGAAAACCCGCCCTGCGTTCAGGTGTGTCCGGTGGGCGCTACCTACAAGACAGAGGATGGGGTGGTGCTGGTCGACCAGGAGCACTGCATCGGCTGCCGGTACTGCATCCAGGCCTGCCCCTACGGAGCGAGGTATCTGGTTCCCAGTGGCGGCGTAACCCCCATGGGGTATTCCAAAGTGGTAGACAAGTGCACCTGGTGCTACCACCGCATCACCAAGGGCCTTCGGCCTGCGTGTGTGGAGGTCTGTCCCGTGGGTGCAAGGCTCTTTGGGGACCTGCACGACCCGGAGAGCCCGGTGGCGGTGGCCCTTCGGGACCACCCTCCGGCAGTGCTCAAGCCAGCCCTGGGAACCAAGCCCAGGGTCTACTACCTGGGCATAGATACAGAGGTGAGGTGAAAAGCAATGGAAGGATTCATATATCCCAACGAGGCAGAGGTAGCGTGGTCTGTGAACATCGTCATCTATACCTACATCACAGGGCTGGTGGCCGGGGCCTTTGTGATCTCCTCCCTGTACCACGTCTTCGGCATTCGGAGCCTCAGGCCAGTGGCCCGGTTCTCCCTGATAGCCAGTCTGGCCTTCCTCATGGTAGCTCCCCTTCCCCTGCTCTTCCACGCCGGGCACCCGGAGAGGGCAGCCGTAAACATGCTGTTCACTCCCAATCTCACGTCGGCCATGGCCGCCTTTGGATTCATCTGGTTCGGCTACCTGGTCCTGGTCATCGCCGAGGTCCTGCTGGTCTTCCGCAGGGACATGGTCAGTTATGCGAAATCCAGCAAGGGCGTACTGAGGTGGCTGTATTTGGCCCTGCTTCTGGGGATTGAAAACCCCTCCGAGGAGTCTTTTGCCGCCAATGAGAGAGTCATCCGTGTGCTCGCCCTGCTGGGCATCCCGGGAGCCATGGTGCTGCACGGGTACGTTGGCTTCATCTTCGGGGCTGTCAAGGCCATGGCCTGGTGGTCTACGCCCCTGATGCCGGTCATCTTCCTCCTGTCTGCCATCGTCTCAGGCATCGCCCTCATCATGGTTCTCTACACCCTCTTGAGTATTCTGAGGGGAAAGGGTGTGGATCACCCGACCGTCATTTCCCTGTCGCGCTGGCTCCTCGGCTTCCTTGCCCTGGACCTGACCCTGGAGGCCCTGGAGGTGGTGAGCATGGCCTACGAGGGAGAGGAGAGCTGGGAGATGATCTCTCAGCTCATCACCAGGGTGATACCCGTGTCATACCTGGGTATCCAGTTGGGCATGGGCACCCTTCTCCCTCTGGTTGTCCTGGGGGTGATGGCGGCCCGCGGGCTGAAGGGGCGTCTCAGCTCGACCCTGGCGTCCCTCAGCGGCTTCCTGGTGTTGGTGGGCGTTCTCGCCATGCGGTGGAACGTCATCATTGGTGGGCAGCTGCTGTCCAAGAGTCTCCGAGGGTTCACCAGCTACATCCCACCCCTGCTGGGGATGGAGGGTCTACTGATAAGCGCAGTGCTGCTAGCCCTTCCCTTTGCCATCCTTGGGGTGTCCCTCTACCTGCTCCCCCCGTGGCTGGTGGAGGTCGCTCCCGAGGAGGAGCGCCCAGCGTTCAGGGCAATCCCCGGAGTTAGAAGGGGTGGCCTTGCCCGGCAAGGAGTCCGCTTTGGCAGGTGAAATTGAACCGCTCTATGTATCGCCAGGGTATCCTTTGGAGCATAGCCCCGCTCTTGAGTTTCGCCGACTATTAGGGTAGGTCTCCAGATGGGGAGGTGAAGCCATGGTAGTTCAACACAGGGGTCAGTTGCCGGAAGGGGTCGCTGTGTCCAGAAAGAAGGGGACGGCCTTCCTGGAAAAGGTGGGATGGGGCATACTGGGAGCCGCCGTGGCGCTATGGGGTATCGCCTCCCTGGCTTTGATGTACAGCGGTGCTTCTACCCACACCGGATGGGGTCTCCTGGTGGCTTTTGTCGCTCTCGTCGTGGTTGGTCTCACCCTCATTGCGGCGGGTGGCCCCATAGAGAGGTCGCTTCTTCGGCAGCCGTCGCTCCAGGGGGAGCTGGCCCCATCGCCGGAGGACCTCTCCTGGGTGGAGCAGTGGAACGAGTTGATGCAACGCCCTGTGCGATAGCTGGCCGAGTCAGGCAGGGCGAGCCCTGCACCCACACTCAACTGTCGCTGTGTTGGCCCTGACCGTGTTCTACGGTTCGTGAGGTGTGGGTCTGGGCTAAGCCCATTCTGGGGGAGTGCAGAGGGGGCAAGGCCCCTTCTGACGGGGGTCTGGGGGTGTCCCCCAGATTCTTGTTTCCTCCCCCTCTCCCTTGGCAAGGGAGAGGGGGACACAGGGGGGTGAGGGTTTTCTCCGAACAGTTGCTACTCCCGCACACCCAGAGCCCTGAGCAGCACGGCTCCCGGAATTGGCCCCTCCCGCAGGATGCGCGGCTCTGAAGAGGAGAGGTCAATGATGGTTGACGTGCTGACCTCAGGTAAAGGTCCCTGGTCAAGCGCGAGGGCTAGCCTTGTCTCTTGCGGCCCCAGCTGCTCCAGAACCTCCGCGACGGTGTACGGGGTGGGGAGGCCGCTGATGTTGGCGCTGGTCGCGGTAACCGGCAGGCCCGCCACCATGACGACCTCCAGCAGGACCCGGTTGTCTGGAATCCGGATGCCCACTGTCGCCCCACCTCCCACCAGAACGTCGGGGATGCTCCGTCTCCTGGGCAGCACCAGGGTTAGCGGCCCCGGCAGGAACCTCGATGCCAGCAGCCTTGCCGCCTGGTTAAGCTCCCCGTACTCCTCCGCCATGTCCAGGTCTCCCACTGCCATGTGGATTGGCTGGCCCAGGGGCCGCTTCTTGATGGCGAAGACCTTCCCCACGGCCACCGGGTCCAGGGCGTTGGCCGCGAAGATGTAGCACGTATCCGTCGGCAGCACCAGCACCGCCCCATCCCGTATCAGGCCAGCAGCCTGGGAGATGACCCTGGTATCTGGGTTGTCTCCATCGACCTGCACCACCAGCTTGTCCAGGTTCACGACCCCTCGCTTAGAGGAGCGCTGGCCAGGGGGGCCAGGTCCAGTCCGGAGGTCTTTCCGCGAATGAGCTTGTGAAACCCCGCGGCGGCGATCATGGCCCCGTTGTCGGTGCAAAGCGCATTGGGGGGTATCACGACCCTGAAACCCTCCATCTCCGCGACCTCACGGATCAGGTGACGCAATCGGGTGTTGGCGGCTACGCCTCCGGTGACGGCGATGGTGGACACGCCCCTCCTCCTGGCGGCAAACACGGCCTTTTTCACCAGGACCTCTACGATGGCCTCCTGCACGCTGGCGGCCACGTCGGCGGTGCTGAACTGCTGCCCTTCAGCAAGGTACTGCTTCAGGGTGTTTGTTACGGCTGTCTTCAGACCGCTGAAGCTGAAATCGAGGCTCTCATCCCGGATCATGGGCCGGGGGAAGGCAAAGGCACGGCTATCCCCCGCTTTAGACAACCTATCGATGAGGGGGCCTCCTGGGAATCCCAGCCCCAGGAACTTGGCTATCTTGTCGAAGCTCTCGCCGGCGGCATCGTCCCGGGTCTCTCCCAGAACCTGGTAGTCGCCATGATTGCGAACGTAGACGATCATGGTGTGTCCCCCGGAGGCCGTCAGGCACACGTGGGGAAAGTCGATGTCGGGTTCGGCGATGACGTTGGCGTACATGTGTCCCTCAACGTGGTGTACGCCAATCAGGGGAACCCGGTAGGCGAGCGCGAGGGCCTTGGCCGCGGCCACCCCCATGATGAGGGCGCCGAAGAGCCCGTGCCAGGCGCTGACCGCCACCGCGTCCAGGTCTCCAGGCCCCACCTTTGCCGAGTCCAGGGCCTCTCTCAGTACCAGGGTGATCATCTCCACGTGCTTTCTAGCGGCCACCTCGGGAACCACGCCCCCAAAACGCTCGTGGAAACTGGCCTGAGAGGAGACGATGTTTGACAGGACCAGCCGGCCGTCGGCGACCACGCCGGCCGCCGTCTCGTCGCAGGAGGTTTCAATTCCCAACACCCGGACCGTCATCTCACAACCCCTTCGACTGACTGGCGGTTTCAGTATGGGGGAGAACAACGTACAGAGGCGTCAGGGCATCGGGGTTGCCCCCTGCGCCTTCCAGCAAGGCGTGGAGGCCCAGCAACGCCACACAACGCCCGGAGGGAGACGCAAACTGAGGCAGCACGGCAGACCCCTCTAACGCCGACAGCGCCTCGCGGTGCCTCAGCGCCCCCTGGCCGATGAAGAGCGTTCTTCCGCTGACGCCTTTGAGCGCCTCCTGCAGGGGGAGTGCCGCGTAGTCGGTGACCCGCCTGTAAGCGCCATCGCGCACCTGGTACGTGGCGCAGAAGACGCGATCCCTTCCAAAATCGCTGAGCACGCACACCGTTCCCTCCTGGACGCCGCACCCGTACACCATCGCGTCGAAAGAGGGGACGCCGGAGATGGGCTTTCCCGTGGCGAAAGCCAGCACCTTCCCCGTTGTCACGCCGACCCGGGTTCCCGTCCATGACCCTGGCCCGATGCCCACGGCCAGGGCATCCACGTCCCTCACCGTCAGGCCGAGGTGCTCCAGGAAATCCCTCAGCAGGACCGCCAGGCGCTCCGTGGGCCCCCGGGCGTCTCGCACCGTCAGCTCCCCCACCAGTCGCTCGTCCTCCACCACCGCCATGGACAAGAGGTCGGTGCTTGTATCAAATCCCAGCACCCTCATGCTAGCTCTCCCCTGGGAGAAAGTGCGGTATGGGAAGCCGTTCATGGTGAGCGGTATTCATCTCTCCCCGCTGCGAATCTCGTGCATGCGAACTCATATACCCTCATGAGGAAGATTCTACCACATCGCGATAGGGAAAGGCCTGGGCCAGTATGGGTGGGGCGCTGTTCATGGGTCCGCTCACGCCCTTCGACAGGCTCAGGGTGAGTGGACGAGAGCCGGTCTTCGGGTAATCGAAACACCCTCTTCGGCCTCCTGACACCGCTGGCTTACACGTCCCACTTATGATAAATTCCAGATACGGGGAGTACACTGGGGCTCTGGCAGGCTGCGGGAAAGGGGGAGTCCAGAGGGGGCAAAGCCCCTTCTGGCGGGGGTCTGGGGGTGTGTTCCCCACTGGGCGCGGCCCAGACCCATACCTCACAGACCCTGAATTCAGCCTGCCCATGAATGCCTCGGAAGAGTGTGGGTGCAGGGCTCGCCCTGCCAGGGCAGAAGAAAGGAACTAAAGATGGAAGCGCGCGACTTGATGAGCACGCCGGTGATAGTCATAAAGGCCGACGCAAAGGTTGAAGAGGCGGCGGAGCTGATGCTGGCCCACCACATAAGCTGTCTGCCGGTGTTGGACGACGAGGGTCATCTGGTGGGAATACTCACGCAGACAGACTTCGGCCTTCATCAGAGGTTTGTGCCCCTGGCCGGAGACCTGTACACCGTGCTTGGCTCCTGGGCCACCCCCAAGACCCTGGAGGAGATTGTCCATGTGGCGCGGGATAGACCAGTAAAGGATGTTATGACGCACCCCGTCATCACCGTTCAGGAGGATACGCCCATCTCCGAGGTGGTGCGTCTCATGCTCAGCAAGGATGTATATCACCTTCCGGTGGTGCGCGGCAAGCAGGTCGTAGGCCTTGTCACCCGGCACGACCTTCTGAAGCTGCTCTCTTAGCAGGCTGCTGAAAAAGGGGCTTAGCCCAGACCCACACCTCACGAACCTTAGAACATGGTCAGACCAGGGCAGCGCCGTTGAGTGTGGGTGCAGGGCTCGCCCTGCCTGTTCTCTTCAGCTACGACACGGAGACGCCGATGAGGCTGCCCACCCCAAAGGTAACCGCCGCGGCACTACCCCCTATCAGGAGCATTCGCAGGGCTCCCCAGGCAATGTTCCTGCTTGTCATCCACGCCAGCACGCCTCCCACGCTCAGCAGGGCTCCAGCGCTCAGGAGCCCGCTGAGGGAGAAGGACAGCCTCCCGGTGTCAAAGATGTAGGGGAGGATGGGTACGACAGCCCCTCCAACGAAGGCCGCAAAGGAGCTGTAGCACGCTCCCCAGGGCGATCCCAGCTGGGAAGGGTTCAGCCCCAGTTCCTCCCGGGCCATGGTGTCCAGGGCCACGTCCGGGTTTGACATAACCATCCTGGCTATTCGTCGGGCCTCTCCCTCCGAGAGGCCTTTTGCCTGGTATATGAGGACCAGCTCCGCCTCTTCTTCCTCGGGCCATGTCTCGATCTCGACTCGCTCCAGTCGTATATGGTGCTCGTACATATCGCGCTGGGAGCGCACGGATACGTACTCACCTGCTGCCATGGAGAAGGCACCGGCCAGCAGGCCTGCAACGCCTGCCAGCAACACGATGTCTGAGTTGCCAGTGCCTCCAGCAACGCCCATAACCAGGCTGAAGTTGGACACCAGGCCGTCGTTCATACCCATCACCGCAGCCCGCAGACTGCCGCCGCCGGTGTAGTTCCCGCTCTCGGCCCGTATGGCATCCACGGGGTCTTGATTGCCTGTGAGACCGTGCAGGGTGCGACTGTGGGTGCGCTCCTCGGCGACCAGCCCCCGCGCCTCCGGGTCCAAGGAGTAGGCATGGATGTTCTTTGCCTCACCCCTTATCAGTATGGGCACTATCCTCTTGGCACCAAACCGCCTGGCAGTCCACATCAGGAAGCGCAGCCGAAGCCCCATCGTGGCAGGCTCCAGGCTGGCGGGGTCAATGCCCAGGTCTTGCGCCCATTTGGCTGCGTGGCGCATCTCCTCCTGGACCAATTTTCGGAACACCTCCGCCCTTTCGGGGTCCTCCTCCGACTCTGCCATGGCCTGGTAGGTGGCAGCAGCCTCCAGCTCTTCCCTCAGGTACCCTCTGTATCTGGCTTTACGCTGCTTGTCGTCCAAGGCTCAGCTCCTTTCCTACACCCCTCTGCCATATTATCTCAGGCCAAAACCGCGGCGAGGTTGGTCTTAGATCCCATGGGAAGGGGACTGGGAAGGCTGTCTCTCTTCCAGGTAGCCATCATAGCCGTCGCTGGACTGAAGCGTCAAGGCGCTGCAATGGTGTTTTGCTACCTTTATGCCAGAACACATTGACATAAAGCCATCGGGTGATTTACACTGGTACGCTGTTGGAGGGGGAGGCCAGGATCGTTTACTCCGGGGAGCTGGCTCTGCTGGAACAGGTCGGTCTGGATGCGTCGGGAAAACGGGGAAAAGAGGATGAGAGCCAACAGAAATCGCAGTCGGATCACGGTTGACCTGGGGAGCGTCGAGCTCTACCGCACGCTGAAGTTCGCCGCGGTGGATCAGGACGTTACCATCCGGGAGATCGTCGTGCAGGCGCTACAGGAGTGGCTGGAGCGACGGGACGGAGTTCCCAACGGTGGCGCTGCGGAGCGGGATCATGGCTGAGGTACGCGGGTCACGCTTTGAGCGTCGGCTTGGCCAGGTCCTGGTGGAGGGGGGGTTCATCACCAAGGAGCAGCTCGGTCAGGCGGAGGAGCAGGTCAAGAAAGATGGGAAGCGCCTGGTCAGCGTGCTGCAAGAGCGCGGATGGGCTAGCAAGGACACCCTTACCACCGTTCTCAGCTTTCACCTGAAGGTGCCCGTGGCGGACCCCCGGCAGGTGGAGGTCAACCAGGACGCGGTTCGACTCGTCTCCGAGGAGACGGCTCAGGAGTACACGATCCTTCCCCTGTCCTTGGATCGAGACGGGACCCTGCGGGTGCTCATGGAGGACCCTGGCGACTTTGATACCATCAACCGCCTGGCCAATCTGACGGGGCGTCAGATCAGGCCGGTGCTCCCCCTGGGCGAGGGGCTGAAGGAGCTCATCCGGCGGAACTACGGCATTGGGACCAAGGTGGAGGAGGCTATCGAGCGGGCTACCCAGGCTCCTCCTGCGCAGCGTGGAGGTGGCCGAGCCATGGCGGTGGAGGCAGAGCCGGGCATGCTGGCGGAGAGGGACATCAGCCAGGCGCCGGCAGCCTACGCGGTGGACATGATCACCCTCCAGGCAATCAAGGGCCGGGCTTCAGACATCCACATGCGGCCTGGCAAAGACTCGGCCCGGGTGCTCTACCGCGTGGACGGTGTGCTTCAGGATGGTCCTGTGGTGCCCCTCACCCTCCACGAGGGGATGATCTCCAGGATCAAGGTCCTGGCCAACATGAACATCACCGAGACAAGGCGGCCCCAAGATGGGCACTTCAGCATGTCCTTCGGGGAGCGCCAGGTGGACTTTCGGGTTTCCACCACCCCCACTACCTGGGGAGAGCTCATGGTCATCCGCGCCCTGGACCGGGCCACGAGCCTGAAGCCACTGCCCGAGCTGGGCATGGATGGGGCGGCCCTGCACACCTTTCGGCGGATTCTGCAGTTCCCCTACGGGATGATCCTGGTGAGCGGCCCCACCGGGTCGGGGAAGACCACCACCCTGTACGCCGCCCTCCACGAGCTGATAGACGGACGGAGGAATATAATCACCATTGAGGAGCCTGTCGAGTACCGCGTGGATGAGATAAACCAGGTGGAGGTGAACCGGCTTGCGGGCATCGACTTCGCCACGGGCCTTCGCTCTATCTTGCGCCTGGACCCCGACATCATCCTGGTGGGGGAGATTCGGGACGCCGAGACAGCGGCCATGGCCGTGGACTCCGCCCTGACGGGGCACCTGGTGCTCTCCGCCATCCACGCCAACAGCGCCGCCGCCTCGGCAGCGCGGCTCATTGAGATGGGAGTGCAGCCCTTCCTGCTGGCTTCCAGCCTTGTGGGGGTGGAGGCGCAGCGGCTGGCCCGGAAGATATGCGAGCACTGCAAGGTCCTGCGAGAGCCCAGCGCCGCCGAGGCCATGGCCTACGAGCAGCTGATGCAGGAGGCCGCGGAGGAGTTCTACGTTGGGGAGGGGTGCAATCTGTGCGGCCACACCGGCTTCTCCGGGCGTGTGGGCATCTTCGAGGTTCTCCCGGTGAGCGAGGAGATCCAGCGGCTCATCGCCAGCGGCGCCACTGCCGGGGACATTCGGAACAAGGCCGTGGAGGAGGGGATGATCCCCCTGGAGAAGGCGGGCATGCTCAAGGTCAAGGCCGGGGAGACCACCATTGCAGAGGTTATAAGAACCACCTTTTCCACGCTATAGGAGACCTGTTTGGCCATCGACTATATCGCCTACAACAGTGCTGGAGACCGGGTTGCCGGGGTGGTGGAGGTTGACTCGGTGGAGGAGGCGGAGCAGCGTCTGTGGTCCTCCGGGTTGCTGGTGGTGCAGCTCAGGCGTCGGGTCGAGCGCGAGGGGAGTTCCCTCCTGGTACGCCTCTTCCCAACCTTCTTTGGAGTCACCTTCAAGGACGTGGTCACCGCCACCCGGCAGATGGAGACTCTCCTGCGGGCCGGCGTGTCGCTTCCCATAGCCCTGCGCCAGCTTCGGGACCAGACCAGGAGCCCAGGATTCAAGGCTACTCTCGGGGATATCCTCGCCCATGTCGAGGCGGGGGAGCGGTTCTCCACAGCCTGCGCCCGGCACCCCAGGGTATTCCCCCCCTTCTATCTTCGGCTGCTCCCCCTGGCCGAGGAGACGGGGGACCTTCCCACCATTCTGAATGGCATTCTGCACACCATGGAGCGGCAGCAGAGCGTGGGGTCCAAAGTAAAGGGGGCCCTGGTGACCCCTGCTATCAGCATGGTAGTGGCCTTTATTGCTGGCGCTATTCTGATAACCTTCGTCCTCCCCCGCCTGGTAGCGATGTTGGGAGAGTTCGGGGGAAGGCTTCCTGCCTCTACACGACTGCTCTTGTCCATCTCCGACTTCGGTCAAACCTACGGTGTGTACACCTTCGCAGCCCTGGCGGTAGCCCTGTTGCTTGCTAATATGTACTTCACGCGGACCCTTCAGGGCATCCGTGTTAAGGACCGTTTCATGCTCAAGGCACCCGTGCTATCATCGATTGTACAGGCCAGTGCGATGTTCGGGGTGTGCTCCAGCCTGAGTCTCCTCCTGCGGGCGGGAGTGCCGCCGGTGGCAGCTCTTAGAAGTGTCACCACCATGGTGGGGAATCGTATAATACAGGAGGCCCTCACGAGAGTGGAGGCCCAGGTCACCCAGGGCATGCGCCTGGGGGAGGCGTGCCAGCGAGAGAGGGACCTTCCTTTGCTTTTTGCAAATGCAATAGCCAATGGCGAGCAAGCGGGATCGCTGCGGCAAAACCTGGAGGCCCTGGCGGACTATTACCAAACAGAGACCGAGCGGGTTGTCTCCATGGGGACCACTCTCATTCAGCCGGTCCTCATTCTCCTGATTAGTGGAGTCGTCGGGTTCATTGCCGTAAGCATAGTCTCGGCGATATACTCAGTAATCACCCCGATCAGCGAAACGATATAGACAGTTATATGGCACGCTTTCTGAAATCCCGACGCGTCCAGGCCCCCCCCCTGTACTACCGTGGTATTCCCGTGGTGAACCTTCTCCCATCCCAGAGCCGCCTGGGTGTTTTTGGGCAAGTGCAGCGCCATCAGATGGTGGTGCGGTGGGCGCTGGTGCTGGTTCTACAGGTGGGGGCATTCACAGCCTGGAATCTGGACCAGGACGCCAAGGAGAATGAGCAGTCGCTGAGCGAAGTCACCGCGAGTCTCACCCGTGGGAAGAACAACCTGAAGCGTGTCGCCGAGCTGGAGAGTGCCATCGCCGGAGTAGAGCAGGAGAAGGGGCGCTTACAGGGAGACTGGGAAGAGCTAACCACCCAGACACCGGGGCTGGTGACGGCCCTTGAGGAGGTGTTCCGTAGCAGGAGTCCCGAAGTCACCCTGAGATCCGTCAACGCGACCCCCGACGGACAGATCCGGATTCAGGGCGAGACCTCCTATGTTCCCGCCTTGCTGACGTGGCAGGAGAGGCTCACGGCGTCCGTGGCCAATCTGAGGATGGTAGACCTGAGACTCGGGGGGAGCGTGGATAACATCCTCTTTGACTTCACCTCGAACATGAAGCTCGTCCAATGAAAACATCCATAAGATTACCCAAAGTGCCGGGGCCGGAGGCAGCCCTCCTGATCGCCGTCGCCCTGATGGCCGCAGGGGTGGTGTACCTGTGGCTACAGGCGCAGGGCTCCGCTGGCGACCTGGCAGTGGCCTCGGGCAAGCTGGCGAAGCTAGACAGGAACGCAGTGAATGAGCGGATACAGGAGCTTGAGCAAGAGCTGGTGCAGGCCCAGGAAGCTCCCTCCCTTGACCCCTTTCCCACACGTCTGGAGGTGTCGCAAAGCATCGCCGCTCTGAGGGAGCTGCTGGTGGCCAACCACGTCCAGCTCACCTCCTTCTCTGTGGAGGAGACCTCTGCCACTCCCGGTGGGACCTCCCCTGGGGAGGGGGGGCAAGCCTACCTTGGGCTGATACTGAACCTGGAGGCCACGGGGACCCCCGAGGCTCACCTGGCGTTGCTTACCAGCATTCCGGAGCGGCTCCCGGGCCTGGTGCTGTGGGACATCGCCTTTGTCCGAGAGGAAGAAGGAAACGATTTCAGGATCACCCTTTCGACGGTGCTGTACCACCGACCCTGATGAACATGACCTCTCAAAGGGAGGATGATGAGCTTCCTAAAACGTCTCACTCGCTCTGAGGGCGAGGTGCTGACCCTAACCGTGCGGGGCGGACAGCTGCGGCTGTTGATTGCTCAAGGACAGAAGGTGCTCTGGTTTCGCGTTGTCCCCCTGAACCCTGCGTTTCTGGAAGGGGGTGTCATAGCACGGCCCGATGGGGTGGCGGCATCGGTGATTGCCGCTCTGCAGCTGGGTGAGCGCCATGGGGTGAAACGGTGTGTCGCCGCTCTGCCCGGCTTCCATTCCCAGTGTGAGATGATAGACCTTCCCCAGGCCCGGGAAGCCCGTCCGGAGGAGGTGCTGCCCCGGGAGGCGCGCCGGCTGTTCTCCTTCCGGCCCGATAGCTCGACCCTGTCCTGGTGGCGCGTGCCTGAGGGTGGCGTCAGCCGGCGGTATGCCATGGTGATTACCCGCACGGCCGCCCTCTATGCTCTGCAGGAGGTCGCGCGCCTGGCGAAACTGCGGCTGGTGGCCGTGGACTCCGGGCCCCTGGCCCTGGCCAGGGCCACCAACTCCCCCGATGGCATCGCGGTCCAGGCCGAGAGCGACGGCTGTGAGATAGTGGTTTTGAAGGAGGGACGCCTGGGCCTGGTGAGAAGCGCCTTCTGGGGAGCAGAGGTGATAGACCCAGATACCCTCGCCGCCCGGGTGGTGGACCTGGTGGAGCGAAGCGTGGCGACCCACAACGATGGAAGCTCCACCGGCCCTTTGAGCGGTGACTCCCCCATCTATCTTGCCGGGGCCGCGGCAGAGGCCCTGGGTCCCCAGTT
>JACVQK010000067.1 GCA_015661155.1 Dehalococcoidia bacterium | reverse complement strand
CACGGATTCTTCGGGCTGCGCCATCAGAATGACAGCTCTCAATCTGCAATCCCCAGTCGTTCGAACGCTGTGTTTATATAGCGGAGGTGATAGCCGAGGTGGCCAGCATGTGGACAGGTATCCCAGTCACGCGGCTGGCCACGGAAGAGAGCCAGCGCCTGCTGGATATGGAGTCCAACCTGCACCAGCGCGTCATAGGCCAGGACGAAGCTATAGCCAATGTGGCCAAGGCGGTGCGAAGGGCCAGAGCCGGACTGAAGGACCCCAGGCGGCCCATAGGTGTGTTCCTGTTCCTGGGCCCCACCGGCGTCGGCAAGACCTATCTGGTGCGCGCCCTGTCGGAGTTCATGTTCGGCTCAGAAGACCACATGATACGCCTGGACATGTCGGAGTTCATGGAGCGGCACACCGTGGCCCGCCTGGTAGGTGCTCCTCCGGGCTACATTGGCTACGACGATGGTGGCCAGCTTACGGAGGCTGTCCGCCGGAAGTCCTACTCCTGCATCCTTCTGGACGAGATAGAGAAGGCTCACCCGGATGTGTTCAACATCCTCCTCCAGATGTTCGACGACGGACATCTGACCGATGCCAAGGGCCGCAAGGTGGACTTCCGCAATACCATTGTCGTCATGACAAGCAACATAGGCTCGGACCTTATTCGGAAGGACGCCTTCCTGGGCTTCTCGAAGCCAGGCGAAGAGGACAAGAACTCCGAAGAGGGGTACAACAGGATGAAGGGAAAGGTGCTGGACGAGGTGAAGAAGTTCTTCCGTCCAGAGTTCCTGAACCGGATAGACGCCAGCGTGGTGTTCCACGCTCTCAACCAGGGGCATATCCTTCAGATCGTGGACCTGATGCTGCGGGACGTGGCCAAGCAGCTGCTGGAAAAGGGCGTGTCCGTGGAGGTCTCCCAGGCCGCCAAGCAGTTGCTTGCCGACAAGGGTTTCGACCCCAACTTGCGCGTCGATTTCCTGGCGGGCAAGTTCGGCCCTGGGGACACCGTTTACATCGACGTGGACGGTGGCGGCGACATAGCAGTCCGGATAGAGGCGCCCGTAGCACCGGTGTAAATCCAACCCGTCTGCCATATGATCGGTTGTATACAGACCCTTTCCCGAGACGGGAAAGGGTCTGGTTTTGCATTTCTAGTGTCTCGACTCCAAAGTTCGTTGGGAAGATCTTCCCTTGGGGGTGCAGGGGGCACAGCCCCCGCCGGGGTAGCAGGGGTGTCCCCTGGTCTCTATTTCTCTTCCCCCTTCTCCTGCAGGAGAAGGGGGAACAAGGGGGATGAGGTATCGGTGAGTGATACGGCAAGAGCCTGCTCAGCCACTGCTTGCCAATCGAAGCGCATGCCGTGTGTCCTGACATTGGCCCATTCCAGAACATAGCAAGCCGTGTGCTACAATGACCTCGTTTCTAAGACCAGTCTTCCTTTGTTGACATCGCACGCTCATATGGTTCGACAAGCTCACCATGAGCGGGCGCTTTGAAACCCCCAAACTTAAGCCGGGGGTTTGGATACATAACCGCTCACCCTGAGCCTGTCGAAGGGAATGAGCGGGTCACACCCATCTTGTCAACAAAACCGAATAGTCGGAAAGGGCCACATGACCCAGGGAAAGTCTCGTACCACATTCGTCTGCCAGGAGTGCGGCGCTCAGACGCCCAAGTCAGAGGGGCGTTGCCCGCAGTGCGGCCAGTGGAACTCTATCAAAGAGGTCCAGGCAGCGCCCAAGCCCAAGCGCGACGGTTGGCTCAATGCAGACTCCCCAGATGTCCAGGAGCTGTCCGCCGTCTCCACCGCAGCCCTGTCCAGAATAGGTACGCCTTTTGGCGAGATGGACCGCGTGCTGGGTGGTGGTATCGTTCCCGGATCCCTGATTCTCATGGCTGGGGACCCGGGCATCGGCAAGTCCACCCTCCTATTGCAAACCTCTGGCTATCTGGCCGGCCAAGGTCACCGGCTGCTGTACGTCTCGGGTGAAGAGTCTGCCCAGCAGGTGCGGCTGCGTGCCCAGCGCCTGGGCGTCTCCGGCGAAGGGCTGTTTTTCCTGGGCGAAACGGAGGTCGAGCAGATTCTGGCCCACATGGAAACCGTTCAGCCGTTCCTGGTAGTGGTGGACTCGGTGCAGACCATGTCCTCCCAGGAGGTGCCATCTGCCCCAGGAAGCGTCGCGCAGGTGCGCGAGTGCACCCGAAGGCTAATGCAATGGGCCAAAGGCCGTGGAGTGCCCATCCTGCTGGCCGGCCACGTTACCAAGGACGGAGCCGTGGCAGGCCCCAGGGCGCTGGAGCACATGGTGGATGTGGTGCTGTATTTGGAAGGGGACACCCTAAGCCCCTATCGCATCCTGCGGGGAGCCAAGAACCGGTTCGGGTCCACCAACGAAATCGGTGTGTTCCAGATGGGGCAGCAGGGACTGGAAGAGGTGTCCGAGCCATCGCTCCTCTTCCTCTCCAGCCGCTTGCAGGACGTATCCGGCTCCGTGGTCATAGTCAGCATGGAGGGAAGCAGGCCACTCTTGGCGGAAGTCCAGGCCCTAACCACGCCTACCGTCTTTTCCCAGCCCCGGCGTGTGGCCACCGGCGTGGACTTCCACCGCCTGCTCCTGGTTGCAGCGGCAACCACCCAGCGCCTGGGGATTCCGCTGGGAGGCCAGGACATCATCGTCAACCTGGCCGGCGGCCTGCGAGTGGGGGAGCCTGCCGCAGACCTGGGCATCGCCCTGGCGCTGGTGTCCAGCTTCCGCAACACTCCCTGCGACCCGGCGACTGTAGCGGTGGCCGAGGTGGGACTTGGAGGGGAGCTAAGAAGCGTGCCGCAGCTTGAACGCCGTCTCAAAGAGGCGGCAAGGCTGGGTTTCAGGCGGGCTGTTATCGCCCAGGCGCAGATCAGCGACGCCCTGGGCAGCGGCCTGGAGCTGATAGCAACGCCCACCCTGGCAGATGCCGTCCGCAAACTCTTTCCCAGGATGCGCCACCGTAACGGCAGGCAGGGGAATGATACGATACCCTTCGCCGAAGGATCCTTGTTCCAGGAGCCACACCCAGAGCCGGAGGGCGAACCGGATATGGAGGGAGAGCCATGAAAATTGAGCTTCTGTATTTTGACAGCTGCCCCAACTGGCGGCGTACCTTGAACGACATTACCGCCGTCCTGAAGGAGCACCGGATGCCCCCGGAGGTATCCCTGGTCAAAGTCACTTCTGCTGAAGAGGCGGTGCGCTTGGCCTTTCCAGGGTCACCGACGGTCCGGGTAGACGGCGTTGATGTGGAGCCGGACGCTCCGACCACGGGATTCGGTCTGGCCTGCCGCATCTACTCGGTGGAGGACATGAATGTTGGGTGGCCTCCAAAGGAGTGGATAGCCGCGGCCCTGGATGCGACGCTAGGATGATACAGCCAGAATGCAAGCGTAATTGGCCCCGCTCACGCCCTTCCCTTAGGCTCCGCTCAGGGTAGGGTCAACGCAGTATGAGCGGAACTCAGGTTGTGCCCTACCGTACGCGATTCGTGACCTAGTATAGCAAAGCCGAGATAGCGCCGCAAGGAATGAGTAGGCAGGAGGCAGCGTCCTTCAATTTTCCTGAGGTTGGGTCTTGTCCGCTCATTCTGAGCCTGTCGAAGGGTATGAGCGGTGAACTCAGTATATACTATATCGACATACTATCATAGCTATGAAGTCTATATATTGGCGATGTGGCTGAATAATAGCTATGATAGTATGGACAACTGCCAATAAGTATGCTAGACTTCAAGTGCCTTAGCCTCGGCTAAGAGTTTGTAGTGGGGGAATGCTTAAATGGCACAAGTGACTAGTATCCAGCGGCGGGACCCTAGGAGCAATCAGTCTGGCAAGTACACCGAGTTTAACCAGATGGAAGAGGTCGATAGGCTATCGGTGTCTTTGGATGGCCAGAATCGTTTGAAGGTCGAATTCAGAAGTTCGCGCGACCCCAATCTTTGTGTTGGCCTTCGTATGCCACGGGAGTGGTCAAGAATGGTGTCCAGCATCATAGATGCAGTAGACGGCGGTGCAGGCACAGTCGCTGTGACTCTCCACGAGTAAGTTTCAGAGACGTGGCTTGAGAGGCAGTTAAGGCCCAAGGCAAGGAATACGTAGCCGGGGGCCTTCCCGGCCTAGCAGCCCGCTACGTCTCGTCCCAGGCCCCCTTCCCCACCAGGGGCACAAAGCGACAGGGGCCCAGGCTGCTGATGGAGTAGGCGTCATCGGTCTTGACCACCTTCATCAGGTCCTGCTCCCGCGCTGACCCCACGGGGATCACCATCCTGCCCCCAGGAGCCATCTGCTCCAGCAGGGCTCGGGGCAACCTGGGCGTGCCGGCTGTGACGATGATGGCATCGAAGGGCGCTTCCTCCGGGCAACCCAGGACCCTCCCCGACATGCGCACCTCCACGTTGGTGCGGCCCAGCAAGGCGAGCAGGACCCTAGCCCTCTCCGCCAGAGAGGCTATCCGCTCCATGGAGTAGACCTTCCGGGCCAGTAGGGAGAGGATAGCTGTCTGATAGCCGCTTCCCGTGCCCAGCTCCAGCACCCTGTCCTCCTCCTTGAGCTCCAGGGCGTTGGTCATCAGGGCCACGATGTAGGGCTGGGATATGGTCTGCCCCTCCCCTATGGGCAGGGGAATGTCCTCGTAGCTCAGATGGCGGCTCTCCTGGGGCACAAACAGCTCCCGGGGCACCCTCTCCATAGCGTCGATGACCTTCCCGGCGTTGAGCTCGCGGCGCAGGGCCTCAAAGAGCCTCTTCTTGCCCCTCTCCAGCTCGGTGGACAAGGCAGTCACCCCCCAGCGACTGTACCACCTCTCCTCTCCTTCGGCAACCCTGGGGCTGCACTAGCAGAGTGCTGAATCCTTCAGCCGAAGGACGTCAAAGGGGCTTCGCCCCTCTGTACTCCCCTTTTCCACCAGCCTGCTAGCGCCGTCCCCGGTGCTCCGGCAGGCGGGTGTCCCAGCGCAGGAGGCGATAGAGGGGGTCTTGGCCCATTGCGGCGGTGAGGGCCAGGTAAAGGCCCACCAACAGCAGGGCAATGGCTCCCACCGAGGGCACTCCCAGACGGCTGAGGGCATAGTAGAGGGCCACCACTGCCAGAGCCAAGCGGACGATCCTATCCTCAGCTCCCTGGTTTATCCTGCTGTGCCGTATCGCGGGGACATCGGGTGGTGTCGCTGGTGTCATGTCCAACATCACGTACTTGGGACGCTCTGTGTCCCGAAAGAGGCCATGCCTTAGCGCCAGGACCAGGATGGTGGCTGCGCCCAGCAGGAGTCCAAGGGCCATGTAGTTGACCAGGGCGCTCACGCTCATGGGGTTTCCTTCAATGATTTGATGTATTCAATAATGGCGGCTATGTCTTCGCTGCTCAAGCGTCCAGCAAAGCTGGGCATGATGGGTTGGAACCCCTGGACAACTCTGGCCCCTGGGTCAAGGATGGACTCCTGGATGTAGTTGCCCTCCACCGTCGTTTTGGAGCCGTCGCTAAAGGTTTTGTCCTTGCCGAACAGGCCTGCCCATGTGGGGCCTACGCTAGGCATGCCATTGGTGGTGTGGCAGGCCGGGCATCCCATCCGTTGGGCCAGAGCCAGCCCAGCCTGTGCTTCAGGGCTCAGGCCAGGTGGCTCTTTGGGACCTACCTGACCTGCTCTAAGGGCCTGGGGATCATTCCCCAGGCTCACCAGGAAGGCAGCCAGGTCTGCCAGTTGTCTTTCTGATAGATAGCGGTAGGTTGGCATGATGGAGAGGGGCTGGAACTTCCGAGGGTCCTTCAGGTGGTCTATGTGCCACTGCATCAGGGGAACCCGCTTGCCCTCGATGGTCAGGTCGGGGGCGTTGCGCTGGGTGCTCCAGAGGGGCATGGGAAAGTGGGTATAGCCGGTCTTGAGGTCCTGGAGCCGCACGTACATGCTGTGGCAGTATATGCACCCCTGACTGATATATATCTGATAACCCCGGTAGGGCTCTCCTTGCAGGCCACTGTTTCCGGGGTCGCTCAACACCTCTCCTGCCTTCCAGTCCCAGGCTCTCTGGGTGGGGGTCTTTCCGAAGCCGCTCGCAGGGACTGCGATGTAGGCGAGGAGGGAGGCCAGGAAAACGAGAACCACCACTCCACCCAGGACGTGGTAGCCCCGGTTGGAAGGCCGTGCCATGGTGGGGAAGTACAGGGCCCAGACCATGAATCCCACGATGGAGGCCATGGCTATGCCTGCCAGGACCCAGTAGAGCAGGGGCGCTTGACCCAAAGAAAGCCATCCACCAGCCTGAAAGGGTGTCATCGCATGCCCCTTTCCGTGTCCATCGCCCTTGGCTCTGGCGGCTCCTCGGCTGGCTCCACGCTCCTGGCCTGGCGTAGTGTCAGCAGGACAAAACCCCAGAAGGCCGCCGTCAGCAGAATGCCGGCCAGGGAGCGGATGACGCGCCACGGCTCCTGGGCCGGGATCATCTGCACTACGTTTTGCCCCAGGACGTTCATCCCCAGGGCTGCCGTTACCCCCGACCCCGTGAAGGCGACGAGGAAGAGAGGGAAGCCCAGCGCCATCACCCAGAAAACGAAGCTGGCCATCCTCCTATCGTACTCTCGCCCCGTGACGAGGGGCAGGATGTGGAGGATTAGCCCCATGGCAGTGGCTGTGAAGGCCCCTGCCAGGGCCAGGTGGGCGTGAGCCGCCGTCCACTCGGTGAAGTGGATGTACCAGTTGACGGTGTTGGAGGCCTGCACCGGGCCCTGGATGCAGGTCGCCAGGTAGTAGATGACTCCCAGAAGGGCAAAACGTAGTGGGTAGCTGTCGAAAAGGCGCCTCCAGTTGGCGCCAGGGGTCAGCAGGAAGTTGGTGGTGACGGCCAGAACGGGAATGATGAGGAGGATGGAGAAGGTGACCGCCAGCTCGTTGAGCCAGATGGGCACAGGGGCCTGGAGGAAGTGGTGGAGGCCGGTAAAGGGGTAGAAGATCATCAACGCCCAGAATCCCACAATGCCGAGACGGTGGGAGTAGAGGGGTGAACCCGAAGACCGAGGTATCAGGAAGTAGATGGCACCTACTCCGAGAGGGGTAATGAAGATGCCCACGATATTATGGAGCCACCAGGCCTGGACGACTTGGCTCCCCACTCCACTGAATAGAAAGGGGTTCACAAAGCTGATGACTATGTAGACAATGGCTGTCTCATAGAGGGCGGTCATGTAGTACCAGACTGTGATGTATAGCCCTTCAACACGGCGGGTGAGGAAGGTGCGGTGAAGGTTATAGATGACCAGGACCACCGCAACAGTGATAAGGATGTCCACCAGCAAAGGCGCCTCGGCGTACTCGAAAGGCTGGATGGAGAGAAACAGGTTTCCGGGCACTCCTGCCCAGATGAGGGCTATGTTCAGGACCAGCGCCAGGTTCCAGACCCAGGCAGCCCCCTTGCCCACAGACTCGCTGTAGAGCCTGGTGTGCAGGAGATGGGGTATGAGATAGTGTGCTCCACCTATGAAGGCCATCCCCAGCCAGCCGTAAATGACCAGGTTGGTGTGCATGATACGGAGCTTGCTGTAAGCCAGACCCACCGGAGCAATGACCTCCATGAGGCCGGGGGCGAAGAACTGCGCGGACTGGAGGAGACCGATGAGGGGCCCCAAGGCCAGCCAGAGAAGGGAGGAGTAGAGCCAAAGGCGGACAGCGGCACCTCCATGTGCCTCATCCGTAGTTTGGGTTTGAGTTTCTACCATTGCAGCTCGCTGTCAGGGGTTGCAGAGGTTGAAGGCTCCGACAAAAAAGGCGAGAACCAGGACTATCGCCACGCCTACCCATAGCCACCGAGGTGTGGGCCTCTCAGCTCCTGAAGGCTCTTGCTCATCAGGATCGGGGCGTTGAGACATCACCCTCCTTGAAGGGACTACAACTCGATGGTCGAATCATATACCCGGGATGCTGGGCAGTGTCAAGGAAGTGTGACGGCCCGGCAGCTCAGCGACGCTCTGACTCCCTTGACGAGCTCATAGCGCAGCAGACTTGATGAGTGGACTGTAGCGTGAGCAAATCAGAACCCCCGAGACCCGCCACCACCGCCTGATCTTCCGCCTCCGAAACCTCCAAAACCCTTTCCACCACCCCAGCCGCCCAGGCCTGCCCCCGAGAAGCCTCCCCAAGACTGATGCCACCGTGTCGGGTTGCCAGATTTCCTCTGGTACATATATGCCGAGGACAGCATCGCATCCAGCAGCAGACCCAGAACGCAGAGGCCCATGGGCAAAGCAATGAGCATCCAGGTTTCGCCCCCCAACCATCCCAGCAAGCCCCCTGCCGCGGCTCCCCAAAGCCCGCCGAACCAGAAGGACCTGGTGCGCGCCATGAAGGACACGGCGTACAGGCTGGCGACAGCCATGGCAAGCAGTACCCATGTTTTGGTGTCTCCCTGAAAGGCGGGCTTGGCTCGAACCGAACCGGGCTGGTAGTCACTGTTCTTGATGGTTTCGGCGATCTTCTGAGCCCCTTTCAGTACTCCGAGGGCGTAGTTGTCTTGCTTAAGATCAGGGATCACGTCGCTGTCCAGAATACGACCCACTTGGCCGTCTGTCAGATATGGTTCCATGCCATATCCGACCTCAATTCGAACGCGGCGTTCGCTTACAGCCAAGATTAACAGCACCCCGTTGTCCACGTCTTTCTTACCGATGCCCCAATTGCCAAAGAGCCAGACCGCGTAGTCTTCAATGGTAGTACCGCCGAGGTCTGGGATCGTAACCACGACCAGTTCCACCCTAGTCTCTTCTTCGAACAATCGCAACGCATCTTCAAGCGGGGCTTCAACATCGCTGGGAATAACGTCGGCGAAATCATTGACGTAGCCGACCGGCTGTGGCGGAGGCTGATCCGCCAACGCAATGGAAGCCGGAAAGAGGGCTATCAGGGCGGCAACCAGCAGTAAGAGACGTTTCACTTAGAATTGCACCTTTGGGGCACCGTCTGCTCCGGAAACAGCGCGGAAGTAGGCCCTCTGTTCATAGTCGAACCAAGAAGCAATCATATTGCTGGGAAAGCGCTTGACCGTGTTGTTGTAGACGAGCACCCGTTCGTTGAACCGCTGGCGCTCTACAGATATACGATTTTCCGTCCCCGCCAGTTCGTCCATTAGCTGAGTGACATTTTTCTGAGAGCTCAGGTTGGGATAGTTTTCCACGATGACGAGAAGACGCGCAAGGGCGCTTTCGACCTGGGTTGCTGCCTCGGCGCGCTGGTCCGGCGAAGTTGCACCGGAGTACCTGCTGCGGGCATCGGCTAGCTGGCCGAACACGGTCTTTTCTTGTTCGAAGATGCCTTTGGTGGCCTCAACCAGGTTGGGAATCAGGTCGAAGCGTCGCTGGTACTGAGTCTCTACCTGCGCCCACTGGGCGTCGATAGCCTGAGATTTTTCGACCAGTCCGTTGTAGGTCGATCGGATATAGAGTCCTATAGATATCCCAAAGAGAGCGATTACCAGCACCAAACTTCCGAGTACAAGTGCGATGATTTTCCCCATTTGGCTCCTTGCGGCTGTTGAATCCGTCAAGCCCTATTATACTTTCGATTCCACGTGACTGTGTAGATGCTGTGCCCGTCCGGGTTGTTGGTGATCAACTGAGCCGATGGTGTAAGACCACTGGGGGGTGTATCAGGAAAGCGAGGTTGGAGAAAGCGCAGCCCGACTCTTTCGAGTCGGGCGACGACGGTTTGTCATGGTGGAGACGGGGGAGAGTCGAACTCCCCGTCCAGGGAACTCCCCGCTGGAATGTGCTACAGGCTTGTCCGGTATTTTGTTTCTCGCTCCCAGGGGCCCCTGCCGGCGAAGGTCCTCCGGGAGCCAGCCGATGCTTCTTTGGCCCTCCCTATCGGCGTGGGAAGGGGTCGCACCTCGATTTAGTTGCGCCCAGGCCCCGCCCTCGAGGAGGGGCGAGGATGGACGTAGCTGCTGTTTAGGCGGCTAGGGCGAGTTCTTGTTTGCCAGTTACTTTTTGCCGCCGGATTTACGAGGTTGACGGCACCTCGGCCTGCAATGCCACGAGGTCATCCCCTGTCGAGACCACGCGTCCCCATGCATCCATTATACCATAACCATTGAGGAAGCTATCCCAAGAACCCTCACCCCCTGTGTCCCCCTCTCCCGCATAGCTGGAGAGGGGGAAGAGAGTTTAATCTGGGGGACACCTCCAGACCCCCGCCAGAGGGGGCTTCGCCCCCTCTGCACTCCCCCACTGGGCACGACCCAGACCCACATCTCACAAACCCTGAACTTGGCTCGTCCATGAATGCCTTCGGGAAGTGTGAGTGCAGAGCCTGTCCTGAGCCTGCCGAAGGAGCTCGCCCCGCGCCTTATTCCCTGGAAGCCTGCCGCATAACCTGGCCAGCCTCCCGCTCCTGGTCCTGGTCTATGATGGCCCTCCGCTTGTCGTAGAGCTTGCGCCCCCGGGCCAGACCCAGCTCCACCTTGGCCACGTGGTTCTTGATGTAAACCCTGAGGGGTATCAGGGTAAGACCCTTCTGAGCCACGCTACCGGCCAGCTCCCCAATCTGCTCTTTGCGCAAGAGGAGCTTCCTGGTACGGGTGGGCTCGTGGTTGTGGACGTTGCCCTGGGGATACAGGGCTATGTGAGCGCCATACAGCCAGATCTCGCCGCCCTCGGCCCGAGCAAAGGCGTGGCGGATATTCACCTGTCCGGCGCGAACGGACTTGATCTCCGTGCCTGTGAGAACCAGGCCAGCCTCCACGGTTTCCAGGATGTCGTAGTCGTGATACGCCCTGCGGTTGACGGTGATGACCCTCCCCGGGTCTTTTGCCTTGGAGCGTGGTGTGGTAGCCATGACTTCAGAGACCTTCCTTAGAGGCCACTAGCACGATGGCCCTGAAGTTCGCACATATGTCATTGCGAGGCCCGACGAAGGAGGGCCGTGGCAATCTGGCGGTGGGACCACCCCTCCTCCAGATTGCTTCGTCGTCCTTCCCTGGAAGGACTCCTCGCAATGACAATTTAGTAAACGTATTTCGGATACGGGACACTAGCGGGAGCCGGCAGCTACCAGCGCCCCCAGGTGCTCCAGGGCCTTCTCCAGCGCCGGGTCCCTATCGCCATCAGGTTCCTCCTCCACCCAGATATCCGGCTCCAGCCCCTTCCCCTCGATGAGTCGCCCGTCCGGAGAGTACCAACGGGCGATGGTGAAGAACAACCCGGAGCCGTTGCCGAGGAGTTTGGGAGTGTTCACACTACCCTTGCCGAAGGTGGTTGTGCCTATGAGGACAGCCCTCCCGTGGTCCTGAAGGGCCGCCGCCAGCACCTCGCTGCCGCTGGCGCTGAGGCCGTTTACCAGCACCACCAGAGGCGTGTCCGGGGTCGAGCCTCCCTTTTCCACAGGGTAGTCAACTCTCTTCCCATCTCCGTCGATGGAGTAGAGGACCAGCCCCTCTCTGAGGAACTGACTGGCTACCTCTACCGTAGTGGAGAGGAGGCCACCGGGATTGTCCCTCAAGTCGAGGACCATGCCCACGGCACCCTGCTCCTTCATCTCCCCAAGGGCGTCGGCCAAAGACTCATTGGTGCTCTCGGTGAAACCGCTGATGCTCACGTAGGCTATCCCGCCCGGCAACATCCTCCACTGAACGCTCTCCAGCTTGATGACACCGCGAACGATGTCCACATAAGTGGACTCAGGGGCATTCTCATGCTGCACCCGAAGGCGTACGGTGGTGCCCTTCAGCCCGCGAATCTTGAGGACTGTCTCAGTAAGACTCCATCCCTCAGTGCTGGCACCGTCCACCTCCAGGATGACATCCCCGGGGAGTATTCCCTCCCTTTCGGCCGGGGTGTCCGGCAAGGGCGCTACTATGATGATGCGGCCCTCCCGAAGGCCGACCACAGCCCCGATGCCCTCGAACTGGCCCTCGATGTCCCCCATGGTCATGTCATATTCGTGGGGGCTCAGGTAGGCGGAGTAGGGGTCCCCCAGCGCCTTCAGCATCCCATCAATGGCTGCCTCGGTGAGGATGTCAGCAGAGAGCGAATCCCCGCTGTCCTTCGCCGCGTCATACATCGCGTCTATTGCCGCCTTGCTGAGGGTGGCGGCGTCCAGATTGTCCTT
>JACVQK010000017.1 GCA_015661155.1 Dehalococcoidia bacterium | reverse complement strand
CGGGCAGCCTCCGAGTAGTTCTGGTTGCAGGCTTTCCATGTTTCTATGATGGTGCGAATCGGTACTCTGGACATGGTTCATTCTACACGCCCTGTACCACATGTTGTGAGAGAATAAGGCCAGCTTGACAGCTATGGGAGGGTCATATACCATAGGTCGCGATGCCGAGGTAGCTCAGGTGGTAGAGCACGGCACTGAAAATGCCGGTGTCGCCAGTTCGACTCTGGCCCTCGGCACACTGGCAAGAAAGCAATCTGGAAACCGAATCCTACATCAGCCCTGCGAGCGGAAGTGGCTCAGTGGTAGAGCATCTCCTTGCCAAGGAGAGGGTCGCGGGTTCGAATCCCGTCTTCCGCTCCATTTTCATGCCGAAGTGGCGGAACGGTAGACGCGACGGTCTCAAAAACCGTTGGGCTTACAAGCCCGTGTGGGTTCGATTCCCTCCTTCGGCACCACTTTTTGTATCTGACGCCTCCGCCTAGCGGCCAAGCGGCTCCCGCTGATCGAGCGATGTGGTCGCGGAATGGTAGCGACCTCGCGCCGAAGCGCGCTGCTCGCTAAGGCGCCGGAACATGAGCGCTTCGACGTACCTCTAGGTGCCCAGGCATGACCACCGTCACCGCGGTCTAGCTCCCATAAAAAAGCGAGGGTGCCCCCGGCCATCGGGGGCACCCTCGTCCCTCCTACGCTGATGCCGGGCTATTTAGCCAGCCACACCCTCTCGAAGATGGTCTGAGTCATCATTACGGGGGTCGCCGTCAAGGTGTATCCCTTCAGGTCCGGTGTGGTGCCATTGAAGATCATTATCCACCCAAAGGGGCTTGAATCTATCAACTCCAGGGTCAGCTTCTTGTCTATGGCTCGGACCATCTCTGCCCGCTTCACCTGGTCGAACTCGCCGCTCTGGGCTTCTATCATCGCCTGTATCTCCGCCTGCAAGGCGGGCTCGGCAGCCGTTATCCCCTCCAGCTTGCATTTCTCGGCGGAGCTCTGCGGGTAGGCCCGGCTGTATTGGACAAGCCGGTCATCCGGGTCCCCTTCCCCGCCGCGCAGATTCATTCCCTGTATATCGAAGTTGCACGCATCGGTATATGTCGACATCACCGCAACCTCAACGGGCTGCATGCTCACCTCAATGCCCAGGTTCTTCTTCATCTGGTCCTTGAAGAAGAGGCAGTAGTTCATGAAGTTCTGGGTATTCCTCGTCAGGCACGTGGTGCTGAACCGCTTCCCCTTCCCGAACACCTCATCCAGCAGCCGGTTCGCCTCCGCGATGTCCTGGTCCTTGGGCTGCCGGTAGCCAGGCCACGTCTTCAGCACCTCCTCCGGAGTGCCCCACCAGAAAGCAGGGTAAGGCCCGTTGTAGCCCGTCAGCATCGCCCCCGAGCGACTCCCGTACATCTGGAACAGCTGCCAGTCGTTCCGGTCCAGAGCCAACTCGATGGCCTGCCTCACCCGCCGGTCGTTGAAGGGAACCCGGTTCAGGTTGAGCCATAATCCCGAGCCCCAGTTGTGCAAGCCCATGTGGACCACTATCCGGTCAGGGAAGTCCCGCTCCGCTTGCGTCACCTGTCCGGGAAGCAGGGCGGAGCTGGCGCCGCCCAACCAGTTAATCTGGCCCGTGGCCAGGGCCGTGAACCGGGTGGTGAAGTCCTTCAAGATGAACGCATCGATGCCGTCCAAGAGGGGCAGGCCCTCCCGGAAGTAGCTGGGGTTCCGACGGCTCTTCGCTACGACGTCCACCTGGAACTCCAGGGGCACAAAGGCTCCCGTGCCCATAGCCAACTTGAAGCTCGCGGGCGAGCCCGTGCCCATCTCATCGAAGTGGTTAGCGACGTACCAGTCTATCCACCCCTTGTCCAGCATGGGCATCGTGAAGAATACCCCCAGGGTCCTGGCCAACATCTGGCTCAGGTTTACCACCGCGGTGTACCCTTGGGCTCCATCGGGACAGGAGACGCCGGTGACGTGCTGCAGAGTGGCTTTCGGGGCGCGCTTCGGCTCCGGCGGGCGCACAGTGTACTCGACGGAGGCCTGCACGTCCTCGCAGGTGAAGTCGCCGCCCCGAATGTCCGCCGGCACCACCGGGTTGTCCTGGAACTTCACCCTCTCCTCCAGCTTGAAGGTCAGGCTCAGGCCGTCGCCGGAGAACTCCCAGCTCTTGGCCAGGTCCCCAATCAGCGAGCTCGTCGCTGCCCACGGGTCATACTTTACCAACGCGTTGTAGAGAGGGGTGATCTGCGTTTCGTTTCCAGAACTATAAGTAACCGGCCGGACGTTGCTGAGGGGGTTCGGAATCCCAGTCTTCATTATCCCACCCCGCTGGGGCTGTCCCCACGCCGGCTTGTACCCCGGGAGCTGGGTGAGGGTGGCGGCAGACTGCCTGGGCGTGGCCGTGGGCGCGGCCGTGGCCGTGACTGTGGGAATAGCGGTGGCCGTGGGCACCAACGTGGCCGTGGGCGTGGGCGCTCCCGGCACCAGGGTGGCCGTGGCCGTGGGCACCAACGTCGCCGTGGGCGCAGTGGTGGCCGTGGCCGCGGGAGCAAGGGTGGCAGTGGGTGCTGAGGTGGGTGTCGCCTCTTCTCCCGCGCACGCCAGGCCCACTCCCAGCATGGCTACAATGAGTATCGCCAAAACAGACTTACCCGTTGAAGATAACCGTAGCTTCATCTCGCACCTCTCAAAGGAATTACCGAAAGACTAACACGGTGTTCAACGACTGTCAACGCACTGTACTCGTCCAGATGATCAGTGACACTTGGACTCCTTTCCTTGGTGTTGCCACTGAGGGACGAATTGGTGTGGGGTGAGGTAGGCCAGGGCCTGGTGAGGGCGGATGGTGTTGTAGGTGTGCTCCCAGGCCAGGAGTTCCTTGTTGAGGGCGGGCACCTGCAATGGGATATCCGTGATCTCATAGAACTCCTCCGTGTGGGTTCTTTGTGCCCGCTCCACGCAGCCATTGAGCTTGGGTGAGCGGGGCGGTAGGACGAATAGGCGGATGCCCCGCTCCTGGCAATGGGTCTCGAAGGCTGCCTGGAACTCACTGCCACCGTCCACCTGGATGGCCCGAACAGGGAAAAGCATACGGGACAGGAGAGTGTCCAGGAAGTGGGATGCGGTGTTAGCCGTGGCCCTGGTGTGGACCTCCAGCACATCCCAGCGGGAGACCACATCCCTGGCCGTGAAGTGTTTCAGCACCACCCCAGGCAACGGCCTCACGTCCAGAGTGTCTACCTGCACTATGTCCCCGGGCTCCCCTGCCTGGTACTCTCTGGGCTTGCGCACCGCATAGGGACGCTGCCAGAGCCCCTTGCGGGTGGAGATGCCGCTGCGGGGTGGCTCTCGGAGCACTCTCCGCTCCTTGAGCCTGGTGAGTATGCGAAGGACATGAGCGGCGATTCCTCATCCTCCCGCTCATCCTGCAAACCCGCGTCACAACCGTCATTGCGAGCGAGTCCCCAAGCGTGGCAATCTGGTGGGGTGGTCTCTTCACTCCCTCGCTCTGCGCTCGCCCGCTCATCCCGTAGGGGCAGGTTCCAAACCTGCCCCTACATGGCTCCGCTCATATGGTTCCCTTCGGCTTCGCTCAGGGTAAACTAGGCTCACCATGAGCGGCATCTCATACCACGCTTCTTCGCAACTGAGCATTAGAGGCTTCCTGCTGTCTCTCTTCTCAGGGCAATCCCCATCACCCCCGGGCCCAGATAGGTTCCCACCACCAGCCCGACCTGGCTGAGGATTACCTCTGCCTTCGGGAGGCAAGGCTGCAAGCGGCGGGCCAGGGCCTCCGCCTCCTCCCGCGTTGTGGTGTACACCACCGCCAGGTCTTCCAGGGGCATGTGCTCCTGGGCCAGCTCGCAAAGGCGCTCTATGCCCTTGCCCCGGGTGCGGGCCCGCTCCAGGGGTTGGCACTCTCCATCCCTTACCATCAGGATGGGTTTGATGTGCAGAAGAGACCCCACAAAGGCCTGGGCTTTCCCTATCCGTCCTCCCTTTTCCAGGTACTCCAGGGTGTCCAACAGGCCGAAGAACCGGACCTGGTGGATGGCTCGCTGGGTCTCCTTCACCACCTCATCCAGGCTAGCGCCCTGCCGGGCCGCCCTGGCGGCCGCCACGGCTATCAGGCCCAGCCCCATGCACGCCTGCTGGGAGTCCACAATCTCGATTCGGCAGGCTCCCCGGTACTGCTCCCGGGCCAAGGTGGCGGAGTTCAGGGTTCCGCTCAGCTTGGAGGAGATGTGAACGGAGATGACCTGGTCGGTAGTCTCGCCCAGCTCCTGGTACAGCTCCAGAAAGCTCCCCACGGAAGGCTGGGAGGTGGTGGGGAGCCGGGGGCTGGCCATCAGCCTCTGGTAGAACTCATTGCCGGAGATGTCCACGCCGTCGCGGTACACCTGGGTGCCGAACAGAACGTTGAGGGGGATGACGGCTATCCCCAGCTCCTTTGCTAGGGCGGGAGGAAGGTCGGCGGTGCTGTCGGTGACAACCTTAACGGTCATGGCTTTTGCTCCTTACTCTACCGAGACGATGTAGTTGTAGTGGGGCTGCCCGCCAGAGATCACCTGCACCTCCACACCCTGGAAGTGGCGGCGGAGCTCCTCGGCTGCCTGGGCGGCCTCGGCCTCCTGGGTATCTGCGCCCCAGTAGAGGGTAATGAGAGAGCCCTTTCCGGGTTTAGCCATGTCCAGCAGGTCCCGTAGCACGGCGGTGCGGTCGTCCCCCGCCGTCACCATCTGACGCTCCAGGAGGCCCATTATCTGCCCTTTCTTTACGCTGATCCCTCCCAGGGTGGCGGGGCGGGCCGCGACGCAGATGGCGCCGGAGATGACGGTGGAGATGGCCTGCTCCATGGCCGCCACGTTGGCCTCGAACCCCTGCTGGGGGTTGAAGGCCAGGAGGGCGGCAATGCCCTGGGGGATGCTCTTTGCCGGGATCACCCTCAGAGGCCTGGAGCTGAGGGAGGAGGCCTGCTCCGCCGCCGGCACGATGTTGGGGTTGTTGGGGAGGACGATGACCCGTTCCGCGGCGATGCCCTCCGCGGCCTCCAGGACCTCCTGGGTGCTGGGGTTCATGGTGTCGCCTCCCGACAGGACGGCGGAGGCCCCCGAATCGAGGAACACCTCCCTGAGGCCCTGGCCCGAGGCTACTGCGAGGATGCCCACGGGCTGAATCCTCTGCTCCCGGCGGCGGGCAGCGACGAACTCCTGGCGCTGCTCATCCATGCTGGCGATGCTCACCTGGGAGAGGGTTCCCAGGGATACGGCGTAGCTCAGCACCGGGCCGGGGTCCGGGGTGTGGACGTGCACCCTGACCATGGTGTCTCCTCCTACCACCACCGTGGAGCCGGCCAGGGACTCCATCCACTCTCTAACGGCGTCGGCGTCCAGTCCCTCTCCCTGAATCAGGAACTGGGTGCAGTAGCCGTACAGCTCCTCCTCGGCGGCCCGGAGGAAGGTCTCGGCGACTCCCCCCCTGGGGTGCTGGCCTGCCTCCAGTTCCGGGGCGGGTAGCTCTATCCCCTCTGGCTCCTCCCCGCGAAGGCCCTTGAGCGCCCCCTCCAGGATGACGGATAGGCCCAGGCCTCCGGCGTCCACCACTCCAGCCTCCCGCAGCACGGGAAGAAGGGTGGGGGTCCTGGCCACGGCCTTCTTTGCGGCCTGGCACATGGTCTCCCACATCTCCAGGATGTCAACCCTGGTGGCGACCCGCTCCTGGACGGCTGTGGACACCTCCCGAATAACGGTGAGCATGGTGCCCTCCGTGGGGTTGCTCACAGCTTTGTAGGCCGCGGTGGTGGCCTCCGACAGGGCCAGGGCCAGGTCCTGGCAGGTGAAGTCGGTTTTCCCCTCCAGACCCTTTGCCAGGCCCTGAAAGAGCTGGGCCAGAATCACCCCGCTGTTCCCCCGTGCCCCCAGGAGAGCACCCCGGGCCATGGTGGCGACCTCGCCACCGGGGGCTTTGGCTGCCTCTGCTTCCAGGGCCTTCATGGTCAGCAGCATATTGGTGCCGGTGTCTCCATCGGGAACGGGGAAGACGTTGAGGGCGTTGATGGCCTCCACCTTTCCCTCAAGAGCCCTGCGGCCCTGGGAGAAGAGACGCAGCAGGTCTCTGCCATCCAGGGAGGCTATTTTCGCTTGTTCATGCCTTATCATTAGCTTCGTGTATTGTCAAAGTCATGGCCATCTGCTACTCTTACCCTGGATTCTACTGGAACCAGGGATTTCCGTCAAAACGGCCAAGGGGTTGCTGAAAAGGGGTGTGCAGAGGGGCGGAGCCCCTTTGTCGGGGGTCTGGGGGTGTCCCCCGGATTCAAGTTCTCCCCCCTTCCTGGCCAGGAAGGGGGCCAGGGGGATGGTCGAAGGGGTCTTTTCAGCACCCAGATTGCCAGGGCAGCTCCGGCTCGTGACGGGAAAGTGAAGGGTTGAGACCATGGCGATGTGTCAGGTGTGCGGTAAGATAGGTCATTCTGGGAACACCGTAAGCCACTCCAAGCGGAGAGTCAAGACCCGCTTCCTGCCCAACATACAGCGGGCCACCCTTGACATAGATGGCAGCCGCTATGGGGTGAAGCTGTGCACCCGCTGTCTCCGCACCTACCACAAACTGCCCAAATAGCGGCGGCCTAGCAGCCTCTAAGAGGGTGTTTCCCAAGCCGCGGAAGGCCCCCCATCCCTTCGGCTTCGCTCAGGGCAAGCTCTAACCTTCCCCCCGCGAGCGGGGGAAGGGATTTCTCTCCCCCGTTGCACGGGGGAGAGTCAGAGAGGGGGTAGACGGTTTGCAACGTGGCCTATCCCTTTTTCAACACCCTGCTAGCCTTCCGGTAAGGCCAAACTCTCCCTCAGCTTGCGGATGGCTACCTCCACCCCTTCGGGGTGATTGTAGACCGCGGAGCCTGCCACCACCACCTGGGCACCTGCCCTGGCCACCAGGGGAGCGGTGCTGGTGTTGATGCCCCCGTCCACCGATAGCTCCGCCTTCACACCCCTTCCGTCCATGATGTGGCGTATCCGGGCTATCTTCTTCTCGCTGCCGGGGATGTACTTCTGGGCGGGAAGGCCCGGGTTCACCGTCATCACCAGCACCAGGTCCATCCAGTGCAGCGCCCCCTCTATGGCTATCACCGAGGTGCCGGGGTTGATGGCCACCCCAGCTTTGGCCCCGTGCTCCTTGATCTGCTCTATGACTCGATGCAGGTGGGTGCACGCCTCCGCGTGGACGGTGAGGATATCCGCGCCGGCGTCCAGGAAGGAGGCGATGTGGCGCTCCGGCTGCTCTATCATCAGATGGACGTCCAGGGGGAGTTGAGTGCACCTCTTGATGGCCTCCACGATTCTGGTTCCCAGGGTGATCTCCGGCACGAAGTGGCCGTCCATGACGTCCACGTGGATGTAGTCGGCGCCGGCCCGGGTGGCCTCGGCCACCTGCTCTCCCAGGCGGGCGAAGTCCGCGGACAGGATGGAGGGCGCAAGCTTTATCTGAGTGAATGTCAACCCGGTTTCCTTTCCAGCGCCTTCAGCAGCCTCCCCAGGGACTTTTCGTAGGACGAGGCATCGCTGAAGTCAGCATAGTTCTTGTCCAGCAGAAAGGGCTTCAAGTCCTGGCCGACGACCCGCATAACCCGAAAACCATCCGCCTTCCACAGGTTGTCTAGGGAGACAGGGACCATCTTGTCCGGGTCTTCGCCTATCTGCTCCTCGACCTCCTTCAGGACGCCGTCCCGCACCAGGGCTGGGGCCGAGCAGAGCACTACCATCTTGTCCGCCTCCCGCCGCTTTTGTATAATCTCCCGCCAGGTCGGCTCACCCGGAGTGGCGTCCATGGAGTATATCCAGGTTAAGACTCCTTTTGTCCTCAGATCTTTCACCAGCCTCTCGGCAAAGGCCCGGTCCGGCTCTCCGTAGGCAATGAAGCAAGAGTGATATGGAACCTTGGCCAGAATCGCGGGAAGCGCGTCCAGAAGCGCCTTGGGCACGCCTGCGCCCAGGAGGAAAGCCTCGGGGATACTGCCTCCTGACCTGATTATGGTGTCAATGCCGATGCTGCTGGGGTCTGAGTGCACCACCGATTCCAGGCCCAGGCACTGGGCCAGGTCGCAGTTGGCGAAGGTGGTAGACCCACACCTTGCCCCCGTGAGATTGGTTTCTGTGAGGTTGGCCCAGGAGAGGTCAGCCGCGGTGAGGTCAGCGCCAGAGAGATTGGCCCCGGTGAGGTCGGCCCTGGGGAGGTTGGCCCCGAAGAGGTTGGCCCCGGTGAGGTCGGCCCAGGAGAGGTTGGCCATGATGAGGTTGGCCATGATGAGGTTGGCCCCGATGAGGTTAGCCTCGATGAGGAAAGCCCCAATGAGGTTGGCCTGGGGGAGGTTGGCCCCGGAGAGGTCAAGGCGCGCGCGGGGGTGCTGGCTCCGCCACAGGGCTATAGCTGCGCTGCCTCCCCTTACCACTTGGACATGCTCTGGGTTTGCCATTGCTCTCTTCCTACGTTACTTGTCTAGTGTCTACTATCATAAATCAGCGTACGGAAGGGCACAACCTGAGTTCCCGCTCATCCTGAGCTTGTCGAAGGACATGAGCGGGAATCCGGTAGGGGCGATTCATGAATCGCCCCTACTCGCCGACTCCCTGGCGTAAATCAGCGTAACGGATTTCTCGCTCTTCATGGGAAAAACATCCATTTGTTGTCACCCGAGTTGTCTTCTTCGAGGCTGGTCCCGGTGAGGTTGGCTCCGGTGAGGTCAGCTCCGGGGAGGATGACCCAGGTGAGGTCGGCGTCGGTGAGGTTGGCACCGGTGAGGTTGGCCCCGGTGAGGTCAGCCATGGAGAGGTTAGCCAGGGTGAGGTCAGCCCCGGAGAGGTTGGCACCAATGAGTTTGGCCATCAAGAGGTCAGCCTCGGAGAGGTTGGCCTCGGAGAGGTTGGCCCTGGAGAGGTCAGCCCCCAGGAGGTCGGCCTCGGAGAGTTCAAGGCGCACGCGCGGGTGCTGGCTCCGCCACAGGGCTATAGCTGCGCTGCCTCCCCTTACCACTTGGACATGCTCTGGGTTTGCCATTGCTCACTTCCTATGTACTCATCCCCAAAACCCTCACCCCCTGTGTCCCCCTCTCCCTTGCCAAGGGAGAGGGGGAGGAGAAGGAATCTGGGGGACACCCCCAGACCCCCGTCCCTTCACTTCGTTCAGGGCAGGCTCCGGGGCTTGGCCTCTCTGCACACCCTTTTCTGCAACCTGCTACTATTCCCTGGCGTAAATCGCGTAACGGATTCCTCGTCCTTCCGGGAAGAGACCAGAATGACACCCTTTTGTTGTCACCTCAGTCGGCTCCGGAGAGGTCGGTCCCCAGGAGGTTAGCTCCGACGAGGTGAGCACCAGAGAGGTTGGCTCCGGAGAGCTGAGCCCCGGAGAGGTTGGCCTCGGTGAGGTCAGCCACGACCAGGATAGCCCTGGTCAGGTGAGCGCCGGAGAGGTTAGCTCCGATCAGGTTAGCCCTGAAGAGGTAAGCCCCGGAGAGGTTAGCCCCGACGAGGTTAGCCCCCGTGAGGTCGGCCCCGGTGAGGTTAGCCTCGGAGAGGTCAGTCCTGCCGAGGTTAGCCCCGAGGAGGTTGGCCCCGGCGAGGTCAAGGCGTTGGCCCGGGTGCTGGCTCCGCCACCGGGCTATGGCTTCCCTGCCTTCCCTTGCCGCCTGGACGTGCTCTGGGTTTGCCATCGCTCCCTTCCTACAAATCGTCATTGCGAGGAGTCCCGATAAATCGGGACGACGAAGCAATCTGGTGGTGGGGTGGCCTCCCCGCCAGATTGCCACGGCCCTCCTTCGTCGGGCCTCGCAATGACAGGTGCGCTCCTTTTTCAACGCATCTCTGTCTCATTTCACTAGCCGCCAAGGGCTTCCTCCAGCAGCCGCCGCGCCTCTCGGAGGGCCTCCTCCACCCGTCGCGGGGCGGTGCCGCCGGGCACGTCCCGGCTGGCGATGGAGGAGTCCACGTTGATGGCGTACACGTCCTCCTGGAAGCGAGGGGAGAAGTGGCGATACTCCTGTAGGGAGAGCTGCTGAAACCCCTTGCCATCGGATTCAGCGGAGCGCACCAGCTCCGAGACGATGCGATGGGCGCTGCGGAAAGGCTCGCCCTTCCTGACCAGGTAGTCGGCCAGGTCGGTGGCCAGGATGTAGCCGTCCCCCGCGGCCTGGGAGGTGCGCTGGGTGTTGACCCGGAGGGTGCTCACCATGCCGGCAAAGGCCTCCAGGGTACTGTGCAGGGTGTCCACGGTGTCGAAGAAGCCCTCCTTGTCCTCCTGGAGGTCACGGTTGTAGGTGAGGGGCAGGCCCTTGAGGAGGGTGAGGATGCCCACCAGGTGGCCATAGACTCGACCGGTCTTTCCACGGGCCAGCTCCGCGAAGTCGGGGTTGCGCTTCTGGGGCATGATGCTGCTGCCGGTGGTGTAGGCATCGTCCAAGCGGATGAAGTCGAACTCCTGGGAAGACCACAGCACCAGCTCCTCCGCCAGGCGTGAGAGGTGCATCATGCAGATGGCGGAGGCGGCGTGGTGCTCCACCAGGAAGTCCCGGTCGGAGACGGCGTCCATGCTGTTCTGGCTTATGCGGCTAAAGCCCAGCTCCCGGGCGACGGACTCCCGGTCTATGGGATAGGGAACCCCCGCCAGCGCGCCGCTGCCCAGGGGGAGGACGTCGGTGCGCGCAAGGCCATCCCGAAAGCGCTCCCGGTCTCGCTGGAGCATGTGGAAGTAGGCCAGCAGGTGGTGGGAGAGGAGGACGGGCTGGGCACGCTGAAGGTGGGTGTAGCCCGGTATGACCACCCCTTTGTGGGCCTCAGCGGTGGCAAGGATGGCCGCCTGAAGGGCCTTGATTCCCTCCAGGATTCCCTGGGTAGCCTCCTTGCAGTAGAGGCGCATGTCCGTGGCCACCTGGTCGTTGCGGGAGCGGGCGGTGTGGAGCTTTCCCGCCACGTCGCCGATCTTCTCGAAGAGGCGGGCCTCGATGTTCATGTGGAGGTCCTCCAGCTCCTCCCGCCAGGGGAAGGAGCCGTCCTCGATCTCCTGCCGGATGGAGATGAGGCCCGTGACGATGCTCTCGGCCTCTTTTTCGGAGATGATGCCCTGCTTTCCCAGCATGCGGGCGTGGGCCACCGACCCGGCGATGTCCTGACGGTACAGGCGCCGGTCGTAGGAGATGGAGGCGGTGTAAGAAGAGGCCTTGCTCTCGCTGGTCATGGGCGCGTCACGCTAGAGGAGCATCTCCGTGGGTCTCAGCTCTCCCGTGATGTGGTCTACCTCGTAGTCCAGGGCCTCCAGGGCCCTGAGACCCAGGATGGGTGTATCGTTGTCCTCGCCCACGATGACGGGAGCTGCGGCGATGTGGCCTCGGTATTTGAGGACAACGCCTCCCGTTTCCCTCTCTCCCCCCAAAACCCGAAAACGCCGTCTGCCTGTGAACTGGATGCGCAGCTCCTCCAGGATGGGGCGAGGCATGACGCTCAGCCTGGACTCCGTATCTATCAGGAGACCCACCTCCTCCCACCTGTCCATGCGGGCGGGATTGGCCATCTGCATCTTCACGTAGATGAACCTGGAAGACATCCTCCCGGACATTGGCGAGTGGCTCAGGATAGCTTCCTTTAGCCGTTCCCCCCCAGATCGGGGAGGTCCAGGGGCTGCAATCTGGCCTGGGTGCGACCGGGCAGTCCGTAGATGTGGATGAAGCCCACCGAGGCGCGGTGGTCAAAGCGGTCTCCCTTGTCGTAGGTGGCCAGGTCGTGCTGGTAGAGGGAGTAGGGCGAGCTCCTGCCCACCACGGTGCAGCTGCCCTTGAAGAGCTTGAGGCGCACCGTCCCCGTCACGTAGCGCTGGGTGCTCCTCACGTAGGCATCCAGGTCCTGGTGAAAGCCGGTGTACCACAGGCCATTGTACACCAGCTCGGCGTACTCCCGTGCCACCCTCTCCTTGAAGCGAAGCTGGTCGCGGCTGAGGGTGATGCTCTCCAGGGCCTTGTGAGCCGCATGGAGCACCACGGCGGCGGGGGCCTCGTACACCTCCCGGGACTTGATTCCCACCAGGCGGTCTTCCAGGTGGTCTATTCGCCCCACACCGTGCTCTCCGGCCATGTTGTTGAGGTGCTGTATCAGGGCAACGCCGCCCATCTCCTCACCGTCCAGGGCCTGGGGCAGCCCCTGGTCGAAGGATATCTCCAGGTAGAGAGGGGTCTGGGGGGCCTTCTCCGGGGATCGGGTCCAGGCGAAGGCCTCTTCCGGCGGCTCCTGCCAGGGGTCTTCCAGGTTTCCTGCCTCGATGCTGCGGCCCCAAAGGTTCTCGTCTGTGGAGTAGGGGCTGCGCTGTCCCAGCCGCAGGGGCACCTGGCGGCTGTGGGCGTACTGGATCTCCTCCTCCCGGGTCATGCTCCACTCCCTGGCGGGAGCGATGATGCGAAGGGAGGGGTCCAGGGTGGTGATGCCGAGGTCGAAGCGGACCTGGTCGTTGCCCTTGCCGGTGCAGCCGTGGGCCACGGCCTGGGCGCTCTCCCGTTGGGCCACCTCCACCAGATAGCGGGCGATGAGGGGACGTCCCAGGGCTGTGGCCAGGGGGTATTGACCCTGGTAGATGGCCCCCGCCTGTAGGGCGGGGAAAACGAAGTGCCGTACGAAGGCCTCCTTGCCATCCACCGTCATAGCCTTGATGGCCCCGGCGGCCAGGGCCCTCTCATGGACATCTCCTGAGTCTTTTTCTCCCCCCAGGTTCACGGTGACGGCCACCACCTGGGCATCGTACCTCTCTTTTAGCCAGGGAATGGCTATCGAGGTGTCCAGCCCGCCGCTGTATGCCAGAACCACTTTCATAGTCATTTGAATCGCTATCCCCTCTGGATGAAATCTAAGAAGCTGTTAGCTGGGAGAGCGCTCTCTCCAGCCGCTCCAGCCCCAGGTCAACCTCCTGTGGGGTGATGGTCAGGGGAGGCATGAGGCGCAGCGCATTGGGACGCAGGGGGTTGAGGAGCAGGCCGTTCTCATTGCACAGGGACACCACCTGGGGCGAGATGTCGCCGCCAAGCTCAAAGGCCAGGAGGAGCCCCATGCCCCGGACCTGGGTGATGATCTGGTGGCGGGACTTGAGGGCGTTCAGGCCCTTTTGAAGGCGCTGGCCCATGGCCCGCACGTGGGCGGAGATGTCGTTACGGATGACGTAGTCCACGGTGGCGAAGGCGGCGGCGCAGGTGAGGGCGTTGCCTCCGAAGGTGGAGCCGTGGTCTCCCGGAGCCAGGAGACAGAACTTCTCCTTGGCCAAGAGAGCACCGATGGGGACTCCTCCCCCCAGCCCCTTGGCCAGGGTGATGGCGTCGGGCTCCACCCCGAACTGCTGGTAGCCGAAGAGGGTTCCCAGGCGTCCTATGCCCGTTTGCACCTCGTCCAGGATCATCACCAGGTTCTGCTCATCGCACCACTCCCTGACCTGTTTCAGGTAGCGCGGGGATGGGACGTTGACGCCTCCCTCTCCCTGCACGGGTTCCAGCATGACGGCGCAGGTCTCCACGTTGGTGGCCTGCTTGATGGCGTTTATGTCATCGTAGGGTACGTTCACGAACCCTGGCGTCAGGGGGTGCCACTGCTCCTGGTAGCGGGGCTGGCCTGTGGCGGCGACCATGCTCATGGTTCGGCCATGAAAGGAGTTCAGGGCGGTGATCACCTGGTATGCGCCGTTGCGATGGGTACGCCCGTACTTGCGGGCCAGCTTGACCGCCCCCTCGTTGGCCTCCGCGCCGCTGTTGGCGAAGAAGGCCCGGTCGAGGCAGCTGTTCTCCACCAGAAGCTGGGCCAGCTTGAGCTGGGGTATGCTGTAGAACTGGTTGGAGGTCTGAATGAGGGTGCCCGCCTGCTCCTGGACGGCCTGGACCAGGGCGGGATGGCAGTGGCCCAGGCTGTTCACCGCCCAGCCCGCGGTGAAGTCCAGGTACTCCTTGCCAGCCTCGTCCCATACTCGGGTGCCCTGTCCGCGGACGATGACGATGGGCTGGCGTCGAGACACCTGCATGTAGTACCTGTGTTCCATCTCCATCCAGTTGGCCACTGCCCCTCCTCTACTCCGTTACTCCGTGGATTTCAGGAGATCTCCCAGGGACTGCTCCAACTGAGCCAGGGTATCTTTCAGGTCGGCGATGGCCTTCTTCATGTCATCGATGATCTGCTGCTGAGGCTGGGGCTCGCCGGTAGGAGGAGGCTCGACCTCCCCTGGTGGAAGGATTACCTCTTCTCCCAGCAGGGCGTTGAGGGCGCTTTCGAAGCTGCCCGCCATTACCACCCGCTTGGCGTCGGCGACGATGACCTGCTTCAGCTCTGGGAAGGCGATGTTCGCCGCCTGCATGTAGAGGGGCTCCACGTACAAAAGGAACTTCTCGTCTTCCTTGACGATGGGGATGACCAGCAAATTGCCCCGGATGCACCGGGTCTCTCCCGTGCACCGGTTGAAGAGCCACTCCTTGATGACCTCGTCATTGCTGATGCGGGCCTCTATCTGCTGGGGGCCGTCCACCTGGGTGCCTTTGGGGAAGAGGAATGCCTTGAGGGTGCCGTACTGGCCCCGATCGTCGTCGCTGCGGGCGGCCAGCCACGCCACCTGGTTGGGCTTGTCCAGGGGGGTGAAGGGGAGCAGGAGGACGAACTCCTCCTTCTCCTCGCCGGGGAGCTGCATGATGACGTAGTAGGGCTCCATGATCTGCTCCGTATCGTAATACAGCTCCTGAGGTATGCTCCAGAGGTCCTCCTTGTTGTAGAAGTCGGTGGTGTCCTGCATGTGGTATATGAGGTACTTCTCTGCCTGAACGGTGAAGAGGCCCTCGGGGTAGCGGATGTGGGGTTTCAGGGACGGGGGCATCTCCTCGCCGGACTTGAAGAGCGTGGGGAACATCTTGGCGTAGGTCTGGATGATGGCATCGTTTTCATCGAAGGTGTAGAAGGTGACGTCTCCATCGTAGGCATTGATCACCGCCTTCACGCTGTTGCGAATGTAGTTGAAGTCGTTGCGGTAGGGGTCGGAGTAGGGGTAGTGGTTGGTGACGGTGTAGGCGTCCTGGATCCACCACAGCTTGCCGTCGGCCACCACCAGGTACGGGTCGTTGTCCAGGCGCAGGAAGGGGGCTATGGTGCGAACCCTATCCTGGATCAGGCGACGGTACTGGATGCGGCTCTCAGGGGTTATGGCGCTGCTGATGAGGACGTTGATGTCGGCGAACTCCCAGGCGTAGGCCAAGCGGCGCAACGGGGAGCTGAGGGGTACTCCTCCCTTGCCCTGGTATTTGGTGCGAAAGGGATCGCCACCTTGCTCGATAGCTGGGTAGTCGAACTCCGGCTCCTTGGAGTTGACGATGACGTATCGGGCGCTGTTCTCCCCGTAGTAGATCTGGGGACTCTCCACCGCGGGGACCTTCCCGATGAGGGAATCCTTCCCCGGTTCAGGGGGGATGTCCTTGATGAAAAACTCAGGTTTTCCTTCGGTGGTGAACTCCGTCACCGGGCTCATGGCCACACCGTAGCCGTGGGTGTACTGGAGGCGCATGTTGACCCAGGACTGGGTCTCCGTGAGGTCCTCGGGGAACAGCTCCCTGGCCCCCAGCATCACCTGGCGGTACTCGCCGTCGATCACGTAGCGGTCCACGTCCACGTCCACGAACTTGTAGTAGGCCCGGAAGAACTGGATCTGGTTGTAGATGTTCATGAGGGGGCGAGGGTCCCACAGGCGCACGTTATTCAGGGTCTCCGAGTTGGCGGCCACCACCTCGGCGGTCAGGGGCGCGGGCTGGCCGGCAAACTCGCCGCTTGGTATTGTGGACAGATCATAGTCCCCCTCGGTGATGCGGTCCAGGGCGAAGGCCCGGCGGGTGAACTCGATGTTGTTGGCGATGTAGTTACGCTCCCGGGACAGCTCGTTGGGGTCTACCTGGAAACGCTGTACCAGGGCAGGGTAGACGCTCCCCACGACGATGGCCGTCGCCACCCATAATCCTATCCCTCCCAGGATGATCCTGGGGGAGCGGAAGTAGACGTTGGACAGGAGGAGAAGCCCCACGACGGAGCCCACCACCATGAGGAAGCGCAGGGCGGGGAGACGCGCGTTCAGGTCTGTATAGGCGGCGCCGAAGACGACGCCGCCGGAGGAGAACAGGAGCTTGTGGATGTCTATCCAGTAGCCCCAGGTGATCACGAAGAGCAGAAGCCCCAGCAGAACGGAGATGTGGGCTACCATTCGGGGAGTGAGGGCAAGAGCGATGGTGGGGCTGACTCCCCGCAGGTTGAGATTGATTATGTATATTGAAGCCGTGGCCAGCATGGTCGCTATGACAGCTCCCAGTAGCCATCCCTTTACCAGGTTCAACACCGGTATGGTGAACACGTAGAAGGAGATGTTCCTGTGAAAGATGGGGTCTTCCGCGGGGACAGTCTGGCCCGAGGCGGGGTCTATGGCGGTAAAGGGCACCGCGTTGAAGAAGCGGAGCACCGTCTCCCACTGCCCACTGACTATGGACCCGAAGATAACGGCCACCAGGAACGCCCCCAACACTATGCCCCATCGGAAGAGCCGCTGCATCACAACGAAGACCTCCGGGGGCATGGGCCCTACGGATTCACCCCGGGAGTTGCGATAGGCCACCACCGCGTTGGGTATGACCAGGGCGGCCATGGAAAGCGCCCCGGCGAAGAACAGCCACCCCCTGGTGGAGAGCACCTTGAGGTAAACGCTCCTGTACTCCACTTCATCGAACCAGAGCAGGTTGGTGTATATGCCCCTGAGGATGTTGAGGACGGTGAACAGGAGAATCAATCCGCCCAGGAGCAGCACCCACTTCACCATGGGGCCTGGATCGATGGACAGGGCTGGACCTTCGCCCTCCTGCCCTTCGCCCCCCCGGGGGGGGAAGGGAGACCATCCGGAGTTGCCTTGAAAGTTGAAACTCATGCCGAACCTATCCTATTCTGGTGCCCCGGGAACGTCCCTCTACGAAGTCCAGGAGGGCCCGCTCCCTGCTGCCACTTGTGATATGTGCTACTTTAACCTTTTCCAGGGCCCGAAGGCAAGCCTCCACTTTGGGCACCATGCCCCCGGCGATGGTGCCTGAACGGATCAGGGCGGCTCCCTGGGATGCCGTGAGGCGGCTGATGAGGCGGCGGTTGGAGTCCACCACCCCTTCCACATCGGTGAGGAAGACCATGGCCTCGGCCTCCAGGGCCCGGGCTATCTCCCCGGCCGCGGTGTCGCCGTTGATGTTGAGGAGGACGCCACCGGGGCTGGAGGAGTCCCCGGTCTGAAGGGCCACCGGCGCTATGACCGGGATGTACCCCGCGGCCAGGGCATGATGGATGAGAGCAGGGTTCACATGCGTAACCCTGCCGACGTACCCCAACTCAGGGTCCATGATCTGGGCCTGGAGCATCTCTCCATCCACGCCGCTCACACCCATCGCCTTGCCTCCCAGGCTCTGTATCTCTGCCACCAGGCTCTTGTTCACCAGGCCACACAGCACCGCCGCCACTATCTCCATGCTGGCGGCGTCGGTGACTCTCAGGCCCCGGACGAATCGGGGCAAGGTTCCCTGTTTCTCCATCCACTGGGTTATCACCTGTCCGCCGCCGTGGATCACCACGGGGATGTTCCCTCTCTGCTGGAGCGCCACCAGGTCTCTCAGGGTGGTGTCATGGTTCCCCAGGATGCTTCCCCCTATCTTGACCACCAGGGAAGGCCGGGGGGGCGACTCAGAGGGCAGAGATGTTCTCTCCATGCCAGGGTTTCCTCGCTAGTGCTGCCAGCAGGGCGTGCCCTGCACCCACACTCAACTGTCGCTGCGCTGGTCTGACCATCCTTCAGATGAAGGACGCCAGAAGGGGCTTTGTCCCCTCTGGACTTCTCTTCTCTTCCGCACTCTCCTAGATATGTTCATCATCAGGTGGTGTAGGCGCTGTTAAAGGTAACATACTCCTCGCTGAGGTCGCAGCCCCAGGCGGTGGCGGATGCCTCCCCCAGGTTCAGGTTCAGGCGGAAGCTGTTCTCCGGGCCCTGCATGGTGACAACGACGGCGTCCTTGAAGAAGGGAATGGGACGACCCTCCTCCATGATACACACCTCATTGATGTATAGGGCCACGCGGCCCTCATCCACCTGAGCTCCGCTGCACCCCAGGGCAACTATGATGCGCCCCCAGTTGGGATCGCTTCCGTGGACTGCGCACTTCACCAGCATGGAGGAGACCACGGAGCGGGCGGCGGCCCTGGCATCACCCTCGGTGAGAGCGCCCTCCACGGTGACCTGGATCAGCTTGGTGGCTCCTTCACCGTCCCTGGCTATCTCTTTTGCCAGCGCGGTGCACACCTCCTTCAGGGCGTGCCGGAAGACCTCCTCTCCCGGGGTGCCTGGGGCAATGGCATCGCCTCCGGCGGCGCCGTTGGCCAGGAGTATCACGCTGTCGTTGGTGCTGGTGTCTCTGTCCACGGAGATCATGTTGAAGGAGGAGTCCACCGCCTGGCTGAGGGTCGCCTGAAGGAAGGCCCGCTCCACGGGGGCATCGGTGGCAAGGAAGGCCAGCATGGTGGCCATGTTGGGATGGATCATGCCGGAGCCCTTGGCGATTCCCCCCAGGGTGTAGGTCTTCTCTTTGACCTGGAAGGAGACGGCTACCTCCTTGGGGTGGGTATCGGTGGTCATTATGGCCCGGGCCAGGGCGTGGCCTTCTTCACGGGAGAGCTGTATCTTGCCGATTCCGCCGCGAATGAGGGCTATGGGAAGCTCCACACCGATAAGCCCCGTGCTGCAGGGAAGGACTAGCTCCGGCGGGATGCCCAGGTGCCGGGCTGCCAGGGCGGCCATCTCCCGGGCGTCCTTCAGCCCCTGCTCCCCCACGCAGGCGTTGGCAATGCCGCTGTTGGCCACTATCGCCTGGGCGTGACCCGAGGACACCCGCTGCTGGCTGAGGACCACGGAGGGCGATTTGATTCGGTTGGTGGTGAAGCTCCCTGCCACGGTGCAGGGGAGCTCCGAGCACACGATGCCCAGGTCCAGCTTGTCCGCTGTATAAGTCCGAATGCCGGAGTAGGTGGCTCCTGCCAGGAATCCCTGGGGAGATGTGATGGTGCCGCCCTCCAGCCATTTCAAGTTTTCAGCCACGTTATACCTCGTCTCTTGTATCTCCGGACGCCATAGAGTATAGCACCTTATAAGAGCGCAGCAAAAGGGGCAAGGGTTTCTTAATCTCTCAGGACTTATGGTACAGGTTGATGGCCTTCTTTGGAGTTAGCATATTGATGCCCATATGGGGACGCACAGTGTTGTACG
>JACVQK010000001.1 GCA_015661155.1 Dehalococcoidia bacterium | reverse complement strand
TTTTGCGGCTGCGGAACGGCGGTGGTGGCCGCCGAAGAGTTGGGCCGCTCCTGGATTGGCATTGACGTCACCTACCTGGCCATAGACGTCATGGCCCGCCGCCTGCGAGATCATTTCCCCAACCTCCAGTTCGAGGAGCGCGGCCAGCCCCGGGACGTGGAGGGCGCTGCCGCCTTGGCCCAGAAGGACCGCTTCCAGTTCCAGTTCTGGGCCCTGAGCTTCATCGGCGCCCAGGCCGTCGTCCCGGACAGGCGCGGCCCCGACCGGGGCATAGACGGCTATCTCCTCTACCAGGCGGCCGGCCAGCTTGAGAGGGCCATCGTCTCCGTCAAGAGCGGCGGGGTGAATGTACGGGATGTGCGCGACCTCCACGGCACCATGCAGCGCGAAAAGGCCGAGTGTGGCCTGCTCATTACGCTGGAGCAGCCTACAGCCGCCATGCGCAAAGAGGCGGTGGACGCGGGCGAGTACCAGATGCCGGGCATCGGCTCCCGCGTCCCTCACATCGAAATTCTCACCATCGAGGACTTGCTGCTCCGTGGAAAGAAGTCCGCTCTGGCGCCATACTCGCCCGGACCGGTTGCCCAGGCGCCTCGGCTACAACGCCGTAGGGGGCGTCAGCTTGCTTTGGCGACAGAAGTCCAGTTGGCTAAACAGGAAGAATGAGGTTTGCCCATAATCGAGTAGGACTTAGGTTCCTTCCACGCCACAGGTATTGCGAGCCTCATGGTTCGACAGGCTCACCATGAGCGGATGCAAGCAGCGAGAACAGTATGGCAACGCAACCACAATCAACCGGCATTGCACCCACAGCCAAGCTCCGCCTGATCCTGGACTCCATAAGGTTCGAGCACACCATCTTCGCCCTGCCCTTCGCCTACCTGGGCATGGTGCTGGCCGCGAGGGGCCTGCCTACCCTACCCCAGTTCCTGTGGATAACCGTCGCCATGGCCTCCGCCCGCACCCTGGCCATGTCCGCCAACCGCATCATCGACCGTCGACTGGACGCCCTGAACCCCCGCACCGCGGGGCGGCCCCTGCCCACGGGACGCCTCAAGCTTGGAGAGATGGCTGTCCTGGCCGCCGTCTCCCTGGCGGTGCTCCTCGTGGCCGCGGCCCAGCTCAACGCCCTGGCCCTCGCCCTGGCCCCCGTGGCCGCCGTGGTGGTGGTGGGCTACTCCTACACCAAGCGTTTCACATGGGCCTCCCACTTCATACTGGGCTGGGCCGACGGCATCGCCCCCGCGGGGGCATGGATCGGGGTGACCGGCTCCCTTGCGTGGGAGCCGGTGCTCATGGCCTTCGCCGTGGCCACCTGGATAGGCGGCTTCGACATCCTCTACGCCTGCCAGGACTACCGCTTCGACGTGGAGCGCGGCCTCCACTCCATCCCCCAGAGGTTCGGCATCGCCGCAGCCCTGGTGTGGGCCAGGGGTATGCACCTCCTCACCGCGGCGGCTCTCCTGGGCCTGGGTCTCTGGCTGGGGCTGGGCTTCCCCTACTACATCGGCTGGGCCCTGGCCTCGGCGCTCCTGGTGTACGAGCACCGGCTGGTCTCCCCCACGGACCTGTCGCGGCTCAACATGGCCTTCTTCAACGTCAACGGCTACATCGCGATAATCGTATTCGTGTTCACCTTCGCGTCCATTTACGTGTAGGGGCAATTCATGAGTTGCCCCTACTGAGGAGGGATAGATGAACCCTGTAGTGGTCGGCATATCCGGGGCCAGCGGCTCCGTCCTGGCCCGACGCGCCATCGAGGCGCTCCTGGAGCGGGACATCCCCGTCATCGCCACCTGCTCCTCGGCGGCCCAGATGGTGTGGCAGGAGGAGATGGAGGAGCCCTTCCGCGAGGCGCTGGCCCGCTGGCGGGAGTCGCCCCACTTCACCTATCACACCCCAGGCGACCTGAAAGCCCCCATCGCCAGCGGCACCACGCCCACCGCGGGCATGGTGGTCATTCCCTGTAGCACGGGAACCGTGGCGGCCATCGCCCACGGGCTGTCCTCAAATTTGCTCCAGCGGGCCGCGGACGTGTGCCTCAAGGAGGGGCGCAGGCTGGTTCTGGTGCCCCGGGAGACCCCTCTATCGCCCATACACCTGGAGAACATGCTGGCCCTGGCTCGCCTGGGAGTCACCATCCTCCCGCCGGAGCCCGCCTTCTACCTGCATCCCAGGTCGGTAGAGGACATGGTGGAGTACATAGTGGCCAAGGCCATCAGCGCCCTGGGGCTGCCCGGCTTCGACGAGCGCCTGCGCTACCGACGGAGAGGCGAGTAGGGGATGAGGTCATGGCGCGACTGAGAGGGCAGGAGAAGGCCCGCTACGTGGCGGCCATGTTCGACCGCATATCCCGCCGCTACGACCTGCTAAACACGGTGATGAGCGGTGGAAGGCACCACTCCTGGCGGCGGAGGGCCGCGGACCTGGCTATCCAGGACGGCCAGGGAGAGGCCCTGGACGTGGCCACGGGAACAGGGGACTTTGCCCTGGAGCTGGCCCGCAGGCCCGGAGTAACCCGGGTGATAGGACTGGACTTCGCGCCCCAGATGCTATCCCTGGCCCGGCAGAAGGCCGCAAGGCATGGCCTGTCCCAACGGGTGCACTGGGCCCTGGGCGACGCCCACGCTCTCCCCTTCCCCGACGGCCGGTTCCTGTGCGTCACCTCCGGGTTCGGCCTCCGCAACTTCTCCGAGGCGGAGGCAGCCCTAGGGGAGATGGCCCGCGTCGTGAGGCCAGGGGGTCGTGTGGTGATACTGGACATAGTCCCATTCCAGGGAAGGGGCGTTCTCCACCGTCTCTCCCGCCTCTACCTGCGGAAGGTGATACCCAGGCTGGGAGCGCTGCTCTCCGGAGACAGGGAGGGGTACGCTTACCTGCCGGAATCGGTGGATAGCTATCTTAATCCGCAAGAGCTGTCGCAGATGATGGAGGGGCTGGGACTGCAACGGGTGAAGCACCAGGTAATGGGGAGCGGCATGGTGGCCCTGCACGTGGGGGAGAAGCCGGCGGAGGCCGCACAATCGTGAGCACCTCGGAGAGGCTACGGGACAGGCACGCATACCTGTGGGAAAGGCTGTTTCATCATCCTTTCGTAGCGGGGATAGGCGATGGCACGCTGCCCCTGGACAAGTTCCAGTTTTATGTGAAGCAGGACTACCTCTTCCTCATCCAGTACAGCCGGGTGCTGGCCCTGGCTGCGGCCAAGGCACCGGACCTGGAGGGCATGGAGCGTTTCGCCGAGCTATTGACGGAGACCCTGAAGAGGGAGATGTCCCTCCACCGCTCCTTCTGCCAGAGTTTCGGAGTCTCCCTCGCGGAGCTGGAGAGCACCCCTCCGGCGCCCATCACCATGGCGTACACCGACTACCTGCTGAGGGTGGCCTACCAGGGCACCGTGACCGACATCATCGCCACCCTCTTGCCATGCCAGTGGGGCTACTGGGAGACGGGCCTGTATCTCTCTCGTACCGGCGACACCTCGGAGGGCAATCCCTACGCCCAATGGATACACCTCTACTCCTCCCAGGAGTTCGGCTCCTTCGTGGGCTGGCTTAGGAAGTTGCTGGACGACCTCACACGGGAGGCGGGGGATAGAGAGATGAAGGGCCTTGAGGAGCATTTCCTGACGGCCACCCGTTACGAGTTCCTCTTCTGGGAGATGGCCTACCACCTCCAGGGCTGGCCGCTGTAAGAAACCGCCCCCGATCAGACTACCTCAGCGTCGTATAGATAGCAGCGAGAATGGCCATCCCCAGGATGGCCACAGCCGCCGCCACGAGAAGCCTTCCCACCACCCTGTCCCGCCTGTCCTCCACGACCGCGTCGGAGTCCAAGAGGTACTCCGGCGAATCCGTCCCTCGAATCACGCCGATGGCCCTGCGGCGGTCTTGAGCGAGGACGTAGAGAGCGTGGGGCACAAAGGCGCTGCCACCCCATGCGCCATATCCCACTCCCAGGCTCTTCACCACGCAGGGAATGCCCTCTTGCTGTAGGCGCTGCTGCCCCAGGCGCGCCAAAGGCTCGCCGTCGAAGGTGGCTATCCGCACCTGCTCCGTGATGCTATGTGGGTCATGATCGCGTGCCTAGAATTGGCCTCCCTGGATATCAGTCGAGCTTTCTGCGGCCCGACCTGGTGACAAGGCTGAGGCAATTGTTGGCCTGCCCTGCCCTCTGACTTCTCAGTCCTGAGTGAAGGCTGTCTTGTTGACCTGGGCTTTTTGACGCGCATCATCTAGGGCTTGGGCTAGGCCAAGACTCAAAACTTTGTCTGCTAGGGCGAATAAGTCAATGAGTAGGCCGTAAGCAGTTGCGAGAACGACGCGAACATATTTAGGTCCCGGCCCAACGTTCAATCGGTTGGCACCGGCGGCCTCCTCAAGGTACGCCGTCGTGCTACGGCTGTTGGAGTGTTCAAGATTCGACAATAGCCGGTAGGCGTAGTCGTAATAGTTTTGGAACCCCACTTCCTTGGCCATATCTCGGATGTTTTTCCCTGACCAGCCCCGACGGTCGTATCGGTGTTTCTGTTTCGCTTCTCGCGCCTTCTTTTCAATCTCCGCATCAAGGGCAGCCATCGAAGCACGTATCTCAGGGGTCAATCGGGCCAGTGCATCCGCACTCCGGCCGACACCCGCAGACTGCGATCGGAGTATCCAGTCATAATCCATGTACCGCTCTAAACGGGTCACCGGGTCTTTGGCAAGCCAATAAGCATTGATGACCAGATTTACCAAACTCCTGAGCAGGATACCCGCGTCCTGACCATAGCCCCGCTCCGCTAGAATGACTATGGCCTCATGGTTTTTGCACGCCTTGCCAGCGAAGAAGGAAACAAGCGAGGCGTAGTTATTATTCTGGTCGATGTGGGCTTGCAGTAGCGCGGCCTTCACTTCACGCAGAAGGTCATAGTTCAACTGGACCAGCAGAGGGTAGTAGGGCTGCCGGCCTCCGTCTCCCCGTTGCGCGGTCAACGGTGAAATTCCTCCTGACTCAAATGAAGATCTAAGTGGGCTCCAACATGAGATCGCACAGCTAAGCCCTGATCGGCTAACACAAGTTCGAATTCCCCTGGTGGGCCTCTGTGGACTCGAACCCCATCATAACACGCCTACCCTTTCACGCCCACGCCATCAACCTCCCATCCCCCGCTCCTCCCACAGGCGGCGCACAGTGCGGCGCACCACGGCCTGGCTGAAGCCGCGGCGGTGCAAATAGCCCCACACACGGCGTCGGAAGGTGGTGTAGTCAGCCCCCGCCAGGGTTCTCGCCGCCCGCTGGCCAGCGCTGTAGGCGCTCTCCTCGTCGTCCAGGGTCGATGCCGCCGCCTGGGCCGTCTCATGGGCCACACCCTTTTGCAGCAGCTCCCTTCGTACCAGCGCAGCGCTGCGGGGCCTGGAGTTCGCCCTGCTCTGGCTCCAGGCGTGGGCGAAGGCCCTGTCGTCCAGAAGGCCCTGCTCCTTGAGCCGCTGCACCACAGCCTCCACTATCTGCCCGGGGTGCTTGGGCCGGAGGCGGCTCCTCACCTCGGCCTCGCTGCGGGGCCGGTAGGAGATGTAGCGCAGGGCAAGGGAGGTCGCCTTCTCCAGGGTCTTCTCTTCATCCATGAAGCTCCCTGGGCGTATACCTCACCCCCTGTCCCCCTCTCCTGCAGGAGAGGGGGGATATAGAGTATCTGGGGGACACCCCCAGACCCCCGGCGGGGGCTTCGCCCCCTGCACCCCCGAATGATACCCTAATAGCCTGACGCTGCTCTAGTCTGGCTCTTCGACGGCAACAGACTTCGGAGGCATTGGGGATCCCCGTATCTTGCCCTCTATCTCTCCGGCCATGTCTCGATGAAGATCGAGGTACTCCTTGGCCGCCTCTCGCCCCTGGCCCAGGCGGACCTCGCCGTAGGAGTAGAAAGCGCCCGACTTCTTGACGATGCCGCAGGCGGCACCCAGGTCCAGAATGTCACCCTCCTTGCTGATGCCCCGGTTGAACATGATATCGAACTCGGCAGTGCGGAAGGGAGGAGCCACCTTGTTCTTCACCACCCTGGCTCTGATTCGTGTGCCCACGACCTCGGTGCCGTGCTTGATGGAGTCCACCCGACGCAGGTCGATGCGCACCGAGCTGTAGAACTTCAGGGCACGCCCGCCAGGGGTGACCTCCGGGTTGCCAAAGACCACCCCTATCTTCTCTCGAAGCTGGTTTATGAAGATCACCGCGGTACCGGAGCGGTTGATAGCCGACGCCAGCTTCCGCAGGGCCTGGGACATCAATCGGGCCTGCAACCCCATGTGGCTGTCCCCCATATCCCCCTCAAGCTCAGCCTTGGGCACCAGGGCAGCCACGCTGTCTATGACCACCACATCCACGCCCCCGCTCCTGACCAGGTACTCGGTTATCTCCAGGGCCTGCTCGGCGGTGTCCGGCTGAGAGACGTAGAGGGCCTCCATGTTGACCCCCAGGTTGGCAGCGTAGGAAGGGTCAAGGGCATTCTCGGCGTCGATGTAGACCGCCGTCCCTCCCGCCCTCTGGGCTTCGGCGATGATGTGGTGGGCCAGGGTCGACTTGCCCGCGGACTCGGCTCCAAATATCTCCGTGACCCTTCCCCGAGGCACTCCCCCAACCCCCAGGGCCATGTCCAGGGAGAGGGAACCCGTGGAGATCACCTCCACCGCCAGCCTCTGGGTGGCCTCCCCAAGCCTCATGATGCTCCCCTTGCCGACCTGCCGCTCTATCTGCGCGAGGGCCAGCTCCAGGGCTTTCTCCTTCTCCGTGGTCATGGCGAACCTCCGTGAAACCCTCCCGATTTAGCAGGGTGCTGAAAAACTCCTTCGACCATCCCCCTAGCCCCCTTCCTGGCCAGGAAGGGGGGAGAATTTGAATCTGGGGGACACCCCCAAACCCCCGGCAAAGGGGCTGCGCCCCCTTGCACTCCCCCTTTTTCATCAGCCCAACTTGGCAGCATGATAGCACGGAGCACAGGTGTGGACAAGGGAGCCTTTTCCTCCGATACTGAAGGCCACACATGGGGACTGGATTCAACAAAGTCAGCATGAAAGCGGGGCGAGCCCTGCACCCACACTCCTCAAAGGCATTCATGGTCAGGTTGAAATCAGGGTTTGTGAGATGTGGGTCTGGGCCGCGCCCAGCTGTAGCGATACTATCGGCTCTGCTGGCTCTGTCCCTGGCCCTGAGCTGCACAAGGACGCCCCAGCCCTCCCCTGCCAGCACTATAGCACCAACCCCCTCTCCCTACCCGGAAGCCAGCCTCTCGCCATCCCCCACTCCGACAGTGTCCCCTTCTCCTACACCTACCTCCGTGAGGGAATACCTCCCCGAGGCCCCAGACCGGGACCTGTACTCCCTGGCCCAGCGCCTTCTCCTCAAATCAGGGCAGCCCATACCAAAGATGGTGAACCCGGAGCCGGTAAGCTACCAGGAGGGGCGAAGAGACGTGTTCTGGGTGACCGACCTGGCGGACATGAAGATGTACCAGGTGGAGGCTGTGCTACTCCGCGTGAGCGAGCACGCCTACTGGTACTTCGAAAGAGGCTCCGAGCCTCCCGAAGAGGCCCTGGAAAGGGCGATCCAGGCCCTGGAAGAGAGCATCTATCCGGTGGTGACAGGGGCCTTCGGCCAGGAGTGGACTCCTGGGGTGGACAACGACCCCCACATCACCATCCTTCACTCTCGCCTCCGGGGGGCAGCGGGCTACTACAGCGCCTCGGACGAGTACCCACGGGAGGTCTACCCCTATAGCAACGAGCGGGAGATGGTCTACATGAACACCGCGAACCTGCCCGTGGGCTCCTCCGCCTATCTGGGAACCCTGGCCCACGAGCTACAGCACGCCGTCCACTGGGCCAGGGACCCCGGCGAGGAGACGTGGGTCAATGAAGGGCTCTCAGAGGTCGCCAAGGGTCTTGCCGGCTACAACTTCAGCTTTATCGGCGACTTCGTCTCATCTCCTGCTACCCCCCTGACCACTTGGCCCTCGGATGGCCAGTCCACCTTCCCCTACTACGGAGCGGCTACCCTCTTCATGGAGTACCTGGCCCAGCGCTACGGCGGCCACGACAACCTCTGGAGACTGGTGGAACGACCAGAGGACGGCGTTGAAGGAGTCACGGCCTACCTGCGCTCCATGGGCTACCAGGAGACCTTTGAGGATGTCTTCCAGGAGTGGCTGGTGGCCAACTACCTGGACTCCCGGAAGACCAACGGCTACTACTACGACGGGTTGGACGTGAAGGTCAAGGCCACAGAGGTGATGACGGGATACGGCGAGCGCAGAGGCACCCTGCCCCAGTACGCCGGGGAGTACGTGGAGGTGACGCTCAAGGAGGGCAGCACCCTGGTGGCTTTCCAGGGGCAGGTGGCGACGCCCCTTCTACCCACCACTCCCCACAGCGGCAGCCACTGCTGGTGGGGAAACCGGGGGGACTCCATCGACTCGACCCTGACGGCGGAGCTCGACCTCTCCCAGGTCTCCGCGGCCACCCTGGGGTTCTGGGCGTGGTACGCCATTGAGGAGTCCTGGGACTACGCCTACGTGGAGGTGTCCACGGACGGAGGAGAGACCTGGGATATTCTGGAGGGGAAGCACGCCTCCCCCGAGAACCCCGTGGGCGTCAGCTTTGGCCCAGGCTACACCGGCGAGAGTGGAGGGTGGCTGGAGGAGTCCGTGGACTTGACCCCCTATGCCGGAAGGAGAATTCTCCTGCGCTTCGAGTACGTTACCGACGAGGCCGTCAATGGGGACGGAATCTGCATAGACGACCTCTCGGTCCGCGAGATCGGCTTTTTCGACGACGCCGAGAGCCAGGGGGTCTGGGACGCCCAGGGGTTCGTCAGGACCGACAACCAGGTGCCCCAGGGATACCTGGTGCAGGTCATCGAGATAGGGAACGGTGTAGTGGTGAGGGATATGTCCCTGGACAAAGATGGAAGAGGGTCCCTGGTAGTCGAGGGGTTTGGGGCCGGGCTGGAGCGAGCGGTGGTGGTCATTGCGCCGGTGGCCCCCAGGACCACTCAGCCAGCCCCCTACGTGCTGTCCGTGGGGCCGGTGCCAAAGCCGGGGGACGGCTGTGCCGGTGCACGTGGTCAAGGCGTTCCTCAGCGAGACGCCCTGGAGTACAATGTTCCCATGCAATCTCATGAGCAGGAACGTCCCCCAAATACCCACAGGCCACCAACTCCAGGTAAGCCCCCCCAGACTCCCTGGGACCAGGTAGCCTCCTGGTACGATTCCCACGTGGGTGGAGAGGGCAGCGAGTACCACCAGCGAGTGATCATTCCTGGCACCCTCCGGCTCTTGGAAATGCAGCCAGGGGAACGGGTGCTGGACCTGGCCTGTGGACAGGGAGTCCTATGCAGGGCCTTGCAGCCCCTCGGTGTCCAGGTCACTGGAGTGGACCTCTCCGGGGAGCTCATCCGACGCGCCCGCCAACGGTCGTCCAGGGGCATCCGATACCTCGTTGCCGATGCCCGAGGCCTCGCTGGCATCTTGCCCGGCGAGAGCTTCCATGCCGTGGCCTGCGTCTTATCCGTCCAGAATATGGACCCTGTCGAGCCGGTCTTTGCCCAGTGTGCCCGCCTCCTGGAGCCCGGCGGCCGGCTGGTCCTGGTTATGACCCACCCGGCCTTTCGCATTCCCCGGCAGACCCGCTGGGGCTGGGACGAGGAGAGAAAGCTCCTGTTTCGCGCAGTGGACCGTTACCTTTCTTCCGTGAAGGTCCCCATTGATACTCAGCCCTTCAGGGACCCCGGCCAGATGACATGGACCTATCATCGGCCCCTTCAGACCTATGTCAATGGGCTGGCGTCGGCAGGGCTGTGGGTCAACGCCTTGGAGGAGTGGCCCTCCCCCAAGGTGAGCCAGCCAGGGCCCAAGGCCCGTGCCGAGAACCGTGCCCGGGCAGAGTTCCCCCTCTTCCTGGCGTTACGGGCCATCAGGGTCTCTCCTCTCCCCCTTCCTAAAGACGGGCAGTAACGCATCCGGCCCTGCCAGCACGACATCCCCTCGCTGCGCCACGCCAACATCGGCACCCTGCAGCCAGATTGCCACGGGCTTCGCCTGAGGCGAACGAAGAATCCGAGACCCTTTGCTCCATTCAGGGTGACAGATAGTTGAATGTCATTCCGAATCCCAATGCAATTGGGATGAGGAATCCAGGGCCTACCATTCTTGTTAACGGCATAAGTCCTGGATTCCTCGTCGTCCCGACAGGTCGGGACTCACTCGGAATGACATAAGGGTAACGGCGCTCAGAATGACAGGGTGGCAGGAAAACAGGCCGCTCGCCCTGAGCCTGTCGAAGGGCACGAGCAGGCCCCTGGACGCCACGGCAGCGGAGAGAGGAATGTCATGCTGAGCGACAGCGAAGCATTTAAGGCGTGTGCCTTTGCCAAGTATGGTAGGCCCTGGATTCCTCGTCGCTCCGCTCCTCGGAATGACATATGTGTAACGGCGTTCGGAATGACAAGGCTTTTTCTCACCCTGCTAATCCGCCACCTGCGCGATGTCCCCTGCTAGAGTGTCTCGGCCTCACGTGCCCGGAGCCACCGCTTCAGCTCATCCAGGCCGGGAGGAGCGACGTAGAAGACCTGGATGCTCGACGGAAACTGCACCTGGTGGCCCTCCCGCATCAGCAGCACTCCGGCCTCGGCGCTCCGCAGGGTTTCGTCTATCTGCTTCGCCATGTGCTCGTTTCTCTTCCTGTGCGCCTCTGAATAGGCTTGATACACCTGGGTGAACGCCCTCTCGCTCTGGAGGCCAAGGGCCAGGCACCTGCCCCAGTCCATGTACTCTCCCAGCAGCTCGCCGTCTTCGATGGGTTGTAGCTCGGCGCCCCTGTCCAATCTGGACTTGGCAACAAGGTAGCTTCCCGCATTCAGCTGCTCAAGGGCCTTCGCGCCTTCCTCTCCACCCACGGCCACCAGCTCGTGATACACCCTCTTGACTTGGCCCAGCTTCCTCTCCAGGTTGGCCACCTGGGCCTCCACCTGCTCCCAGTACCGGTTGACCATCTCCAAATGGTCAGGCAGGGGCTCTTCGGGAAGAAGAACCAGGGGCACGAAGTACAGCTTCCTCGCCCCTTCGTACTCCGACACCAGAGGTCGCTCTACTCTGCCCAGCTCTTCTGACATGCCCGTTTCTCGCGAAGATCGCCCAGGGTTTACGATGAATCAGCCTGCTATTGAGGGCTGCTAACCAGGGAGGCTACCACCATATCTTGTTGTCCACGGTGTTCTTCAGCTCGGCGAACTCCTTGGTCCAGAGGGAGGTGCTCAGGTACTTCCACCCGCCATCGGCCAGCAGGCAGACGATGTTCCCCCTCTCCATTCGCTGGGCCAGCCTCATGGCGCAGCACACCACGGCCCCGGAGGAGATGCCGGCGAAGATTCCCTCCTTCTGCATCAGCTCCCGGGTGACCCGGAATGCCTCCTGGCTCTCCACCATTATGCGGCTATCCAGAAGGGAGAGGTTGAGAATAGGGGGGATGAACCCATCCTCCAGGCTGCGGAGGCCCTGGATCATATCATCGGGATGGGGGACCACCGCCACCACCTTCACCTTGGGGTTGTGCTCCTTGAGGCGTCTTCCCACCCCCATGAGGGTGCCTCCAGTGCCCAGCCCGGCGACGAATACGTCCACCTCTGGCAAATCCTGGAGAATCTCCATTCCCGTGGTCTCATAGTGGGCCCGGGGATTGGACTCGTTCCCGTACTGGTAGGGCATGAAGTAGGTGTCGTCCTTGGCGGCCATCTCCTGGGCCACCAGGATGGCCCCGTTGGTGCCCTTGGAGCCATCGGAGTACACTATCTCCGCCCCGTATGCTTGGAGCATCTGCGCCCTCTCAGGGCTGACGTTCTCCGGCATGACCACCTTCACCCGAAAGCCCTTTCGCCGAGCAACGAAGGCCAGGGATATCCCCGTGTTGCCGCTGGTAGGCTCCAGGATGACCTTGTCCGGGGTGAGCTTCCCCTCGGCCAGGGCACGCTCTATCATGTACTTGGCGATGCGGTCCTTGAGGCTTCCCGTGGGGTTGTTCCCCTCCAGCTTGGCGAAGATTCGTACCTCCGGATGAGGGCTCATCCGGGCTATCTCCACCAGTGGGGTGTTCCCTATGGTCTCAAGGATGTCTCGTTTTTTCATGTTTGGCTGCCTGACCCTCTTGCCAATCCAGCGCTACCCAGCCAGAGTGAAGGGACTCCAGTCGCTTTCCACGGCGTAGGCCAGCACCATGAGCAGCGCCCCTGCCAGCCCCAGGTTCTTGGTGAAGTTGACCATCTCCAACATCTTCATCTGCGGGTCTTTTACAGTCCAGAAGTTGTGCATGATGAAAGCCACGGGCACCAGGAAAACAACGAGGAGGAGCGCTCCCACCCAGGTGTAGAAACCCAGAGCAACGCTCAGGCCCCCCAGGGCCAGGAGCACCCCCGTCCCTGGGACCGCCACGGCGGGGAGGGGAACTCCCTTGGACGCGGCATAGGGTGCCATCATCTTCGACTTCGTGAAGTGGTTGAAGGCATTGAAGAGGAAATAGACCCCTACTATGATTCGCCCTATCAACAAGACAGCTTCCATATCCCTCGCCCTCCTGCGTATGCTTCGGCTTTCCTAGCCGATATGCCCTCTAGCCCCTTCGACCATCCCCCTGCACCCACTCTCAACTGCTGCTGTGCTGGTCTGACCATCCTTCAGCCGAAGGACGGTTCGTAAGGCGTGGGTCTGGGCCAAGCCCAGTCTGGGGAACACCCCCATCCTTCAGCCGAAGGACGGCGAGGGCTTCACCCCTCTGCACTCCCCTTTTCCCCGCAGCCTGCTACTCCCCGCCAACGGAGGCAGGGGCCGCGACCCCACAGAAGACCTCGTAGTCTATAAGCTCCTTGATGCTGGGATTATCCCCGCACAGAGGACACTTGGGATTGCGCCGCAGTCTCACGGTGCGGAACTCCATGCTGAGGGTATCCACGATGAGCAGGCGTCCAGCAAGGGTCTCCCCTATCCCCAGGATCAGCTTGATGGTCTCCACCGCCTGAACGCTCCCGATCAGCCCCGGCAGGGCACCCAACACCCCGGCCTCGGCACAGCTTGGCACCGAGCCAGGAGGAGGGGGAGAGGGAAAGAGGCATCGGTAGCACCCCTTCCCAGGGAGAAACACGCTGGCCTGGCCATCGAACAGGAGGATGCTGCCATCCACCAGGGGCTTTCCCGCGAGGTAAGCGGCGTCGTTTATCAGATACCTGGCAGCGAAGTTGTCCGCCCCGTTGACCACGATGTCGTACTGGGAGATGATCTCCATGGCGTTCTCGGAGGTTAGGGGGAACTGGTAGGGCACCACTTCCACGTCCCGATTGTACTCCGCAATGGTCTCTTTGGCCGATAGGACCTTGGGCTTCCCCACGTCACGCAGGTGGTGGAGGACCTGGCGTTGCAGGTTGCTCACCTCCACCGTGTCGAAATCCACGATCCCCAGGGTGCCCACCCCCGCCAGGGCCAGGTACAGGGCGACCGGGGAGCCGAGGCCTCCCGCGCCTATGATGAGGACCCTGGCCTCCATGATCCTGCGCTGCCCCCGGCTTCCCACCTGGGGCATGATGATGTGCCGGCTATACCGTTTGACCTGCTCCGGTGTAAGAGCCTTTGTCTGAGTCATGGTTGCACTCCCTCGATTATGGTGACAGATGTTTGATGCATCGGGCGATGGGAAAGATGTGCCTGAAACACGAAAGCCCCGCGCTCCATGCTCGGTTGAGGCCGAGGAGTAGAGTCCAACCGGGGTCTTGCCTCCAGTATGGCCAGGCCGTGGCTAGACCTGGTACACGCCCTGGCCCTGGAGCTGCCTCTGGCGGTTGGCCAGGTCGGCGATGGTAGTGGAGCTCAGCACGCTCTGGACCGCATCCTCCACGGACCTCCACATGTCGCGCTGCGCGCAGATGCTGGACAGCGTACACTCGGTGGGCTCCTCCATGCAGTCCAGGGGCGCTGCCGTGCCCTCCAGGCTAGCCATGACCATCCCCAGGCTTATCTCATGGGGAGCCCTGGCAAGAACATGCCCCCCCTGCGGCCCCCTCCGGCTACGGATAAACCCGAACTTTTGCAGGGTGGCAAGAAGCTGATCCAGATAGGCCTCAGGTATGCCCTGGGACTCCGCTATCTCCACCGTCTGGACCGTTCCTCCTCCATACCGCTGGGCCAGCTCCACCAGAGCCCGCACCCCATAGTCTACCTTCATGGACACCTTCATCCTCCACCTCCTCAGTGCATCCGTTGCCAAATTATAGCACGGCCCCTGTACACCTTCAAGCCCAAGGGATATTATAGATGGAGCAAATCGACTTTCACTCGGAGGGAACCCATGGATACTATGACCATCGACGTTTTCACCAGGGACGTCCTGGGGAAGAAGGTAGAGACTCTACGGCGAAAGGGGATAACCCCCCTCCACCTCTACGGCAAGGGGATGTCCTCCCGATCCCTGCAGGCCGATGGCTCCACCCTCATCAAGCTGATAAGCCAGGTGGGACATCACATACCCGTGTACCTCAAGCTAGACGGGGGCAAGGAGCGGGAGCTGGCCTTTGTGCGAGAGATTCAGCGCCATCCCGTCACGAACCGGATTCTCCACGCGGACTTCTATCGAGTGGACGTAAGGCAGAGCATAAAGGGTGAAGTGCCCATCACCCTGGTGGGAGAAGCCCCTGCGGTGCAGGTCCACCGCGGCACCCTCATCCAGAATCTCCACCGCATCTCCGTGGAGTGTCTGCCCATGGACATGCCGGAGAGGATAGAGGTGGACATATCCATCCTGGTGGAGCTGAACCAGAGCCTCCGGGTCTCAGACCTCACCCTAGGGCCGGGGATCACCATCACATCCGACCTCGAAGAGGTCATCGTCCGGGTAAGCCCCCCCAGGGCGGAGCTGCCCACCGCGGAGCGGCCAGGGACTGTCCAAGAGGAACAGGAGAAGCAGTAGGCAGGGCTCGCCCTGCCTGGGCTTAGACCAGACCCACATCTCGCAGACCCTGAATTTGGCCTGTCTATGAATGCCTCTGATGAATGTGGGTGCAGGGCTCGCCCTGCCTGGGCAAAGCCCAGTCAGCTGGGCAAGGTAGAGCCCACAAACCCCTGGTGCCCCCGGAGGAAGTCCGTTGCATCCACGGCCTGCTTCCCTTCAAGCTGCACCCGCTTCAGGCCCAGGACGCCCTCTCCGGTAATGACCCCCACGGGAACCATGGCGCTGCTCTCCAGGGAAACCACCATTCCAAGGGAACCCGGCTCCGCCCACGGCAAGGGCACCGCTTCCATCACCTTCAGCAGCTTCCCCCGCCAGCGGGTGTACGACCCAGGCCACGGAGAGTAGGCCCGCACCTGGCGCCAGAGGCTCACCGCGGGAAGCTCCCACCGAATCGCCCCTTCTTCTTTGGTTAGCTTGCTGGTATAACTAGCCCGTGTCTCATCCTGAGGCTGGGGCTCCAGCTCCCCTCGGAAGTAGAGGGGTAGGCTCCTCACCAGCAGTGTCGCCGCCCTGTAAAACAGCCTGTCTGTCAGGGTCTCCGCCGTATCCTGGGGCAGCACAGGCTCCTCCTGCTGAGCTATTACAGGGCCGGTATCCATCCCCTCGTCCAGGAGGATCAGGGTAACTCCCGTAGTCTCGTCGCCCTCCAGGAGGGCGTAAGCCACCGGAGAGGGGCCTCGATGGCGCGGCAGGAGGGAGGGATGAAGGTTTACGCACCCCCACCGGGGTATCTGCAACACCTCCTTGGGGAGAATCCTCCCATAGGCAGCCACCACCATCAGGTCCGGGCCCAGGGATAAGAGCTCCTGGTGAGCCACGGATGCCCTCAGCGAGGTTGGCTGGAGCACCTTCAAGCCCCGCCCTTGGGCAAACACCTTCACGGGAGAGGCCTCCATACCCATTCCCCGCCCGGCGGGTTTGTCCGGCTGGGCATAGACTCCTACCACCTCATACCCCCCGGCCAGGAGCTCCTCCAGGGGCGGTATGGCAAAGGCCGGCGTTCCCATATAGACCAACCTCATAAACCCACCTCATCAGAGATTATAGCAGGCTGCTGAAAAGGGGGGAGTGCAGAGGGGCGCAGCCCCTCTGACGGGGGTCTGGGGGTGTCCCCCAGACTGGGCTTAGCCCAGACCCACGCCTTACGAACCGTAGAATATGGTTAGACCAGGGCAGCGACAGTTGAGTGTGGGTGCAGGGCTCGCCCTGCCCCCGAAAACTGCCCTAAAACTCATCCCAGCGACCCTTGCATCCCCTCAAAGAAGCCCCTGTTATAGTGGCAAGGTCTAAGAAACACCACTCAAGCGGGCCGCACCGTGCGGCCCGTAACACGCCAGACCGAGAGGCGTCTTTTTAGTGCCCACGGGCACTGTCAATCCTGGATTTTCTTCCCGCTGGGGGTGGGGTTTGCCCCGCCCAGGCCAGCCGATTCTTTGCAAAGAACCCTGAGGAGAACGAACATACCCGTAAACCGCTTGGCCCCAGGCCAGACGTGGGAGGCAACCCTGGGCAGCCTGGAGCTTCAGGTAAGCCGTCCCATCTTTGCCACCTGGCTGAAAGACACCCTTGGCCTCTCCTTTGATGGTGATGGCAGCGATTTCACCGTCGGCACCCCATCCTCCTTCGTGGCTGAATGGCTGGAGAAACGCATGTCCTCCCTCATCGAGAACACCCTCTCCCAGGTGGTTGGTCAGCCGATGGCGGTGCATTTCCAGGTTATGACCGAGCCAAGGGCTACCTATAAGCCCCGACAGGCAAGTCCTGAAAACCCGGCGCTGCCGGCTTCGGAGCCAACCAACGGCCATCACTACAGCAACGGCACCAGCACCTTCGAGCTCAACCCACGGTACACCCTCGACTCCTTCGTGGTGGGAGAGTCCAATCAGCTGGCCTTTGCCGCGGCCCAGGCCGTTGTATCTCGGCCGGGAAGGGCGTATAACCCCCTCTTCCTCTACGCTGGCGTGGGTCTGGGCAAGACCCATCTTCTCCATGCCATAGGCCACGCCTCGGCTCAAAAAGGCCTCAGCTACCTCTATGCCAGCTCGGAGCAGTTCACCAACGACTTCATCACGTCCATCCAGACAAGAAGGACTGGAGAGTTCCGCAAGAAATACCGCAGTGTGGATGTCCTCTTGGTGGATGACATCCAGTTCATGCGGGGCAAAGAGGCCATCCAGGAGGGGTTTTTCCACACCTTCAACGACCTCCACAACGCCAACCACCAGATCGTCATCACCAGCGACAGGCCCTCGGCGGCGCTGTCGCCCCTGGAAGACCGCCTGCGGTCCCGCTTTGAATGGGGTCTCAGCGCCGACATGCAGCCCCCGGACCCGGAGACACGCCTGGCCATACTACAGGCAAAGGCCAACAGTCTGGGGATCACCGTCCCCAAAGAGGTCCTGGAGCTGATCACGGAGAGCTTCCCCCGCAGCGTAAGGGACCTGGAGGGTGCCCTGAACCGCGTGAGCGCCTACGCGGACATGACCTCGCGGCCCCTGACCCTGGAGATGGCCCGTCAGAGCCTGGCAGACCTCCTGAACACGAAACAGCAGCAGGTGCCCTTGCCCAAGGATGTGATCTCCCATGTTTGCTCCTTCTACGGCGTAGGCCATGAAACCCTCTCGAGCAGACGGAGAGATAGGAGCACAGCCCGGGCTCGCCATGTCGCCATGTACCTGCTGAGGGAGGTCTCCCAGGTAAGCCTGTCGGACATCGGCGCTCTTCTCGGAGGCCGCGACCATGCGACGGTGCGTCTTGCATGGATGAAGATCTCCCAGGTGAAGGACACCGACCGCGCCCTTCAGGTAGACCTGGCAGCTATCCGAGAGTCCATATACAAGAGCTCGTCCCAGTAACTGGGCACGGCCCAGGCAGGGCAGGCTCTGCACCCACACTCCTCAGAGGCATCCAAGGGCAAGCCTAGTTCAGGGTCTGTGAGATGTGGGTCTGGGCAGTGCCCAGTGGAAAGTGCAGGGGTTCTCCTGTACACTGGAGCGCAGTAAAGGAGGCAATCCCCAATGTCAGAGAGCAGACCCCTTGAGCGCGTCCTGGTCACCGGAGGCGCGGGATTCCTGGGCAGTCACCTGTGTGATCGCCTCATGGATATGGGCTGCCGGGTCATCTGCATGGACAACCTCCTGACGGGGGATCCGGCAAACATCGCTCATCTTCTGGAAAACGACCGGTTTCTCTTCACCAGGTACGACGTAACCAACTTCGTGTACACCGAAGGCCCCCTGGACGCAGTGCTCCACTTCGCCTCTCCTGCCAGTCCCAGGGACTACCTGGAGTTCCCCATCGACACCCTGAAGGTCGGCTCCATGGGCACCCTGATGACCCTGGGGCTGGCCCGAGCCAAAGGGGCCAGGTATCTTCTGGCCAGCACCTCTGAGGTGTATGGCGATCCTCTGGTGAGCCCCCAGCCTGAGACCTACTGGGGCTACGTGAACTCCATTGGCCCCCGGGGGGTCTACGACGAGGCCAAGCGTTTCGCCGAGGCCATGACCATGGCCTATCACCGGTATCACGGTCTGGATACCCGGATTGTCCGAATCTTCAACACCTACGGGCCCCGCATGCAGCCCAACGACGGCCTGGTCGTATCCAACTTCATCGTCCAGGCCCTGCGAGGCCAGCCGCTCACAGTCTACGGGAATGGCTCCCAGACACGCAGCTTCAGCTACGTTGAAGACACGGTGGAGGGGATAGTCCGCATCCTCTGCAAAGACTCGGATAAAACGGTGGAGGAGAGGCTCAACAAGGAGAGCTTCTACGATGGCTCTCTGTCCCTGGGCAAGGCTCCCTCAATCCACGATCCCATAAACGTGGGCAATCCCCAGGAGCGCTCCATCCTTGAGATTGCGAGACTGGTTCTGAAGCTGACCGGTAGTCGCAGCGCCATCGAGTTTCACCCCCTGCCTGCTGACGACCCCCGGGTACGCAAGCCCGACATCTCCAGGGCCAAAGCCCTGGTGGGATGGCAGCCCAGGGTGGATATGGAGGAGGGGATAAAGCGCACCATAGAGTATTTCAGGGCGAAGCTTGAATCCCATGGAACCGACTAGGCCCCTGGTCTCCATCGTGATCCCCTGCCTCCGGGAGCGTAAGCACATCGGGGCAGCCCTTGAGTCCATCCTGTTGCAGGACTATCCCAGGGAGCGCCTGGAGGTCCTGGTGGTCGATGGGATGAGTGAAGACGGGACCAGGGAGATTGTGCAGGATATCTCCCTCCACCATCCGCACATCCGATTGCTGGACAACCCCAAGAGGGTCACTCCCGCGGCCCTGAACGTGGGAATCCAGGGCGCCCGCGGCGAGGTCATAGTGCGCATGGATGCCCATACCACCTATGAGACCGACTACGTGACCAGGTGTGTGAGGGCATTGAGCGAGAGCAATGCCGATGTGGTAGGAGGCATCTGGAAGGTTGTTCCTGAGGAGGACTCCCTCCTGGGTCGGGCCATTGCCCTGGCCCTGTCCGACTCCTTTGGCGTGGGTAACGCCCACTACAGGACCGGCCACACCACAGAGCCAAGGCAGGTGGACGCCGTTCCCTTTGGCTCCTATCGGCGTCACCTCTTTGAGCGAGTGGGGCTGTTCGACGAGAGCGTGCCCAGGAGTGAAGACGCCGACCTCTATCGCCGGGTGAGAGCGGCAGGCGGTAAGATTCTCCTGGTTCCAACCATAGTGGCCTACTATCGTGCCCGCTCAAGCCTCCTGGCTTTCCTGAGGCACACCCTCCAGAACGGATTTCTCGTGACCTACTATCTCAAAACCAGGAGGGTCACCTTCTTTGGACGGCATCTGGTTCCCCTCGCCTTTGTGTCAACGGTGGTGGCTCTTGCTGCCCTGGCCCTGGTTCACTCGGCCTTTCTGTGGCCCCTTGCGGCGGTGCTGGCGAGCCACTCCCTGGCCAACCTCCTGGCTTCCTTTCGGGTCGCCGCGGCCCAGAAGAATGCCCGCTATATGGCGATAATGCTGGCAGTCTTCGCTGCCCTCCACTGGTGCTATGGTCTGGGAGCGGCATGGGGCCTGGTGCGGGCCCTCACCTCCACCAGCCTGTGGCGACGGTCGCCGGCTGGCAGGAGAGCTCACGGCGGGTAGCTTTCTTAACAGGGTGTTAAAAAAGGGGGAGTGCAGAGGGGCGAAGCCCCTTTGACGGGGGTCTAGGGGTGTCCCCCCAGATTTAGATTCTCCCCCCTTCCTGGCCAGGAAGGGGGCCAGGGGGATGGTCGAAAGGGTTTTTCAGCACCCTGTTAAGCCATTTACTATGGGGTCTTTGAACAACCCCATCTTACCGCAGAGTGTCACCCATGTTTCATAACATAAGACAGCTTCAGCGGATGCGCGTTGCCTGCCCTCTGGGCGTATGGTAAACTGGGGCGTGAGGGTTCAACGTTACTCCCTTTAATCTGGTCCGCCACTCCGGAGTTCCACCCATGTCTCGCCGCGCTTCAGACGCTATGGAAAGCTCACAGCCAGCTACGGGCCGCTCCCGGAGAGTAGCAGGCATGATGTCGTTGTTCATCCTCATTGCCACCCTGGCGGCTGACCAGGTGAGCAAGGGGATGGTGAGGCTGGCCCTGATTCCTGGGCAGTCGGTGCCGGAGTCCGGTGTGTTCCGCCTCACTTACGTTACCAACACGGGCAGCGCCCTTGGTTTCTTCCCCAATCAGACCCTTTTCCTCATCGCCGCCTCCCTTGTGGGCATTGGGGCGTTGCTGCTCTTCTATCGCACTCATCACGCCAGCGGTGTCCTTCTTCACATAAGTCTGGGACTTCAGCTGGGAGGCGCTTTGGGCAACCTGGTGGACCGGGTACGCCTCGGCCACGTGACAGACTTCATCTACGTGGGGTGGTGGCCCGTGTTCAACCTGGCCGACTCCGCTATCATGGTGGGGCTGGCCACTCTTCTCTGGATCATCGTATCCGCCAAGGAGAGGGCTGCCCCGGGTGCGGAGATGGCCGGAGAGCAAAGCCCACCAGGTTCTGGAGCGGAGAGCGCATCCGGGGCGAGAGATACCGTTTCAGACGGGGATAGGAGTCCATGAGAGAGGTGCGCAGAGTAGTGGCTGACCTCCGTGGCGAGCGCCTGGACAAGTTCCTCGCTCTCAGGGAAGAGGATATGTCTCGCTCCCAGGTCGCTGGCCTGGTGGCAAGGGGCCTGGTGACAGTGGATGGCACCGTCGCCAGGGCCTCTTATAGACTCAAGGGAGGAGAGCTGGTGGAGGTGGTAGTCCCTCCACCTCTACCCACTACCTTGACCCCGGAGGATATACCTCTTACGGTGATCCATGAGGATGAGGACGTGCTGGTGGTGGATAAGCCCGCGGGTATGGTCGTTCACCCGGCTCCGGGCCATCCCCTGGGAACCCTGGTGAACGCCCTTCTCTCCCGCCTGCCAGACCTCAAGGGAGTGGGGGAGGAGCTCAGGCCAGGGATAGTGCACAGGCTGGACAAGGACACCTCCGGTCTTATGGTGGTGGCCAAGAGCTCCCAGGCCCATCGCTACGTCTCGCGGCAGATGGAGGAGAGAGCCATTCGCAAGGTGTATCTGGCCCTGGTCAAAGGTACCCTTGCTCCGCCGGAGGGAGTCATCCTGGGGAGCATCGGGAGAGACCCCCGGAACCGCAAGCGGATGGCTGTGGTCGAGAGAGGGCGTGAGGCAGAGACCCTCTATCGGACCCTGGAGAGGCTGCCCCCTTACACCCTGGTGGAGGCGTCTCCCAAAACGGGCAGGACCCACCAGATACGGGTGCACCTCTCCTCGCTGGGATACCCCCTGGCAGGAGACTCCCTCTATGGGGGGAAAGACCCCCGCCTGGCCCGCCAGTTTCTCCACGCCCATCTCCTGGGGTTCCGACTGCCCAGCAGCGGGGTGTATACGGAGTTCACCTCTCCCTTGGCCGTGGACCTGGAGGAGGTTCTTGCCCGGCTGCGGGGAGATAGAGCTGCGCTCCCGCTTGGGAAAGGGCCCCATCAGCTTGTGGGAGGGTTCTAGGGGACATGGCAAGGCAGGTGAGAGTGCGTTTCGCTCCCAGCCCCACGGGGGAGCCCCACGTGGGCAATATCCGCACCGCCCTGTTCAACTGGCTCTACGCCCGGCACATGGGGGGGGTCTTTATCCTCCGCATTGAGGACACCGACGTAGCCCGTAAGGTGGAAGGGGCCCTGGAAGCCATCCTCGCTTCCCTTCGATGGCTTGGACTGGACTGGGACGAAGGCCCCGAGGTGGGCGGCCCTTACGGCCCCTACGTGCAGTCCCAGCGCCTGAAGCTGTATGAAGAGGCGGCCCGGAAGCTGGTGGAGGGAGGAGATGCCTACCACTGCTACTGCTCTCCTCAACGTCTCCAGGAGATGCGAGAGGAGCAGACGCGTCGCAAGCAGCCCACCGGATACGACCGGCGGTGCCGCCATCTCGATGAGGGGGAGCGCGCTAGGGCAAAGGCCCAGGGTATCCCGCCGGTGGTGCGGTTCAAGATGCCCCTGGATGGGCAGACCCCCTTCGACGACCTCATAAGAGGAGAGGTGACCTTTGCCAATGAGACCCAGGATGACTTCGTCATCCTCAAGTCCGACGGGTATCCCACCTATCACCTGGCCAGCGTGGTGGACGACCACCTCATGGAGATAACCCACGTCATGCGGGCCGATGAGTGGCTCTCCAGCACTCCCAGGCATGTTCGCCTGTACGACGCCCTGGGATATGAGAAGCCCCTCTTTGCCCACCTGCCCATCATCCTGGGGCCAGACCGCTCCAAGCTGAGCAAGCGTCACGGCGCTGTATCCGTGCTCCACTACCGGGACACGGGCTATCTCCCGGAGGCCATGGGCAACTTCCTGGCCCTCCTGGGGTGGTCCCTGGACGACCACACCGAGGTAATCCCCCGGGAGGAGCTGATACGGCACTTCTCCATAGAGCGCATTGGCAAGGCGGGCGCCATCTTCAGCCAGGAGAAGCTGGCATGGATGAACGGGATGTACATCCGCCAGATGAGCCAGGAGGCCCTGGCGGGGCGTATTCTCCCGACTCTGGAGGAGGCGTTGCCCGCCGCGGTGTCCCGACCCCTATCAGGGGAGTACGTGCACGCCATCACTCCCCTGGTGCAGGAGCGCCTCAAGACCCTGGCCGATGCCCCCCCGCTAATGGACTTCTTCTTCCTGGAGGAGCTGGAGTATCCCCATGAGGAGCTGGTTCAGAAGGGTCTGGACAGGGATAGCACCCGGAAGGCCCTGGAGGCGGCGCTGGGGCGAGTGGCGGCTCTGGACGCCTGGTCTGCTCCCTCCCTGGAGGATGTGCTGAGACCCCTGGCCGGGGAGTTGGAGATGAAAACGGGGCAGCTCTTCGGCGCTATCCGGGTGGCGGTGACGGGGCAAAGGGCGGCACCGCCCCTGTTCGAGACCATGGCCGTCCTGGGCCGGGACAGGTGCACCCGCCGGCTGAGGGCCGCAATTGAACGTCTGGTATCGCGTTAGGCTATTTAGCAGGGTGCTAGAAAAGGGGTGTGCAGAGGGGCTGCGCCCCTCTGCCGTCCTTTCCCTGCAGGGCTTGCCCTGCCTTGACACCATGGGAAGAGCGTGGTAAATTTGTCACGATTTCTGGACAGGAAGCCGAGCTATTTAGGGGGTGCGCATGAAATGCCTGGTCTTCATCAAACAGATCCCGGACCCCGACATCCCGCCAACTCAGTTCAGAGTTGACACCCGGACCAACACGGTGGCTCCACCTCAGGGCTCTTCGCCCGCGGTGAGCCTCCTGGACGAGCTGGCGGTGGAGGCGGCCCTTCGCCTGAAGGATGCCTTGGGGGGAGAGGTGACGGCGGTAAGCTTGTGCAACGACCCGGTGATGAACGTGATCAAGAAGCCCCTGGCCATGGGAGCGGATAGTCTGATCCTCCTCCAGGACCCGGCCTTTGAGGGGGGAGATGCCTTCACCACCGCTCGGGTCCTGGCCGCTGCTGTCAAGAAGATAGGCAGCTACGACCTTATCCTGTGCGGGAGACAGGCGGGGGACTGGGACAACGGACAGGTGGGATCCTACGTCGCGGAGTCCCTGGGCATCCCCTGCATCACCATTGTGGGAAAGCTGGAGGCGGTGAGCGGCAAGATACGGGCAGAGCGCACCGTGGGGGATACCGTCGAGACCGTTGAGGCACCGATGCCTGCCCTGGTCACCGCGGGCAACGAGGTGGGCAGGGCTCGATATCCCAAGCTGAGGGATATCATGGCCGCGGGGCGGAAACAGCCCACGATATGGAGTGCCAAGGACCTGGGGCTAGACCCCTCCACGGTGGGGGCCAAAGGAGCCTTGACCAAGGTGCGGCGGCTGTACGTGGAAGAGAAGGCCGGGCAATGCGAGGTTCTGAAGGGGGAGACCCCCGCTGAGGCGGGGGAGAACCTGGCCCTCAAGCTACGGGAGCTGAAGATAATCTAGCAGGCTGCTGAAGGACGGGTTTTTCAGCGACACGCTAGGGCTGGTACTCGAGTAGCCTATCGGAAACAGGAGGTAACAGACATGGCCAATGGAGCAGGGGTGCTGATAGTAGGGGAGGTAGCTGGAAGAGAGCTTGCAGGCATCACGGGCGAGCTGCTGGGGGTGGGCCGCAAGCTGGCCAATGCCCGGGGAGAGGAGCTTTTGGCGGTGTTCCTGGGCAGTGGGATTGGCGCTACGGCGGCAGGGGCCTTTGCCCAGGGAGCAGACAAGGTATACGTCGTTGATAACTCCCTTCTGGCGTCGTACCAGCCCGAGTCCTATGCCGCTGCCATGGAGAGGGTGTGCGCGGAGCTGACCCCTGGCATACTGCTCATGGGGGCAACGTACATGGGCCGGGACCTGGCCCCCAAACTGGCTTGCAGACTGAAGACGGGCCTGGCCACGGACTGTGTGGCGCTCAACATCGATCCCCAGACCAGGGGCATGTTGGCAACGCGCGCGGCCTACGGGGCGAAGGCCATGGCCGAGGTGGACTGTGGGACAGTCCGGCCCGCGATGGCCTCGGTAAAGACCAAGTCCCAGGAGCCCCTGGAGCCTGATTCCTCCCGCCGTGGAGCGGTTGTCCCCATTGCCGTGCAGCTGAATGCTGCCCTTGCCAAGACCCAGGTGGTGAACCGGGTCACCGTGGAGGTGAAAGGGATAAGGCTGGAAGACGCCCGCATTGTGGTGGGTGGAGGAAGGGGACTGGGGAGCATCGCGAACTGGAAGAGCCTGGAGGCGCTGGCGGCAGACCTGAAGGGGGCTGTGGGGTCAACCCGGGGAGCATGCGACGAGGGGTACTGTGAAATGGCCACTCAGCTTGGCATCACCGCCAAGTCCATAGCCCCGGAGCTGTACATAGCCGTGGGCATTTCGGGGGCAAGCCAGCACATGGGGGGAGTGTCCTTCTCCAAGCACATCGTGTGCATAAACAAGGACGCCGAGTCACCCGTCTTCAAGCTGTCCCAGTACGGGGTGGTGGGTAAGTGGGAGGACGTTCTCCCCGCCTTTCACCGGAAGGTAAAGGAGCTCCTGGCGGGATAACTCGGGGGGATGGGCAAGGCCTCCGGACTCCGGTAGAAGGAGGCTGGTCTTTCCCAAGGCTCTCTCACGCAAACCCTGAGAAGAGGGGGGCTTGCTGTCAGATTCGTGAGTCCCCCCGTACTCAGGCGGTTCCCTGCGAGGAAGGATGGGGTATGGATGGCGATTTTCGCATAGACATGGGGGAGTTGCGTAGAAACATCGACACCGCAGAGGTGATATCCATATACTTCCCTGTGCTGCGGAAGAGCATCCTCATTGACACCCGCTTCACGGCAGAGGACCCTCCCATGGTGAAGCTGGTGCCCATGGTCAACTCCCCCGAGGAGAGGTTCCGCACCCTGAGGCGACTGCGGCCCCATCTACCCAGGCCTCAAAACGTTACCGTTGTGCCCTGGCCCAAGTACGCGCGAAGCCTGGTGTACCTGGGGGTCTGGCGCAAGGTGCTCGAGCGGTTTGTCTACTCAGGACACAAAGAGGCGGTACGGGCGTGTAACGATGTCCTGAAGGAGGTGTATCGCCTGGAGAGGGAAGAGCTCTCCGCCGTGATCCAGGGGGAGAACTACCATACCATATGGGCCAGACGCCGCTAGCAGGGCGAGCCCTGCACCCACATTCAGTTGTTGCTGCACTGGTCTAACCATGTTCTACGGTTCGTGAGGTGTAATAAGCAGACCTTGCTGACAAGATAGTCAAGTAGCTCGGACAAGGAGCGTAGATGGCCCAGCAGCAAGACCCGTACCCGCTACAGTTCTCGGTGGACTATCCTGACAGGCCCCTTGACCGGCTTTCCTCGTTCTTTCGGGTAATAGCGGCCATTCCCATCGTCATTGTCCTGGTGCTGGTAAGTGCAGGCTCTCTTGATGATAGGAAGGATGCACAGTCTACAGCAGGATTCGTAGGCGGGATTGTCTTATTTGCCCCTGTCTTGATGATCCTCTTTCGCCAGAAGTATCCCAGGTGGTGGTTTGATTGGAACCTTGCCCTCCTGAGGTTTGGGAATCGCGTAGGTGTCTACCTCTGCCTGCTGAGAGACGAATACCCGTCTACGGACGAAGAGCAGGCTGTCCACCTAGAGGTTCCCTATCCCGATGCGAAGAAGGACATAGACCGGTGGCTCCCTCTACTGAAGTGGCTTCTGGCCATCCCCCACTACATGGTGTTGGTAGCTCTGTTCCTGGCTCTGGTAGCGGTAGTAATAGGAGCGTGGTTCGCCATACTCTTTACCACTCGCTATCCCCGGTCCCTGTTCGACTTTGTGGTGGGCGTGATACGCTGGTCTAACCGAGTTACGGCCTACGCCTTCCTTTTGGCCACAGACAAGTACCCGCCCTTCCGCTTCAGCCCCTAGTATCCCGTCCCTACCCAGAGCGCAAAGATGAAAAGCTCCTGGTCCGACTCGAAAGCTAGAGAGGTGGTCGACAGACTGGCCGAGAGGGGCGTCCCCGAGGACATCGCCCTGAGGGTCTATACCACCCGCCTACTGGGTCAGGACCCCAGGCTCGTCCTGCACGGAGGCGGCAACACATCGGTCAAGACCAGCGCCACCGACATCCTGGGCGAGGAGCACGACGTCCTCTGCGTCAAGGGTAGCGGCTGGGATATGGCTTACATGGAACCTGAGGGTCTGCCGGCGGTGAAGCTCCAGCCGCTGCTCAGGCTGCGTCGCCTTGACCGGCTCAGCGACGAAGAGCTGGTCAACTTCGAGCGTTCCAACCTCATGGACAGCTCGGCCCCCACACCCTCCATCGAGACGTTACTCCACGCCCTCCTGCCCCACAAGTTCGTCGATCACACCCACTCCACCGCCATTTTGAGCCTCACGAACCAGCCCAACGGGGAGGAGCTCTGCCGCGAGGTGTTCCGGCGTCGCGCCGGCATCGTACCGTACGTCAAGGCCGGCTTCGACCTGGCCAAGAAGGCGGCGGCTGTGTTCGAGGAAGCCCCCCAGGTCGAGGCCCTGATACTGCTGAAACACGGCGTATTCACCTTCGGCGACTCCGCCCACCAGGCATACGAGAGGATGATCGAGATGGTCACCCTGGTTGAAGAGCGCCTGAAGGCCGGCCGCAGGAGTGTCTTCCCTGGGGCGTCCCTTCCCAGGGTGGTGCTGCCCGCGGCCGAGGTCGCGCCCGTGATTCGCGGCGCATTCACCCTGCGCGACGAGGCCGCATTCGACGGCAATGGGCGCTTCATCCTCGAATTCCGAACCAGCCCAGGGATACTCAGCTACGTCAACGGGGAGGAGCTACGGCGCTACTCCCAGGCTGGCGTCGCCACTCCCGACCACACCATCAGGACCAAGAGCTGGCCGCTGATTCTCCCCACGCCCACGGACGGCAGCATTGTCGAGCTCAAGAAGGCCGTGAGGGAGGCGGTTGAGGAGTTCGAAAAGAGGTACCACGCCTACTTCCAACGTCACAACTCCCGCCAGCCGCAGCCCAAGATGGAGCTGGACCCCTTGCCCCGGGTGGTCCTGATCCCAGGCCTGGGTCTGTTCGGGGCCGGCAGGAACGCCAGAGACGCTACAATAGTCGCGGACATCGCAGAGAGCACCATGGAGACTGTGACCGATGCCGAGGCCATCGGCACCTTCGAGTCCGCCAGCGAGGCCGACCTCTTCGACATGGAGTACTGGTCTCTGGAGCAGGCGAAGCTGGGCAAATCCCTGGGCAAGCCTTTCGCCGGCTGCGTGGCCCTGGTCACGGGAGGGGGCGGAGCCATCGGCGCTGCCACCGCGGAGGCCTTCGCCCGGGAGGGCGCAGAGGTTGCCGTGCTGGACATCGACGTGGATAGGGCCAGAGAGGTGTGCCGTCGCATCGGAGGAGCAGCCCTGGCCCTCCGATGCGACGTCACAGAGGAAAGCTCTGTGCGAGGGGCTTTCGATGCCGTATGCCACCGTTTTGGGGGAGTTGACGTGGTGGTGTCCAACGCGGGCGCCGCCTGGCAAGGCGAGATCGCCGACGTGCCCACCCATGTCCTTCGCAAGAGCTTCGAGCTGAACTTCTTTGCCCACCAGAGCGTTGCCCAGAACGCCGTCAGGGTCATGCGGGCCCAGGGCAACGGAGGGACGTTGCTCTTCAACGTCTCCAAGCAGGCCATCAACCCGGGCCCGGGGTTCGGGCCTTACGGCCTGCCCAAGGCCGCGACGCTGCTCCTGGTTCGCCAGTATGCCCTGGAGCACGGCGCCGACGGAATTCGCGCCAACGCGGTGAACGCCGACAGGGTGCGCGGTGGACTCCTCACGCCGGAGATGATCTCCGCAAGAGCCAACGCAAGGGGTGTGAGCGAAAGGCAGTACATGGAGGGCAACCTGCTGGGCAAGGAGGTCACGCCCAGGGACGTGGCACAGGCCTTCGTACACCAGGCGCTGGAGGTCAAGACCACCGCCAACGTGACCACCGTGGACGGCGGCAACATCGCGGCGATACTGCGTTAGGCAGGGCGAGCCCTGCACCCACACTCAACTGCCGCTGCCCTGGTCTGACCGTGTTCTACGGTTCGTGAGGTGTGGGTCTGGGCCAAGCCCAGACCCACGGCAAAGGGATTCCCATCCACTGGATGGGAGCCCTCCCCTCTGCACTCCCCCTTTTTCAACGCCCTGCCGGGCTACTGAAACCTGCGCAGAGTCGGCACCACCGTGAAGATGATGATGGCGGTGAGCCCGTAGATGATCCCCCCAAGGAGCACCGTGTCCACCGCCCCCCGCACCTCGGCCACTGTGCCCATGATGAGCACCCCAATGGGAGAGATGCCCATGATGACGATTCGCAGGCTCATGATGCGGCCCCGCATGTGGTCCGGAGCGAGTTGCTGCATGGCCATGGTCAGGATGGTCATGAACATCATCTGCGCCGCTCCCAGGCCGAACATGGCCACCATAGAGAGGGGGAACAGCCCAGACTGAGAGAAAACGATGAGCATGACGGTCTTCACCACCGCCATCCCTATCAGGATGCGACCCCGGTTGCGCCGGGCATTGCTGGCCAACAGCACCATCGCGGAGCCAACCGCACCCCCCAGGGCGGAGGTGGTCATCAGCACCGCCAGCCCTCCCTTCCCGGCGTGCAGGATATCGATGGCAAAGATGGGCAGGAGGAAGCTGAAGGAGCCTGCGAAGAGGGCTGAGAACAGCCCCAGGCCAAACATGGCCATAACGACCTTCTCGCCGCGAAGGTATCGCAGAGCCTCCAGGGCGTTGCGGCCCATGCCCTCCCTGGCCGCCTTCTGCTCCTGGGGCGTCCAGCGGATGAGGACCAGGGTGATGAAGGTGACAATCTGGCCCGCGGCGGTGAGCCAGAACAGACCACCGGTCCCGATAGACCCCACCAGCGCTCCTGCCACCGCCGGCCCAAGGATGTTTGGCCACGTCTGGGAGATGGAGTCCAGGGCAACGGCGTTGGCCAGCCGCTCCTTATCTACCACGTTGGCAATCATGGCCTGATGCCCCGGACGGCCAAAGGACTGGACCACTCCGCTGGCCACCGCGGTGATGATGAAGTACCACCACTCAAACAGCCCCATGGTGATCAGGAGGGACGTGGCAGTCCACAACACCACTAGGATACCCTCGGTCCAGAGGAGCAGCGTCCGCCGATCCATCCGGTCGGCCACGACCCCTCCCACCAGGGGCATGAACAGCATGGGCCAGGAGAGGGCGGAGACGACAATGCCCATTTTCAAGGGTGAACCGGTTGCCTCGAACACCCACAGGGCGCGTGCGAACACCCGCATGGTACGGCCCATGTTGGAGGCCAGCCGCCCGAAGAAGAGCAGCCGGTAGTTGGGGAACGCAAGGGAGGAGAACGTCTCCCTGACCCGTTGTCTTAGCCCCGTCCCTATAGCCACGTTTGGGCTCCCTCCCTGCTTTGAGTCTATCTCTTCACTCCCACCAGTTTGGCAGTCACCAGGAGGCGGTTATCGTACACCCACTCGGGAACACAGGTCACCAGGATAACCGTGGCCTCCGAGGAGGACTCCAGAGCGAAGTCGTCTTTATACACCACGCTGGTGTGCGACACCTGGTAGAGGTAGGCTGTGCCCTCTTCGTTGTACACGATGAGGTACACCTTCTGACCCTGGCGCAGGAGGTCTGGAATCTTCACCAGATCGCGGAACACGGACCCCTCTCCCTTTATGGGGCTCTGGAGGTGGCCGAAGAGGTAGACGTTGCCTACCTCCCCGGGGCTGGCGGTCTCAGGTATGTGGCCCACCACGTTCTTGGGAGTCTCCCAGGCCCTGGCGTCCCCCAGGTTGATGATCTCCAGGGTTTTTATGGGAGAGTCCAGGAATATGGCAGGAACGGCGAGCCTGACGGGGACAGAGAGAGAGTCGGTGGCCTCGCCGCCCTCCAGAGGGGTGAACCCCTCGAAAAGCGAGGTGTAGGAGTCGTAGGCCACGTCAGTCCAGCGAGGGTCGTTCCAGTACAGGGACGGCAGGAGCTTTCCGGGATAGAGGGTGATGAAGCTGCTGGAGAGCAGCGTTACCCTGGCGGGAGAGGGGGTTGAGCCTGCCGTGGAGGTCGGAGTTGGATTCCCTGGACCTCCCAGGTCCTGGGGAGGGACGGTGTACTCCAGGTCATCCAGATTGGAGCGCAAGAACGCTGCGTAGATAAAGTATCCCAGGGTAAAGGCGATGAGGAGCACCCCAAGGGCTATCGCGGAATAGGCCAGCCAACGCCTCTTCCTCCAGGAGCGGAGAGCCCGTATTACAATGTAGTCTTTGCCTACTGCCATGGCCCAGACCTGCCAGAGACCGGCCACCACCGGCTCATCCCCGGAGGGGCTGATCTCTTCTTACTTCATTCCCTGCAAACTCTTGAATGGCCCAGACAGCCATCTCCGACAATATAGCTCTCCTGGGGAAAATGTCAACAACCAGCTGTAGCCTTGACAGGTAGAGTCGGTTGTAGCAGAGTAGATACAGGGACACAACCTTACCTTTCCCCACATCAGGAGGCACTTAATGATGGAGGAGTTACCCAAGGTAGCCATGGTGGTTACACCCCACCCCGACGATGCCGAGATAGGGTGTGGAGGCACGGTGGCCAGCTGGACAAAGCAGGGCGTCGAGGTGTTCTACGTCCTGGCCACCAACGGCGACAAGGGCTCCAGCGACCCCAAGATGACCTCGGCCCGCCTGGCCAGGACCCGGGAGAGGGAGCAGGCGGCGGCGGCCAGGGCCCTGGGAGTGAAAGAGGTGGTGTATCTGCGCCACCCGGATGGAGAGCTGGAGGACAATCGGGAGTTCCGGGGGGAGGTGGTACGGGCCATCCGAAAATTTAAGCCGGACGTGGTGCTGTGCAACGACCCCTTTCGCCGCACCTCTTCCGTTCATCGGGACCACCGGGTCACGGGACAGGTCACCCTGGATGCCGTATACCCCTACGCCCGGGACCGGATGCACTTTCCTGAGCACCTTAAGGAGGGCCTGGAGACTCACAAGGTGGGATGGGTCTACATGTGGGGCACCGATGAACCCACGGTTTTCATCGACATCAAGGACACCCTCGATCTGAAGATAAAGAGCTTTCTGAAGCACAAGAGCCAGGTGGGCAACCCCGAAAGAGACCCGGGCCAGTTCATACGGAGCGGGGCAGCGCGCATGGGAGAGAGGGGAAATCTGGAGTATGCCGAGGGCTTCCGGGTGATAGAGCTCCGGCGCTAGCTCAAGAACCCATGCTCGACCTGCACAACCACATGCTCCCTGGTTTGGACGACGGCCCCTCCAGCATGGAAGAAACCCTGGAGATGGCCCGATTGGCCTACGAGGACGGCGTCCGGACCATCGTGGCCACACCCCACGGCCGCGATGTGGCGGAAAAATCCTCTCTCTCTGCCGTGAGGGCTCTGGTAGACCAGCTTAAAGGGGAGCTTCGCACCCGATCCGTGCCCCTGAAGGTGCTCTTGGGCATGGAGAACCACCTGGAGATGGACACCCCGGAGCAGGTGGAGCGGGGCCTGGCCATTCCCATTGAGGGAACCCACTACATCCTGTTGGAGCTGCCCTTCCCGTCCTACCCCCTCTACACGGAAGAGGTGCTGTTCAAGTTGCAGATAAAGGGACTGCACCCCATCATCGTCCACCCCGAGAGGAACGCCCCGATCCAGGAGAACCCCCAGGTCCTGGCCGGCCTGGTGCAGAAGGGCGCTCTTGCCCAGCTAACTGCCAGCAGCATCACCGGTGCCTTCGGGAGGGATACCCAGAGGGTATCCAGGGAGCTCCTCCGGCGGGGTCTGGTGCACATCATCGCCTCAGACGGCCATGACGCTCGTGGCAACAGGGAGCCCATTCTCTCCACGGGAGTCGCCGCGGCGGCCAGGGTGGTGGGAAAAGAGGCCTCCCTCCGCATGGTGGTGGATATCCCCCAGGCCATTCTCCAGGACGTGAAGCTGGACCCGGAGGAGTTGGCCAGAGCCTCCGGGAAGAAACGGTGGCCCTTGCGCCGCTGAATCCCTTAGCAGGCTGTTGAAAGAGGAGAGTCCAGAGGGGCTAAGCCCCTCTGGCGGGGGTCTGGGGATGTCCCCCAGATACAATCTACACCCCCTTCCTGGCCAGGAAGGGGGACAGGGGGATGGTCGAAAAGGGTCTTTCAACACCCCCTCAGGCGATACAGAGAAATCGCGCCACCTTGAGGCACAGGGTGGGTAGGGGCTCGATGCGCTTGAGGACGAGGTGCACCAGGCAGGTTGCCACAACGCCAATGAGGGCCCCTCCCACCACGTCCAGGGGGTAGAACACGCCGGCGTAAACCCTGGAGAAGCCATAAATGGAGGCGATGATGTACATGGCGGTGCCCATTTTCCTGTTAGCCATCCATACCCCAGTAGCCATGGCGAAGGTTACCGCTACGGGGTTGGCGGGAAAAGAGGAGTCCGTGGGGACATAGAACAGCATCTCCACATCGTGGGTGGCAAAGGGACGGAGGCGAAAGTAGAAGAGGTTCATGGTCATGACCGCCGCGCTCACCGTGCCCACGCCAATGCCAGCCAGCATGACCCCCCTCTGATGCCGCTCCCTCATGGCCTGGCTTCTCCAGCCGAACCACAGCCCCAGCAGCACCACTGAGAACACCACCGGCACCAGGTAGTCGCTCACCACCCACTCGATAGCCCTATCGAAGAGGGGAAAGTCCCCCACCCAGTGGTTTATCCAGAGGAATACTTTTTCGTCAGCTTGCGATACAGCTTCCATAGGGTGCTCAGATTGCTCGATAACGCCTGAACAAAGGTGGTCTCCCGAAGAGAGAGGAGACCGTCTGTCGTATCGATGGAGGGCCTCCTGCGAAAGTTGGTAAGAGATGTGGCCAGGAAGGTAAACAGCAGGGCCAGGAATCCACCCAGGATAAACAGGCCAAACTGGGACGCCCCGGCGATGCCTCCTCCGGTATCCGGGATGTTTCTGCCCCCGTCCCAGAAAAACCATGCCAGGGAGCCCAGTATCAAGCCCATGCCCATCACGACGGAGAAGCGCCTGTCCCCAAAGAGCAGCAAGCCCCTCAGCCCACCAAAGGCCGCGGCCACCTGCACCACGCCGCAGCACGACAGGAACACGAGGAGCAGATACTCCTGGCCGAGGGTCATTCTCCCAGCACCCAGGGGCACTGATGGTCTAGCTCTGGAACCATTCTAATACTGTACCTGTGGTCTGAAGGGTTCTAGCATCCCTAAAGATGTGCCCTGGCTACGGTGGTTGGAACGGGCGTGCACCAGTGACGGTACTTGGGGTTTCTGCCCTTGATGACATCAAAGTAGAGCCGTTGCAGCTCCCTGGTAACGGGGCCGATCTCGCCACTGCCTATCTGGTAGTTGTCCACGTGCCCAACGGGAGTGATGTGGGCCGCCGTGCCCGTGAGGAAGCACTCCCCGACGGTGTATATCTCGCTGCGCCGCACATTCCGCTCCACAGTCTCAAGACCCAACTCATTCCTGGCCAGCTGGATTATCGAGCTCCGGGTAATCCCCCCCAGGATGTTGTCCGATATGGAGGGGGTCACCAGCTTGCCATCCATCACCAGGAATATGTTCTCTGCCGCGCCCTCGGAGACGTAGCCCTCCTGGGTGAGGAGAATGGCCTCATCGAAACCCGCCAGGGTGGCCTCCGTCTTGGCCAGGACGCTGTTCACGTAGAGCCCCCCGATTTTGGCGCTGGGAGGTATCATGGTGTCCTCCATGCGCCGCCAGGAGGAGGTGCAGCAGCGGAGCGCCGCCTCCATGTCCAGGTAGGCTCCAAAGGGAATGGCGAATATCACCAGAGAGTCCTCCAGGTCCTGGAGCTTGAGGACGGCCACCCTCTCAGTCCCCTTGAAGGCCAGGGGGCGGATGTAGATGTCCTGCCTGTATCCAGACCGCTCCACCAGCTCCACCGTGATGCGGCTCAGCTCCTCTGCGGTGTAGGGAGGACTCATGCGCATCACCTTGCAGCCCTGGAGAAACCGCTGGTAGTGCTCCCTGACCCGAAAGATGAAGAGCCTCTCCTCTTCGGGATTCCAGTTCCCCCGAATGCCTTCAAAGATGGATGTGCCGTAGTGAAGGGCATGGGTCATCACCCCCACCTTGGCCTCGGACAACGGCAGGAAAGCACCGTTCATGAAGGCATCGGCCATATCTCTGACTCCTTTCCAGGCGACTGGGGTAATTATATACATGGTTTGAGACCAGGGCAATCCTGTGGGGGTTCTTCCATTGTGAGCACGGTCTCATTTACAATGAAAGGAGGGGACAGGGTCATAGCAGGCTGCGGAAAAACCCTTTCGACCATCCTCCACCCCCTTCCCTTCGGCTCCGCTCAGGGCAGGCTCTGGCCAGGAAGGGGGTGGAGATTGAATCTGGGGGACACCCCCAGACCCCCGCCAGAGGGGGCTTTGCCCCCTCTGCACTCCCCCAGGATGGCGTTTCCGAACAGCTTTTGGGTCATAGCAGGTCATGTTAAGGAGGAGACTTGACCTCCAGACTGGGACATCAGTTCAAGGGCATTCCAGAGAAAGGACAGGGGTAACACCTATGGCTACTACAGAAGGACAGGAGTGGCCCGAAACCCGTGCTCTGCCCCGCACCTTCTTCCGGGCCCCCCTTTGCCCGGACTTGAGGGAGCTGAAAGCGGACATAGCCTTTCTGGGAGTTCCCTTCGACCAGAGCACCTACGGCAGACCCGGCGCCCGCTTTGGCCCCGATGGCATCAGAGACGTGGACCGGGTCTACGACTACACCGACCCCTGGGAGGACAAGGAGGCCCAGGGGTACTTCGACATCGACCGCGGCCCTGCCGTTTTTCTGAGAGGGGTAACTATGGCCGACTGCGGCAACGTGACGGTGCTGCCCGCGGACATTGAGAAAAACTTCGGTAAAGTGAGTGCCGCGGTGAAACGCATTCTGGAAAGGGGTGCTTTCCCCGTCGTTGTGGGAGGCGACCACGCCATCACCTACCCGGTGGTACGGGCCTTCCAGGGAAACGCCCCCCTGGACATCGTCCACTTCGACGCCCACATGGACTTCACCCACGATATCCAGGGAGTCCTCTACGCCCACGGCAGCCCCATTCGGAGGGTCTCGGAGCTGCCCTTCGTGAGGAACATCACCTCCATCGGCGTGAGGAAAGCCCGGGGCGACGTCTACCAGGAGGCCCTGGCGCGAGGGGTGCGCGTCATCACCGCGGAGCAGCTGCGAAGCCCGGGGCCTGAGAGGGCCATTGCCCAGGTGCCGCCATCTCGGCGTATCTACGTGACCCTGGACATCGACGTGCTGGACCCGGCCTACGCCCCAGGCACGGGCACCCCCGCGGCCGGAGGGCTGAGCTACTTCGAGCTGCGGAACGCCCTGCTGGAGGTCACCCGCCGGGGGCAGGTGGTGGGCTTCGACCTGGTGGAGGTGGCGCCGCCCTACGACCCGTCCCAGATCACCACCCGGGTCGCCGCTCAACTCATCATCGACCTCCTGAGCGTCCTCTTCCCGTCCAGAGTGTAAGTCTCTCGCAAGGTGTGCTAGGACGCATCACCCAAACGAGGATACATTAAGCTCATTCTCCCCAAGGGCGTATACCTCACCCCCTGGCATACTCTCCTGCAGGAGAGGGGGGATAGAGTATCTGGGGGACACCCCCAGACCCCCGTCAAAGGGGCGTTGCCCCTCTGTACTCCCCTTTCCCGCAGGGGGGACATGGGTGTCCCCCAGACTGGGCTTGGCCCAGACCCACACCTCACGAATCGCAGAGCAGGTCTAACCAGGGCAGCGACAGCTTCAGTGTGGGTGCAGGGCGAGCCCTGCCTAGGATGCGAACCGCGAGAGGCTGGAGGGCGCAAGGGGCTGGGTATCGCCCCTGACGATGTAGTCGCAAATCATCTTGCCTGTGATGGCGCTGAGCAGGATGCCGCTTCTGAAGTGGCCCACCGCCAGGAGGATGCCCTCCCAACCCGGCACGGGGCCCAGAATCGGCAGGCCATCGGGGGAGGCCGGGCGCAGGCCGGCCCACACCCTGTGCAGCTCCCCCTCGGCGACCGCGGGCACCAGCCTGATGGCCCTTCTGAGGATGCCGGCTATGCCCTGGAGGGTGGCCCTGTCTCGAAAGCCCGCCTCCTCCGAGGTGGTTCCCAAGACGACAGAGCCATCAGCCTTGGGAAGCAGGTAAGTCAATCCGTGCCACACTATTCTGGAGATGGGGCATGGAAGAGCGCGGGTCGCCAGTATCTGGCCCCTCACGGGATGCACCGGAACATCCACCCCCAGCCAACCGCCGTACAGGCCGGCCCAGGCTCCCGAGGCCAGCACCACCCACTCGCCCTCCAGGTCTCCCGAAGGGAGCTTCACACCCGTCACGCGGCCCTGATGGGATAGAAGCCCCAACACCTCGGTGTCCTGGAGGATCGCGGCTCCCCTTCTGGCTGCCCCCTGGGCCAGGGCCCTCACCAGCCTTCCACTGTTCAGATGCCCCTCCCGGGGTGAGAGAAGAGCGCCCGTGACCTCCTCTCCCAGGGCAGGCTCCACCAGGCGCGCCTCCTGGGAGGAGAGCCACTGCACCCCCATCCCCAGAGGCTCCTGCCACTCCATGCGCGCCCTGAGCCTATCCTCGTCCTCTGGGGTGAAGGCCAGGTGCAGGATACCCGAGGGCAGGTACTCCACATCGATTCCCGACTCCTCCTGAAGCCGCGGTAGAAGCTCCAGGTGCAGGGCGCAACTCTCGAGGGCCAGCTTGAGGTGATGGCCCGGGGACGGGGTTTCGGAGAGAGGCGCCACCATTCCCGCAGCCACGCCGGAGGCCCCACCTCCCACTCTCCCTCGCTCCACCACGGTGACCCTCAATCCAGCGCCCGCCAGGTGGTAGGCGACGGAGCAACCGATGACTCCCCCTCCGATGATGATGACGTGGTTGTTAGACGGCACTACGCTCCCTCCTAGCAGGGTGCTGAAGAACTCTTTCGACCATCCCCCTGGCCCCCTTCCTGGCCAGGAAGGGGGTGGAGATTGAATCTGGGGGACACCCCCAGACCCCCGGCGGGGGCTTCGCCCCCTGCACCCTCATGGGTTACTCTAATAGCGTGACGTGACATCAGAGAGCTCTACCCACCCCCCACGGGGCGGACTATCTCCACCTCGTCGCCCTCATCAAGAATGACGCCAGGAAAGCTCTCTCTGTCCAGAACCCGCCCATTGTAGGCCACCGCGATGAGCTGAAGGTCCAGCCCCCTGGAACGGAGGAAGTCCACCAGGGGGGTGGGTCTATCCAGCTCCCGGCGCTGGCCGTTGATGGTGAGGGTGATCAGGGCGTCACCTCTCCACCGTGGCTCTCCATATTTTCCAGACAGCCACCAGGGCCTGCTTCAGCTGGAGCGTCGCCTGCTCTGGGTCTGGAGCGCCGAGGATGGCGCTGACGACGGCGATCCCCTGGGCGCCGGCCCCGATAACCGACGCGATGTTGTGGGAGTCAACGCCCCCTATGACCAGGACGGGAGTATCCACCAAGCGCGTCACGGCAGATATGAGGCTGAGGCCGCCGGTGGGAGCACCGGGGTGCGAGGAGGTTGGAAAGATGGTGCCCAGGACCAGGTAGTCAGCACCCTCCGCCGCCGCCAGAGATGCGCTGTCTGGATTGTGAACAGACTTACCCAGCAGAAATCGGGAGGGCACGACCCGCCTGGCCTGACGGACGGAGAGGGAGTCCTGGGGAAGGTGGAGGCCATCGGCCCCCGCGGCCAGGGCCACATCCAGGCGGTCGTTGATGATGAGAAGGGCCTTCCCCTGGGTGATGGAGCGCAGCCTCAGGGCCAGGGCCAGGAGCTCGCCTCCCGGCATGTCCTTCTCCCGGAGCTGCACCATATCCACACCCCCGGATACCGCGGCGGCCACCCGCTCCTCCAGGGAGTCGCTGGAGCACAGCTTCCTGTCTGTGACCAGGCACAGGCAGGGGACAGGCAGCGAATGCACCGGCCTCACTCCGTCCTCAGCTCCGCCCTACGATGCCCTCCAGGGGGCTGCTGGCAGAGGCGTAGGTCTTCCTGGGGATACGCCCCGCCAAGTAGGCCTTGCGTCCCGCCTCCACCCCCAGGCGGAAGGCCTCGGCCATCAGGGCCGGGTTGCCCGCCTGGGCGATGGCGGTGTTGACCAATACGGCATCGGCCCCCATCTCCATGGCCTGAGCGGCGTCCGAGGGGACTCCCAGGCCCGCGTCCACCACCACGGGAACGGTGGCCTGCTCGATGATTATCTGTATCTCCTCGGCGGTGTGGATGCCCCGGCCGGAGCCTATGGCCGATCCCAGGGGCATCACCGTGGCACATCCTATCTCCTGTAGCCTTCTGGCCAGGACGGGGTCGGCGTGGATATAGGGAAGCACAACGAAGCCCTCCTTTATGAGGACTCTGGCCGCCTCCAGGGTGTCCACGGGATCGGGAAGGAGATACTTGGGGTCTGGAATGACCTCCAGCTTGATCCAGTTGGAGAGGCCCATGGCCCGAGCCAGCCTGGCAACGGTGAGAGCCTCCTCCGGAGTGCGGCATCCGGCGGTATTGGGGAGAATACGATACCTGCTCCAGTCTATGTAGTCCAAGAGGGTCTTCTTGTTGGGATCATCCAGGTCCAGACGGCGCAGCGCCACGGTTATCATCCCTGTCCCCGAGGCCTCGATGGCGCTGACCATCTCCTCCATGGAGCGGTACTTGCCGGTGCCCAGGATGAGGCGGGAGGAGAGCTCCCTTCCGGCGATGACCAGGGGGTCATGCATAGCCATCAGTCTCCTTTGCGTCCGGGAAGCGAAACACCGCCGGAAGCGCCAGCGGTGTCAAGAGGTTGGAACAAGCTCACGCTCCCTTCGCTGGCATTACCCAGTTCAGGTTCCGACGGTCGCCCCGGTGCGGCGGGGCCTCTCAGCCTGGCATACCCAAGCTCCCGCTTGACTCTGTATGCAGGATAAGGCAGCTAGCGATGAAAAGTCAATCGGGAAGGCCCCCACCGGGGGCTTTTGGTTATTCAAGTCCAGGATCGATCCCGCTCACGCCCTTCGACAAGCTCAGGGTGAGCGGGCCTGGGGCGAACCTTGTGGACGCGAACTTACGCAACCAGATACAGTGAAACTATCTCAAAAGGGCCTCCAGGGAGTCCAGAGGGGCGAAGCCCCTTGGCGGGGGTCTGGGGGTGTCCCCCAGATTCAATCCTCTTCCCCCTCTCCCGCAGTGTGGGAGAGGGGGACACAGGGGGTAAGGGTTTTGAGATAGACTCTATGCACTGGCAAGGGCTTTTACGCCCTGCTAGCTGTCCAACCAGGGGAGGAACCTGTGCCATTCATCCTGAAGGGGTCGCTGAAGGAACATAGAGTACGGGTTTGCCCGGGGGGAGCGCACCTCTCCTACTAGCTTGATACCCGCCTCCTCCGGTGTGCGCCCCGCCTTGCGGTGATTGCAGGATACACAAGCGCTGACCACGTTCTCCCAGGAGTGAGCTCCTCCCCGATAGCGGGGCATGACGTGGTCCAGAGTGAGCTGCTTGGTCTCACGGCCACAGTAGCGGCAGGTGTGCTTGTCCCGCAGAAAAACCTCCTTGCGAGATAGCCTCCGCTGAATAAGGGGACGCCTGACCAGGTACACCAGCCGTATCACCGATGGGATGGGAACGGCGCGAGAAGGGGTCTTGATCTCCCCCCGGCCGTTCTCCAGGAGCTCTGCCTTGCCCCCATCCAGCAGGACCACCGCCCGGCGCACCGTGCACAGGTTAAGGGGCTCGTAGTTCTGGTTCAGCAAGAGGACAGGCGCGCTGATCATGGGGGACTTCCTGGGGGTTTACTTCCTCTCCTCTGCTCCCGCTATTTGGGCTTCCAGAACGTCCAGGGCCAGCCTGAAGTCATCGGGAACAAGACCCGTGGCCTCACCGGGCAGGGCATCCCTGACATCCAGAAAGACTGGAACCAGGGTAGACTCCACCAAAGCGGTGTTCAGCTTCTCCTGTATCCCGGTCCTCTCGATGGGAATGTCAAGGTAGCTTGCTCCAGTCAACTCCTCCAGCAGCTCCACGGGCAGGTCGCTGGAGTATCTGGCCAGCCCCATGATGATGGCACCCGACAGGGCCACTCCCGCCACCAGGCCCAGGGCCAGCCCCCCCAGGCTATCCACCCAGCCCAGAAGGACCAGCTTGAAGATGCCTTTTACCATGGCCTTGAGGAGCTGGGCCGCTATGAAGACCAGGACAATGATGATGGCATAGGAGATGACAGTGACCAGGGTATCGCTGGAGATGGAGTCGGTGAGGAGCCCCGCCACGTTATCGCTGAAGCGCGCCGCCAGAAGGACCCCCGCGATGAGGCCGCCGGTGGTGAAGATGGCTCCGAAGAGCCCCATTCGCCAACCGATAAAGAGGCCAAGAGCCCAGGCAGCTATGATGACGATGTCAAGCCAGTTCATATCTCTCTGCTCCCTCTGCTAACTGCGATTACACAAGCGCGATTATACACCCATGTTTCATAACACAAGAAGACCTGCCACGCAAACTATTGACCCCCTGCACCTTTCGAGATAGTATGGAAACCGAAGGGTTATGTTCATCCTCCTCAGGATCTCCCGGTTCTCTCTAAAATACAAGGGCAGGCTCCTGCTGGCCTACCTCTCCACCATCGCCGTCACCCTCTTTGCCCTGGCAGTCCCCAAGCTCCTGGGGACAGCGGTGGATGAAGTCGTGGGGTCGGGGGAGTTCCGCCGGTTGCTCGTCCTGGCCCTGATGATATTGGGCATCAGCGTTCTGAGGGGCATCGCTGCCTATGGTCAGCAGTACCTGGGGGAGTCCCTGGGACAGCGCGTTGCCTACGACGTCCGCAACGCCTTCTACGATCGGTTGCAGCGGCTCAGCTTCGCCTTCCACGATAAGGAGAGGTCGGGCGACCTGATGTCCCGGGCCACGGCAGACGTGGAGGGGATACGGATGTTCATCCAGGGGGGATTGGTGCGGGGGAGCTACATGGTGTTCCTGGTCGTTGGCACCACCGCCATCCTGCTGGTCTCCAATTGGGAGCTCGCCCTGATGAGCCTGGTGTTCATGCCCTTTATCATCTGGCGCACGGCCACCATCATGCTGGAGATGCGGCGCAACTGGATGGCCCAGCAGGTGGAGATGGGCCGCATGACCACGGTGCTGCAAGAAAACCTGGCCGGGCAGCGGGTGGTGAAGGCCTTTGCCGCGGAGGAGTACGAGAAGGAGAAGTTCCGGCTCCACGCTGGCGAGGTGGCCAAGTGGGGCTTCAACGCTGAGAGGCTCCAGGCCATCACCACCTCTCTGAACAGCTTCTTCCTCCTGGGAGGCACCGGCGTAGTCCTGTGGTACGGTGGCCGACAGGTGATGGAGGGCCAGATGACGACAGGGGATCTGGTGGCCTTCCTGATGTATCTGAATCTCCTGGCCATGCCTGTGCGCATGGCGGCCATGACCGTCAACAGCTTCTCCCGGGCCATCTCCTGCGGGGAGCGCATCTTCTACGTGCTGGATGCCGAGTCCCCCGTGAAGGAGAAGCGGAACGCCCTGGTGGTGCCGCGGGTGAAGGGCGACGTGGGTTTCGAGCGCGTGTCCTTCGGGTACACTGAGCTGTCGCCGGTGCTGCGCGACGTGAGCTTTTCCGTGCCCAGCACCCAGGTGGTGGCTATTCTGGGTGCCCCCGGCAGCGGCAAGACCACCGTGGTGCACCTGATACCCCGCTTCTACGAAGTTACCGAGGGAAGAATTACCATAGACGGCATGGACATACGCGACCTCACCCTGGCATCGTTGCGCCAGAACGTGGGAATCGTCCAGCAGGACGTGTTCATGTTCACCTCCACCATTCGAGCCAACATCGCCTACGGTGCGGTGGATGCCTCTCTGGAGGACGTGATCCGGGTGTCCAAGATAGCCCAGATGCACGATTTCATCCAGAGCCTACCCGACGGGTACGACACCTACGTGGGAGAGAGGGGCGTGACCCTCTCCGGCGGCCAGAGACAGCGTCTCGCCATCGCTCGCACCCTTCTGCTGGACCCCCCCATCCTCATCCTGGACGACTCCACCTCCAGTGTGGACACCGAGACGGAGCACCTGATCCGTCAGGCCCTGACCGCGGTGATCCAGGGGCGAACGACCTTCATCATCGCCCACCGGCTGAGCAGTGTGAAGAACGCCGATGTGGTTCTGGTGATGAAGGACGGACGCATAGTGCAGCAAGGCGTTCACGACGAGCTGATCCGGGTGTCCGGCCCCTACCAGGAGATATACGAGCTTCAGCTACGGCCCCAGGAGGTGGCGCTCGACGGAGTGGGTAGCACGGGTGAGGCCCGGTCGGAGACCTCAATGATGAAGTCGAAGGGGGGACTCTAGCATGTGGGGCGGTGGCGGCGGCGGCTGGGGGGGGCACGGGGGGGGTGGTCACGGGGGGAACCTGAACCTCCCGGGGAACGCCGCGGAGGTACGCAGGGCCCGGGGTCATCTCAGCCTGGTCCTGGATGACGTGGAGTTTGGCAAGGTCTACGACCAGCGCGTCATCCTGCGGCTCCTGGGCTACCTGAAGCCTCACTGGAAGCTGACCCTCCTGGTCATGCTGGCGATGCTGGTGTACATCCTTACCCAGCTTCTGGTGCCCCGACTCGTTGGCATGGCCATTAACGACTACATCCGAAAGGGCGACGTCTCGGGCCTGGACAGGGTGGGTATGCTGTTCGCCGCCGTGGTGGTGGCCAACCTGGCGGGGAACTACATCCACCTGAGAGGGCTGGCCAGGATCAACCAGGCGCTCCTGTACCGGCTGCGCACGGAGATGCACGCCCATCTACAGCGCCTCTCCGTCCTCTTTTACGACCACAACGAGGTGGGCCGACTGATGAGCCGGGTGCAGAACGACGCCCTGGCCCTTCAGGAGTTCATGGGAATCTTCGCCGTGGGTATTGCCGAGATTCTGAGCCTCTTCGGCATCATCGTGCTGATGCTGCTCTGGAACTTCCAGCTGGCGCTCATCTGTTTTTCTGTCATACCGGTCTTCGTGGTGGCCATGGTCTTCTGGCAGACCCGTGCCCGACGGGCCTTCATGCAGATTCGCTACGCCATCTCCGGGGTCAACGCCAGTCTCCAGGAGAACATCTCCGGGGTGCGGGTGACCCAGAGCCTGAACCGGGAGCAGATCAACCTGGGCCAGTTCCAGGAGGTGAACGCCGGACACCTGCGGGCCAACCTCAACGCCCTGCGGCTGACCGCCGGCCTCATGCCCACCGTAGAGGTTCTCACCGCCATCTCCTTCGGGATCGTCATCGTCTTCGGGGGCAGGATGGAGCAGAGGGGAGCCCTGGAGATCGGAACCATGATCGGTTTCACCCTGTACGTGCAGCGCTTTTTCGAGCCCATCCGCGCCCTGGTCATGCAGTACGCCATGCTCCAGCGAGCCATGACGGCAGGCATGAGGATTTTCGAGCTGCTGGACGTGAAGCCGAACCTGGTGGATGCGACCGACGCCCAGGTCCTGCCTCCCATCAAGGGCGACCTCAAGCTGGAGCACGTCTCCTTCTCCTACAACCAGGAGGTGGAGGTGCTCCACGACGTGACGCTGAACATCTCCCCTGGGGAGAAGGTGGCAATAGTGGGGCCCACGGGCGCGGGCAAGACCACCCTGGTCGCCCTGGTCGCGCGGTTCTACGACGTCAGCCAGGGGAGCATTGCGGTGGATGGGTACGACCTGCGTCACATCACCCGCGACTCTCTGGCCCGTCAGATGGGGATGGTGCTCCAGGAGCCATTCCTCTACTCCACCACCGTGGCCGAGAACATCCGCTTTCAGCGTCGAGAGACGACCCAGGAGGAGATAGAGCAGGCCGCCAGGGCCCTGGGAGCCCACAATTTCATCATGAGGCTTCCTGAAGGCTACGATACGGTGCTCCACGAGCGTGGCAGCAACCTGAGCGTAGGCCAGCGGCAGCTCATCGCCTTTGCCCGAGCCCTGGTGGCTAACCCGCGCATCCTGATCCTGGACGAGGCCACGGCCAACGTCGACAGCTACACGGAGCGCCTGATCCAGGAGGCGCTCAAGGAGCTTCTGCGGGGCCGCACGGCCATCATCATCGCCCACCGCCTTTCCACCATCCAGGACGCCGACAAGATAGTGGTCTTGGACAAGGGCCGCATCGTGGAGATGGGGAGGCACCAGGAGCTTTTGTCCAAGGACGGCCTGTACACCAGGCTCTACGCCATGAACTTCCAGGACGAGGTCTCCCCCTCTCCCGCCGCCAGACCCAGCGCCTAGCAGGGTGTTCGTAAATGCTGTTCTGGGGGAGTGCAGAGGGGGCGAAGCCCCTTCTGACGGGGGTCTGGGGGTGTCCCCCAGATTCCTTTTCCTCCCCCTCTCCCTTGGCAAGGGAGAGGGGAACACAGGGGGTGAGGGTTTTCCCAACAGCTTCTAGGGCCAGGGTTGACTTTGTCCCTTGAAGCCTCTTATCATCCAGCTATCATGGCAGAAGGGGGAAGGGTGTCTCGTGCCGGAGGATGGGATATAGCAAAGGCCCTCCTCACCTCCATGCGGCCTCGCCAGTGGGCCAAGAACCTCATCATCTACTTCGCCTTCTTCTTCACCGTCAGCCAGGCATGGAGCCTGGAGGAGCTGAACGAGGCGGCCCGTCTCTTCGCCCGAATCACCCTAGCCTTTGCCCTCTTCTGCCTCATCACCAGCGCCGTTTACCTGCTCAACGACGTCCTGGATGCGGAGAGAGACCGCCATCACCCCTGGAAGCGGCACAGGCCCATCGCCGCGGGGGTTTTGCCACCCTCCATTGCCCTGGGCATGGCCGCCGCCCTGGGTGCAGGAGGGCTGGCCCTGGCCTTCGCTCTGGAGCCCGTCTTCGCTCTGGTGGCCCTGATATACCTGGCCACCATGGTGGCCTACTCCACCCTCCTCAAGCGGGTGATCATCGTCGACATCCTGGCCATCAGCGCCGGTTTCGTGCTGCGGGCCGCCGCGGGAGCGGTGGTCCTGGACGTGTCCATCTCCCCCTGGCTGTACGTCTGCACCAGCCTGGGGGCCCTCTTCCTGGGCTTCTCAAAGCGCCTCAACGAGGTGGTTCTGGCGGAGGAGGGCGGCTCCTTGCAGAGGGAGACCCTGGAGGAGTACACGCCGCGATTCCTGGAGCAGCTCATCGCCCTGGTGGCTCCGGCTACCCTGATCTCCTACATCCTGTACACCTTCACCGCCGAAAACCTGCCGGACAACAATGCCATGATGCTCACCATCCCCTTCGTGATGTACGGCCTGTTCCGCTACCTCTACCTGGTGCACCACAAGAGCCTGGGGGAAAGCCCCGAGGAGATACTCCTCACCGACGTGCCCCTGATAGTGGACATCGTCCTGTGGCTGGTGAGCGCCTCGGCGATACTGCTGGTGTTCAGATAGGAGAGAAGGCTCGTGAACGGATTCCGGTTCTGTCCCAGATGCGGCGACCCTCTGGAAACACAGCTTCGCCACGAGAACTCGCGGCTGGTGTGCCGAGGATGTGGCTTCACTCCATCTCCCAGACCCGCGGTGGGTGTGGGAGTGATTCTCCTTGAGAATCAGCGAGTCCTCTTGGGGCGACGGTGCCGCGGCCGCCTCTACCGGGGCACCTGGTGCATCCCGTGCGGCTACGTGGAGTGGGGCGAGGAGGTGCGGGACGCAGCCCGACGGGAGCTCCTGGAGGAGACGGGGCTTCAGGTGGAGGTGGGATACGTTTACGCCGTCCACTCCAACTTCCACAGCCCCAGCTCCCTGACCGTGGGTATCTGGTTCCAGGGCACTGTCATCGGCGGCACCCTCCTCGCGGGAGATGACCTGGACATGGTGGACTACTTCCCTCTGGACTCCCTGCCAGACCCCCTGGCCTTCCCCACGGACCGCCTGGTGCTGGAGCAGCTCAGGCAGGAGGTCATGGCACCTCTCCTTGCCCATCCGCGCTCTCCCTGGTTCCCGCCACAGCCGTTCCCTCGATAGTGCCGTCAGCGCAGCGATATGGCATAATGTAGAAGAGGTCGAAGTTCATCAGAAAACGTACGAAGGTGAGACCCATGGCGAAAAACGCAGAGAAGCCGGCTACAAAAAAGCACGCCCCAATGAAGCAAGGCAAGCCAGTTCCCCAGGTGTCGGAAGCATTTAAAGAGGCCACCGAGATAGCTATTAAGGTGCACTGGCGTGCTCTGAAGGAGTTGGAGAAGCATTAGCCGCAAGTACCACTTCCTCGACCGCGTCGGCGTCGAGTACATAGTTTATAGGCTGGCAGAGGAGTTCTACCCAGATTATCCAGACCCGCTGCCAGCCTTTGCGTACCTGGGCGGAGAGCACGGCATCGGACTCCTGGAGTCCGCCCTGGCAGAGCCACGACAGACTTACGATGGGGATTTCCTTCACCGCACCATCTTTGACAAGGCTGCTGCCCTTTTCCGCTCCCTCATCAAGAATCACCCCTTGATAGACGGCAACAAGCGCCTTGCCTTAACGGCTGTTACCATATTCCTAATCTTTAACGACTATGCCTTCTATGTGCCTCATGATGAAGCCGTTAACATGGCACTGAGTGTTGCCGCTGGTGGGCCTGAGCCAACAGTAGAAGAGCTGTCGCGATGGTTCAGGCGCAACTCCTTTAACCATGCCCATTTAGGCAAACGACAGCCGCCGGTATGGCTGCTACGGGAGTTTGAGCCACTTGCGCTCAGGATGAGGAACCGTACCCACCATTCCCCCTAGCGCGCTCGTACGCCCTCACGGCCTGCAAATGCGCCCGCCCCGCCTGGGAAGGAGACCCCTCTGCTGAGTCATGTCCCTCTGATATAATGGGGCCAGCTCAAGACAGGCTCCTCCAAGGACAGCCCCCATGTACATCTCCCACCTGGGCCTCACCAACTTTCGTAACTACCAACACCTGGAGCTGGACCTTCCCCCGGGCCTTCTGGTTTTCTACGGAGGCAACGCCCAGGGCAAGTCCAACTTGCTGGAAGCCGTGTACCTTTTATCCATCGCCAAGGCCTACCGGGCCACCAGCGACCGAGAGGCCATCAGCAGAACGGCCCAGGACGACCATGCCCACACCCAGGTGCTGGGGATCGCCCAAAAGGGGCAGGACAGGGTACGCATAGTGGTGGACATGCACCTGGAGGGGCCAGGGGAGGACGGGTACCAGACCTACCTGCGCAAGGACATCTGGGTCAACGGCATTCCCCGTCCAGCCTCGGAGCTGGTGGGAGTGGTCAACGCCGTCCTCTTCGACGCCGAGGATATCCAAATGGTCTCAGGGCCTCCTGCGGCGCGGCGGCGCTACCTGGACATCCTTATATGCCAGATGGACCGCGCCTATCTCCGGTCTCTTCAGAAATACCAGAAGGTGGTGTACCAGCGCAACCATCTCCTGAGGCTCCTGCGGGAGAGGAGGGCTCAACCCGAAGAGATGGATTTCTGGAACCAGGCCATGGTGCAGGAGGGGGTCTATATAGCCCAGCGGCGTGCTCAGGTGGTGCAGGAGCTAAGGGCCCTGGCCAGGGAGCTCTACTGCCAGCTAACCGAGGCTCGGGAGGAGCTGGCTATGGAGTATGTCCCCAGCATTCCCCTGGACGGTGAGGAGGGGGAGGACGCCCACCACACCTTTGCCCGCATCCTGGAGGAGGGACTGGGGAGGGAGGTGGCCCTGGGCTCATCCCAGTGGGGGCCACATCGGGATGATGTGCGGCTAAAGATAGGGGAGATGGAGGCAGCCACCTACGTCTCCCGGGGACAGGCCCGTACCCTGGCCCTCACCCTGAAGCTGGCCGAGGGTGCCCTTCTGGAGAGGGAGCGGGGAGAGTCACCCGTGCTCCTCCTGGACGATCCAAAGAATCTGTGGGTGGAAAAGGGAGCTATCGTACCCTTATAAGGCTTCCCCGTGATAACATATCGTGGGTGTGCAGCCCCGTGGCCGAGGGGCCAGAAGACACAGGGCGGATGACCCTTCGACAAACTCAGGGTGAGCGGGTATTATCTCTCCGCTCATGGCGAGCTTGTCGAACCAGAGCGGAGCAGGAGAAAGTGACCATGACTTCCCCCGGACAGGAGCAGGAAAAGGCGATAGAAGGTGCCAGCAGGCTGATCCATCAGAGCCGCCACGTAATAGCCCTGGTGGGCGCTGGCATATCCGTGGAGAGCGGCATACCCCCTTTCAGAGGCCCCGGTGGGCTGTATACCAGGGTCGGGGAGCCCGACATGAGGGGATACCAGCGCTTTCTGGATGACCCGGAGGCCCACTGGCGCAACCTTCTCCATCGCGAGAGCGAGGGGCCAGGGGCGGAGTCCCGGCGACCCATGCAGGATGCCCGGCCCAATCCCGGCCACCACGCGCTGGTGGAGCTGGAGGAGATGGGAGTCCTCAAGCATATCATCACCCAGAACGTGGATAACCTCCATCGGGAGGCGGGTAGCAAGAACATAGCGGAGATCCACGGCAACAGACGAAAGGTGCGCTGCATCGGGTGTGGCACGAGGTGGATGCGGGAGGAGTTCCAGATCCGGGAGCTGCCCCCCAGGTGTCCAGCGTGTGGAGGCCTCATCAAAGGGGACACCGTCTCCTTCGGCGAGCCCATCCCCCGGGACGTGCTGTCGGTCTGCTTCCAGGAGGCGGAGCGGTGCGACTGCATGCTCATCATAGGCACCTCGGCTCTGGTCTACCCCGCGGCGGGATTCCCCCCTGAAGCCAAGATGTGAGGGGCACACCTCATAGAGGTCAACATCGCGGACACTCCCCTGACTTACCTCTGCGACGTGGTGTTGCAGGGCCCCTCAGGCCAAATCCTTCCCAGGATTGTTCAGCGCGTAAAAGCCATTGCCAGCACATCTTAGGGCTGATGAACCCCTGCCTGGCCCCCCGGTGGAGGGCCTTCCCGATTATTCGAGTTAAGGCTCAATCCCCCTCATGGTGAGCCTGACCCTGTTCTACAGTAGACGCAGGGTGGGTGGAGCATAGCGAAACCCACCGCCCAAACACATCGCAATCAAAGGGTGGGTTTCACCCACCCTACGTCTGCTACGTCTACGAAAATGCCATCCAGCATTGCCCACCTGTCATTCCGAGGAGTCCGCCAAAGGCGGACGACCGAGGAATCTAAGGCCTATGCCTTTAGCAAGTGAGGTAGGCCCTAGATTCCTCACTTCGCTGTGCTGCGTTCGGAATGACGTTAGGCAGAGCTATTTTCATCCTTCGTGATGCCGATGCCCCTCGGCATGGGAGATTCTGAGCGCCAGCAAGGAATCTGGGGAGGCGTCCACCACCCCACCAGATCGTGTCAGCTCAGTTGCGGCTCAGGCGGGTGACCTGGGACACCGGAATCTCTACGGTGGCCTGGCTCTCCAGGAGGATGGAGACGGCGCTCTTCAGGGGATGCCCAACAACAACCCTGGCCCTTCCGTAGGGGCTCATGACCCACTCCCCAATTCTGGGTAGCTCCCTGTTCATTTTCACGTACTCTTCGTACTCGTACCTTAGACAGCACCGCAGGCGGCCACAGTTGCCCGCCAGGTTCTCCGCGCTGATGGGCAGGGCCTGCTCCTTGGCCATCTTCACCGTTATGGGGCAGAACTCCGTTAGCCATCGGGCGCAGCAAAGGACCTGGCCACACCTACCCAGCCCGCCCAGGGCCTTGGCCTCGTCCCTTGGCCCTATTTGCCGTAGCTCCACCTTTACCCTGTATCTCTGCACCAGCTGATAGAGAAGGGCGCGAAAGTCAACCCTTCCATCGGCGGTGAACTGGATCACCAGTCGCCCTCCGTCCAGGGTATACCCCGCGTCCGTGAACTTCATGGGGAGATTCAAAGCGCTGGCTTGCTCTTTAGCCAAGACCAAAGCCTCACTGGCTCTGGCCTTCAACTCTCCCCCCCGGTGCACATCCCCCTGGGTAGCCTTCCTCGTAATGGGTTTGAGGGGCTCCTTGATCTCGCTGTACACCACCTGGCTCGGGGCTATGACCACCAGGGCAATCTCCAACCCCTTGTCTGTCTCCACCACCACCTGGTCGTTTACCTTTATCTCCACATCCCCGGGATCGAAGTACTGCACTCTCCCTGCCCGCTGGAATCTAACGCCTACCACCCTTGACATATGTGCCACCTTTCCGTTGCCGTGGTTAACAGGGTGCTCTCAAAACCCTTTCGACCATCCTCCTGTCCCCCTTCCTAGCCAGGAAGGGGCAGGACGTGCCCTGCACCCATACTCAACTATTGCTGTGCTGGTCTGACCATGTTCTACGATTCGTAAGATGTGGGTCTGGGCCAAGCCCAGTCTGGGGAACACCCCCAGACCCTCGGCAAAGGGATTCCCATCCACTGGATGGGAGCCCTCCCCTCTGCACTCCTCCTTTTTCATCAACCTGTTCGGTACGGACTCTCCTACCCGTCCCTTCGGGGTAGGGAAAGCATCAAGACCTCCAGAGCTAAACTGGGATTGACGTTGGCCTCCAGGCAATCCATGGTGTCCTGGGTCCTTTTTATGGCCTCCACCACCTGGGGAGTGGAGACCCACTGGGAGCAGCGGTGCAGAGCTTCCCTCGCCGACACATTGGATACCAACTCCTCTCCCCCCTTCTTCACCAGCAGCAGGTCTCGCCACCAGCTTAGAGCCGTCTTCAGAGACCCCAGAGCCTTCTCGCGGTCCCGGGGGAAAAGGGTCGCTAGCTCCGCAGCATAGGCGAACCTCTCCTCCAGCCCGTCCTCCACAAGAGATGCCACGCGCCCCACCTCTCTGGTGTAATCGATCAAGACCTGGGGGTTCCCGGCAGCCTCAAGGGCCCATCCTATCCTTCCTCCAGAGAGCCGGGCCAGCTCCATGGCCTCCTGGGGGGGGATGCCCCGGGTCGAGAGCAACTCCCTGGCTACAGTATTCAGGGAAAGGGGGTTGAGGTCAACCCTCTGGCAGCGAGAGAGAACGGTGGGGAGGATGGACTCCACTCTTATGGTCAGCAGTATGAACAGCACCGACTCAGGAGGCTCCTCCAGGAGCTTGAGCAGGGCATTGGAGGCATCCGAGCTCAGATGCGCCGCCTCCCGGAATACGATCACCCGGCATCTCCCTTCGTAGGGCTTCAGGATAGCCCAGTGCTGCACCTCTCTCACCTGGTCAATGCCTATCTCCTTTTTAAGGGTGGCCCTGGACGCGCTCACCTCCAGGTCCACCACCTGCACGTCGGGATGACGCCCCTGGGCTATGCGGCGGCACTGGCTGCACTCGCCACAGGGCCTGGAAGCCGGGGATGCAAGGCAGTTCACCCCCTGGGCCAGAGCCAGAGCCAGGGTCATCTTGCCCACCTGGGGCGGCCCCACGAAAATATAGGCATGGGAGAGCATGTCCCTCTCCAGGCTTCGGGACAGCAGGGTGATGGCCGCTTCATGCCCCACCACTTGCCACATGGTAATGCTCCCTCCGTTAGAGCAGGTCGTTGCTCATCAGGTCTTGGTAGGTCTCTCGCCGTCGTATGAGCCTGGCCTGGCCGTCAGCCACCATGACTATGGCCGGCCTTGGGGCGAGGTTGTAGTTGCTGGCCATGGCCGGAGCATAGGCCCCTGCGGCGGGAATAGCCAGGAGGTCTCCTGCCTCCAGCCTGGGAAGGGTCACATCCCGCAAGAGCACGTCCCCCGACTCGCAGAACCTCCCGGCGATGGTTACGCGTTCCCCCTCCTCAACGCCCATCTTGTTGGCCACCACCGCCTCGTACTGGGATCCGTAGAGGGCGGGTCGGATGTTGTCTCCCATGCCTCCATCCACAGCGACGTATCTCCTGACCCCGGGGATGTCTTTGGAGGCTCCCACTCTGTAGAGGGCTACCCCCGCGGGGCCGACGATGGCCCTTCCCGGCTCGATGACCAGGAGGGGAGGCTCAAGCCCCAGGGCACGGCACCGGGACTCCAGGGAAGCAGTGATGGCCTGGGCGTACTCGCCCACGGAGGGTGGCCTCTGGTCCCGGGTGTAGGCTATGGCGAAGCCTCCGCCGGGGCTTATCTCCCGCAGCGGCAGGCCCTCCTGGGAGGCGAAGTCCAGGGTCAGCTCCATGGCCCTGGCGAAAGGCTCCATCTCGAAGATGGGGGAGCCGAGATGGAAGTGCAGCCCTACCACCCTCACGCCTCGCTCCCTCATCGCCTTTCCCACGGCCTCTTTCGCCTGCCCCGTCTGGATGGGAAAACCGAACTTGCTGTCCAGCACTCCGGTGGTGGTGTAGGCGTGGGTGTGGGGGTCTATCCCCGGCGAGACTCTTATGAGAACGTCCTGAACCACACCCCGGTGAGACGCCAGCCTACCCAGTAGAGCGAGCTCGTGGAAGTTGTCCACCACCACGCGCCCGATACGACAGTCCAGGGCCATCTCCAGCTCTTCCCGGCTCTTGTTGTTGCCGTGGAAATAGATTCTTTCGGGGGGGAAGGCCACCCGCTGGGCCACCGCCAGCTCTCCTCCCGATACCACGTCCAGCCCCAGGCCCTCCTCCCGGAACAGGCGGGCCAGGGAGGTGTTGATGAAGGCCTTGCAGGCGTAGATGACGGCGCTCTTGGGATAGCGCCTCTGGAACTCTCCCAGGAACTCCCGGCACCTGTCCCGGAGGGTGGCCTCGTCGTAGACGTACAGGGGCGTGCCGAACTCCGCCGCCAGGTGGGTGACGTCGCAGCCGCCCAGGACCAGGTGTCCCTGGCCGCTCGCCTCCGCGGTGTTGGGAAAGAGGAAAGAGTTCGCGAAGCTCAAAGGGTTATCTCCTGGTTAGGGACTGGGGACATGGAGGCGGTAGGGGTCATCGCCCGGCTCCCCCGATTTCCAGCTCTTCTTCAATGATGTTGCCATTCTCTATATGGAAGGCCCTTATGGGGGGGTTCTCTTTGTCCAACAGGGAGATGAGCACGTACCGGACCTCGGGCCAGGTGGCAAGGCGCAGGTCCGTGGCCGAGGGGTACGCCTCGGAGTGGGTGTGGGAGTGGTAGAAAGCCACGATGTCCCAACCGCTATTGTCGATCTCCAGATACACCTTGAGAAGCTCCTGCGGGTCCATCCGATAGCGATAGGGACTCGCCTCCACGTTGGCCATTCGGTAGAGCTTCTGCACCCGCCCCTTCTTGCCTGCGAGGATGCCGCAACACTCGTTGGGGTCATCCTCCAGGGCGTGGGCCACCATCTCCCGGGCGTACTTCTGGTCTATGTACAGCATTTCACATGCCATTCTACCTGCTTTGGGACTCTGTTGACTATCCCCTGGTACGCTGTCCCCGTCAGGGCCTTTCGGCTATTTGAGGGTTCAGGATCGACCCCGCTCATGGTAAACCTGTCGAACCATATGAACGGGGTAAAGAACCGATGCATCTTGCCACTCATGCCCTTCGACAAGCTCATGGTAAACTCGGCTCAGGATGAGAGGGGCTATGGGCCACTGACCATGCAGACTACACCAGACGAAAAGGGACGTTCTTCCTACAAACAAAGATTCGTGACAAGACCCTAGCCTTAGTCGCAGTTGTTCCAGCAGAGTTACTCTGTGATTCCAAGAGCAAGCCCCGACACCCCACTCTTAGTTATCTGTCAATAAGTCGGGAACCACCTCAAGCCAAGAGGCCCGATCCTTCGACCGGGCCTCTTATCGTTTGCTTGGCTGGCGACGTGTTAGCTCTTGTGAATCTGGATGTTGCCTCCAGTTAGCTTCCCGTCACCGTTCTGAAGCACGCCGTTTATCCACAGCTTGTATATGTCGTTCTTGCCAGGCTCGCCATTGTCTTCTACGTAGGCCACAAAGACGCGCCCGTCTTTCAGCACGCCAGAGAACCAACCCTTGGTGAGGTCAGGCGACACTGCTATGGCAGTCATTGTGGGCGCATGAAGGTTTTCAGAGCCGTTCTGGTACTGCAAGTTACCCTGAACGGTTATTCCATCGACAGACTGGACATTGAAGCCGCCGCGCCCGTTGTTTCCAAAGCGCAGGGTCCCGCCAGTTATCTTACCCTTGGTGCTAACGAAGGTGATGGCGACGCTGTCGCAATGCTTACCCAAGTCGTCGTCTGTTACACAGACGGTGGTGGTCTGGTTACCTGGCACTAGATACTGGTGCGTGCCTGTAATAGGCGCTGACAGAGTAGCAGAACCGCTCTGCAACGGTGTGCCATCGCCCCAGTTTAGGGTGTATGTCCAGGTGTCCAGGGTACCCGGATCCGTGAATGTGGCACTAATGCTGACCGGGCTGCCGAAGGTCAGCGTCTGGTCTGCGCCGGCGTTAACCACAGCGCCACGTTGTTTACGGTGACGCTGGTCGAGGCCGTACCCACGCCATTGTCATCGTCTGTAACTGTCACGCTTATGGCGTACACGTCTGAGCCTGTCCCCGTCGGGTTGTCGTCCAGGTACTGGTGGGTTTCACTGTACGTAATGCTCCCCGCAGAGTAGGCGTAGCTCTGGGGCACACCTTCGCCCCAGTCTATGACCACTGTGAAGGTGTCCGGGGTACCGGGGTCGGCGATGGTGCCGCTTACCGTGGCTGTGCCGTTCTCGTTGATGATGCTGCCGGTGGCTGTGGCCACGGGAGCCACGTTGTTTACGGTGACGGTAAGGGTGTCGAAACCTGACCCACCATCATCGTCGGTGACAGTCACGGTCACGGTGTACGTCCCATTGTCAGCGTACACGTGGCTCCCTGCCACGGTCCCGTCGGCGCCCGCCGTGCTGCCCGGAGGTCCGAATGGGGCTTGTGCGACAACCCCTGCCTCAGTGGTAGTGCCGTCACCCCAGGTGATACCTCGTTTACCGCTTGGTCTGCACCGGCGTTGACCACCGGCGCCACGTTGTTCACGGTGACGGTAAGGGTGTCGAAACCTGACCCACCATCATCGTCGGTGACAGTCACGGTCACGGTGTACGTCCCATTGTCGGCGTACACGTGGCTCAGGTTAAAGGTCTTGCCCGTGAGACTAAGCGCCTGGTTGCCTGACCCGTCGCCGTAGTTCACGGTGCCCGTCCAGGTGTCGGCACCAGGGTCGGTCCCTCGTTTACCGCTTGGTCTGCACCGGCGTTGACCACCGGCGCCACGTTGTTCACGGTGACGGTGGCGGCGTAGGTGTTATTACCCTCGTCCTTGTCGAAGATACGGCCCTTCACTGTGTACAGGCCGTTGTCGAAATAGGTGCAATTTGCGCTGGCCGAGGCACCGGATGCAGCATAGGATGTGGCAAGGGATGCGTCCAGCCCATCGCATGCGAAAGAGTAGTGGAAGCCCGCGCTGTGGTCGGCGCCAGAGGGGTCGCCCTGATTCTCAAAGGTGAGCGTCGCAGGAGAGCCCTCGTTGACCGGTGCAGGATTGGGCAGGAACGCCGTCGGCGGAACGTTGAGCACGACCACCGTTATGGAACCTGTAGCCACACCACCGTCTCCATCTGACACCTGTACGCCCACGGTGTAGCTGCCGTTGTCGTCGAAAGAGCAGTCGGCACTCGAGGTGTTCGGATAGGCTGGCGTCTCATAGGAGCCATTGTTGTCGCAATCGAATTGGAAGGTCAACGGGTCATTGGAACCCGCCGGGTCAGTGGCTTGCGCCACTAGATTCCCATTCAGCGCCTAATAGTCGGCGCCACGTTGTTGACGTGTACATGGAACGTAACGCTCACGGGAGGCGCGGTGCCGTCATTTGCTGTGATAGTCACGTCGTAGTCAGCAGGGCCATCCGGTGCACTGTTGGTCCAACTCCAGGTTCCGCTGTTAGTGCCTGTCTTGGTCACGGCCTCCACGCTGGCCGTGATACTAACGTTGTCTCCGGCATCTGAATCGCTGTACGTGCCCGTGTTGCTTGCAGCCGTTCCTTCGTTCGTAGCGACGCTTGGGCTGTCCGCCGTAACCGCGGGAGGTGTATTAGTTACAACCCATGTCTTAACTGCCCCGTTGGACTGCCTAGTCTGCCCGTGGGAATCCACGAATGCGGCCACGATGTGGTCAGAACCCGCCGTATTGCCAGTGTATGTGTAGATGGCCTGACCACTTGCGTTTGTAGTAGCGGTAAAGCTATTACCTGCATTTGGCCCTGAAACTATGCTGAATGTCACGCTTCTGTTAGCTACAGGGTTGCCATTGTCGTCCTGTATTTTGACAGTTACGGTATGTGAAGTGCCAACCGGATTCGTGGCGGCAGATGGCGTCAAAATAGCGCCTTCGTCCACAACCGCGGCAGCGGAGGCCAGGAACAGGGCGGAGAAAAAGATATTGTCGTCGTTGGATGGATTCTGAGAATAGACCGTTATGGAGCTGTCTCCTGTGTTTACGAGGGGAAGCAGGTTATAGAGCTCGTCGTCATAACGGATCCCCATTGAACCCGTGGCATAAGGGTTTGCAGGGTTAGTGTTGGTGTCGCCGACACCGCCAACAGTCAGCAGCGCGCCGTTCGCAACCTGACCATCATCTTCACCGCCAGCCGAAGTGGTCATTCTGGTGCCGTTGACATTGACCAAGCTGTACTGGCTGGAAGGTTGATGACCAAAGGATATACCCAGAGACATATTGAGAATCAGGTTAGGGTCACTCTTGTCCAGAGGTTCTCCCAGACCTATGTTAAATGTGTCGCCATTGATATTCTGTGCCCCGAAGAGAAGCACTATTGTGTTGCTGACCGCCTGGTTAGGGTCGTCGAATATGACTGCGAGAATTGTGCCGTCGATACTGCTGGAGCTGCCTTCGCCTATGGTTATGTTGACAGTTCCTGCTGGGGCGGCGTCTATTGTGGATTTAACTAGTGAGGTCACATTGGCCCAGTGATTCCAGGAACTGATACTGCTGGGAGTCGTGAATGCCCACGAAGGAATCGGAGAGCCATTTACCGAAATACTGGAGGAGGGTATGTTGTAGCCACTAAATCCGGTGCTGGCAGCGGCAAGATATGCCACCCTTACCGTAGCGCCGCTAGGCTTCTGGACCTGGACAGTGGCTGAACTGCCTGTAGTGCCTTCTCCGTCCACAGAGAGGCTTACGTAACCTGTTTCGGTCACCACCGGCAATAGCGACCCGAAGAACACGTCCGATGGCCCGACGTTGTCGGCGTCAGTGCCTGGTACAGGCCCATCTGCCAGGGCCAAGCCTGGGACAAGCGCCCCTACTATGGCCATAAGAGCCAACAGGACCACGATACGACTATGACAAACAAACGACTTCACTGTGCTCCTCCTGAAACTGCTTAGGATTCTAAACGCGAGTTCGCCACATGGATGTGACCCGTCCCGCATCTATTCAGTTTTTGCCAACAGGCTACTTATGGAAGACTCCGAAGATCCAAACGTGGTGATTTCATTCCAGGAAGGCTATGCCCACGCGCCAGCGATGAGGAGCGGCCCGGCCAAGGCTGAGCCTGACCGCCTGAGCAGATGCTTCAGGCTGATGTGCCTATGACCGCTACCAAGTGCCTTGGCCTCCTTCAAACACAAGCGGGTATAGATTTGCACAGAGCCTTTTGTCAACGCTTTGCAGTCCACTCCCAATCGTTCAACACACTTTCGCCCGCATGGGAAGTGCTGAGTTGACCTGCCCCGGATCATTGTACCAATGGAATGAGTTAGAGTGAGCACCATTGGTCCAGAGTCTAGCAATTCACCCGGACCGGTTTCCGGGGGGCAGGTCAAAGCTTCTCGCCACATCGATTGGACTTTCAATTGTGGGCAAACCGATCCGGCAAACACTGGATACGATGCGCCACTTACCACCACCGATCTACGTGTCAAATACCTCACCCTTGAGTAAACGCTTGGCCCAGGAATCGATCCTGACGTTTGTGAAATCATGACGATATTGATAGTTCCTGCATGTGGCAAGGAATCCAAGATAACCCTGACGCCTTGCGGACTAGCATGTACAATAACAAGCAAGCCCTCGAACCATTTGAGCGGGGCGCTGTTCAGGAACCCGCTCGTGTCCTTCGGCTGCGCTCAGGGTGAGCGGACCATCGAAAGGCGCTGTACGGGGTGAGACATGAACTCATCCCAAAACCTGACCATGGCGGGGGTCTGGGGATGTCCTCCACTGGGCATGGCCCAGACCCACACCTTACGAACCGTCCTTCATCTGAAGGATGGTCAGACCAGCGCAGCAACAGTTGAGTATGGGTGCAGGGCACGCCCTGCCTGGGCACAGCCCAGACCCACATCTCACAGACCCTGAATTCGGCTCGTCTATGAATGCCTCTGAGGAATGTGGGTGCAGAGCCTGTCCTGAGCCTGCCGAAGGGGCTCGCCCTGCTACACCCGGAAGGCGGAGGGGCAGCTCTCCCTGAGCACACACCCTTGGCACAGGGGTCGCCGCGCCTTGCACACCCGCCGTCCGTGGGTGATGAGGTAGACGTGGAAGGCGAAGACCTGCTCTGGGGCTACCGCGGCCTCCAGGAGGTCGTGAGCCTGCTCGGTGGTGGCTCTGGAGGGGATGATCTCCAGGCGTTTGCTCACCCGGTAAACATGGGTATCCACGGGCATGGCGGACATGCCCAGGGCGAAGCACAGCACGATGGCCGCGGTCTTGGGCCCCACCCCGGGAAGCCGCCGCAGCCACGCCTTGGCCTGGGGCAGGGGCATCTCCTTGAGGAAAGAGATGTCCAACTTGCCGCACTCCTCCTGGATGGCCTGGAGCACCGCCCCGATGCGGGGAGCCTTGACCCTGGACAGTCCACCAATCCATATCGCCTGGGCGATCTCCTCCGGGTTGGCCTGGGCGACCCGCTCCCACGAGCCGAGGGCCTCCTGAAGGCTATGGTAGGCCTTCAGAGCGTTGACGTCGGAGGTGTGCTGGGAGAGGATGGTGTAGATGAGCTCCGAGATGGGGTCGAACCTGGGTTCCCACCGGGCCACGCCCTGCTCCCCTTCCAGGAGAAGGAACGCCTGCTGGGGCGTTATCTGCCCTGTCTTGTTGGGAGAAGCTACGGAGGTCACGAATTCAGGATTGTTGCTGGAAGATGGCATGAAGGGTCACAACAATGGAGCGGGAGATGGGATTCGAACCCACGACGTCCGTCTTGGAAGGGCGGAGCTCTACCGCTGAGCTACTCCCGCTGACAGGCTTGCACCTTCGGAAGATATTATAGCAGGGAGGCGAGGCCCAGTCGACCTGGTGTACGGGGACAGCGTCATTCGATTCTCTAAAGACTGGCTCTTGTCCGCTCACCCTGAGCCTGCCGAAGGACACGAGCGGGTTCCTGAACAGCGCCCCGCTCATATGGTTCGAGGGGCTTGCTTGTTATTATGCGCACCAATCAACAAGGCCCTGGGCCATCTCGGGTTCTCTGCCTAATGCCGGCTAGTTCCGCTTATTGCCAGAACTGCCGATAACCTTACCTCCGGAGACCCGCCATCGGGTTTCGTGTCGGTCTGCTATCAAGGAGCTTTGGATTTGACCCGCTTTGGTGGACACCTGGAGAATTGGGGTCACTGATCCCAGAAGGAGTTCATCATGCGAAGGTTTGTACGGCCCCACCCGCCGGAGTTTCGCGCCGACATGGAGATCACCATGTCCAACCAAGTGTGGGCGGCGGACATCACCTATGTCCCCATGTCCAGGGGATTCCTGTACCTGGTGACCATCATGGACTGGTACAGCCGGTATGGGCTCTCCTGGTCCTTCCGTGGAAGGATCAAACACCCTGAACGCCGACTTCTCCTCCGAGGCTCTGGAGGAAGCGCTCAGGGGAGAGCGACCGGACATCTTCAACAACACGAACCAGAGAGGCCAGTTTAACGGCGAAGCCTTCACCGAGCCTCTCAAGCAACATGGAGTCCGGATCAGCATGGACGGAAAGGGGTGGTATAAGGACAACATTTTCGTTGAGAGGCTGTGGCGCACAGTGAAATACGAGGAGGTGTATCTGAAGGCATACCAGGATGGACGAGACGCCAGGATTGGGATCAGCGAGTACTTCCGATTCTACAATAACGAGCGGCCTCACTAGGCCCTTGGGTACTGAATCCCGGCCGAGGTGTTTATGTCCGCCACGAACGTAGACCCACTGCAGCACGTGGTACAATCACAGCAACCCTGTTCAGCAGCACAGCATGTTGAGGCAACAGGCTCCACTCTTAGCGTGGCCTCTCTCCTGTCCAACTGATGGGGTCCACTTCAGTGCCACGAAAAGTTCAGGGCTGAGCCGGCGAAGCATGTCGCAAGGGTGAGCATGACCCAACATCGGATACTGGTTATTGACGACGACCCGGCCGTGACGGACTTCCTACGCCGGGGACTTTCCTACGAGGGCTATGCCGTGGACGTGGCCAGCGGCGGCAGGGCCGGGCTGGACCTGGCCCGGGAGCAGCCACCAGACCTGGTGGTGCTGGACGTCATGATGCCTGGCATGGACGGCATGGAGGTATGCCAGAGGCTGAAGGCTGGTGGCAACGTACCCGTGCTCATGCTTACGGCCAAGGATGCCGTGTCTGACAGGGTGAGGGGCCTGGAAACAGGGGCCGACGACTACCTGGTGAAGCCCTTCGCCTTCGAGGAGCTGGTGGCCCGTATCCATACCCTTTTGAGACGCCGCGAGGCCACGGCTCCCGAGGTCCTGCGGTATGCCGACCTGGAGCTGGATACCGGATCCCGCACCGCCCGCCGTGGGGATCGGGAGATACATCTCTCCACCACCGAGTTCAAGCTCCTCCACCTGTTCATGCGGCACCCGGGCCAGGTGCTGACTCGGAGCCAGATCATGGACAGGGTGTGGGAGTATGAGTTCGAGGGAGAGTCCAACATCCTGGAGGTGTACGTCCGCTATCTCCGCAACAAGCTGGAGGATGGCGTCGAGCCTCGCCTTATCCACACCATGCGCGGCTCTGGCTACGTGCTGAGGGAGTAAGGGGCTTGTCCATTCGAGTGCGGCTTGGTCTCTGGTACGGCGGCATCTTCGGGGTCGCGTTCCTGCTCTTCGGCGTTGCACTCTACTTCGAGATGGCCCAGCACCTGGAGAGCATGGTGAACGACACCATCGCCAGCCGCGTTGAGCACATGTCGACGGCCCTGCGCGCCGCCAACCACAATTTTCCCGCCGAGGGCACGCCGACAGTCCCCTCTCTGGAGGCTTTCGAGGCCCCGGAGGTGTACGTCCAGGTTCTTGGCCGGGATGGGTCGATGGTGAGTCGCTCCGCCAACCTGGAGGGACGCAGCCTTCCTTTTCCAGGGAAGGGTTTGACCGAGGCTAAATTCTCTGCGTTTCTAGAGGGACAGCGGCTGAAGGTCTACCTCGCTCCGGTGACCGTCGGCGATACTACTGTGGCGTGGGTGCAGGTGGCCTCCTCCTACCGTCAGCAGGACAGGGTATTGGGCAGGCTCCGGTGGGTGCTCGTTGCGGGTGGCTTTGTAGCCGTCCTCAGCGTCGGGCTCCTCAGCGGCGCCCTGGCAGGCAGGGCCCTTCGCCCCGTTTCGGAGATGACGGAGACGGCCCGGGCCATCGCCCTCTCCCGGGGGTTCCGCCGCCGACTGAGAGCCGGTAACTCCAGCGACGAGCTGTGGAAACTGGCCCGGACCTTCAACGAGATGCTCGCCAGCTTGGAAGAGGCCTACTCCGCCCAGCAGCGGTTCACCGCCGACGCCTCCCACGAGCTTCGGGCACCGCTGACGGCCATCCGCGGTAACCTGGACCTGTTGGACAGGATCAGAGACATGCCCGCGGACGAGCGGCGACAGACCCTGACCCACGTACGCCGCGAGGTGGAGCGCCTGTCCAGGCTGGTGAACGACCTGCTGGCGCTGGCCCGGGCCGACGCAGGCCAGGCCCTGGAGACCAGGCCGGTGGAGTTGGACGCCCTGTTGGTGGACGCGCACCGCCAGGCCCGCTCCCTAGCCAGGGGAGTCTCTGTGCACTTGGGGAACTTGGAGCCTGCGGTAGTCCAGGGGGACGAGGACCGCCTGAGAGAGCTTCTCCTCATCCTCGTGGACAACGCCCTGCGGTACACCCCGGAGGGAGGGACGGTGACCCTGTGGCTAAAGCACGAACAACCCTGGGCCGTCGTCGGGGTGGAAGACACGGGGATCGGGATTGAGCCGGAGGACCTTCCCCACGTCTTCGACCGGTTCTGGCGCGCCGACAAGGCCCGCTCGCGAGACAGCGGCGGCACTGGGCTGGGCCTAGCCATCGCCAAGTGGATCGTGGACCACCACGGGGGAGAGCTGGTGGTGGAGTCCACGCCGGGCAAGGGCAGTCGGTTCTCAGTCTGCCTGCCCACCAGCGCGTGAGGGCCCCTGCTCCCGGTGCAGTGGCAACAGGAGTCCGCTTGAACAGCGCGCCCATCATCCCCACGCCAAGGCCGATCACGGCCACCTGGAACAGCACCATGACCAGCGGCCACCACCAGCCAGACCAGCCCATTCCTCCGAATCCCGTGTCCCATCATGTCAGTAGCCTCCTTTCCCTCGACTTTACGTACCTATCGTAACCGAGGAGTTTGAAGTGCCCTCGACGGGATGTTAAAGACTTGGTAAAGGTGCTCCGTCTATAGAGCTATTCCAAGAACCCTCACCCCCTGTTTCCCCCTCCTCTCACTTACCCAGGGTGAGGGGGAAGAAAAGTATCTGGGGGACACCCCCAGACCCCCGCCAGAAGGGGCTTTGCCCCCTCTGAACTCCCCCAGGGTCAGATTTTGGGATGAGTTCATAATAATATCGCCCTCAGCCTCCTCTCACTTACATTTAAGGTTCCTGGGGTAGAATGGACTCAGAAACCCAGGAGGTCGGACGTGTTCCCGTTGCTCTACCGCAGCCTCGTCCATGATCGGAGCAGCGCGCTCCTGAGTGTGCTGGCGGTGGGGGCTGCCATCCTTCTGGTGATGGTGCTGGAAGGGTTCCAGGTCGGGATGTGGCGGCAGATACGCGCCTACCGCGAACACCTTCCCGTCCAGCTCATCACCGCCCGAGCGGGGGTGGAAGGAGCGTCCTTCACACGCTCAGCCCTGCCCCCTGACGTCGCGGACCAGGTGAGGGCCGTGCCCGGAGTACGGGCGGTGCACCCGGTAGTCAACGTGCCGATGATCTACACTCAGGGGAACAAGAAGACTACCACGACCATCGTCGGCTATCACGGCGTCGGGGGGCCATGGCGACTCAAGGAAGGGCGTGACCTGGGCGGCCCCGGCGAGGTGGTGGTGGACTACGCCCTGGCACGAGCCAATGACCTGGTTCTGGGCGACCACCTGGATATCTACGGCCGGGACTTCCGCGTCGTCGGGCTCTCGGCGGAGACCGCCTCCTGGTTCGGCTCGTACTTCTTTATCAGCCTGGAGGACGCCTTCACCCTCACCTCCGTGGGACGAGAGGCCCCCAGTGCGGGCGCCCCCAGCTCCCTACTGGTGGAGGTGGAGCCGGGCGCCCAGGTCTCCCGCGTGCGCACAGCCATCGAGGCGGCGGTGCCCGCGGTGGATGTCTTCACGCCCGGGGAGCTGGCGGCCAAGGATGTCGCTATCGTGCGCGACCTCATGGGATCGGTGCTGCGCCTGCTGGTCGGCGTGGCCTATGGGGCAGGGGTACTGGTCATTGGCCTTACGCTGTACGCTGCCGTCTTCGAGCGGCTGCGAGAGTACGGCATCATGAAGGCCATCGGCGCGAGGAACGCCCGCCTGTACGGCTACGTGCTGGGCCAGGTCATCGCCTTTGCGGCGGCGGGCTTCGTGGTGGGGGTTTTAGCCAGCTTTGGGGTGGCGGCCCTCATCGGGTGGCTGCTACCCAAGTATCTGGTGCTCCCCTGGGACGGCGGGGTGCTCCTGCGCGCCGGCGTTGCCACCATCATCATGGCCTCTGTCGCATCCCTCATTCCAGTTCGCCAGGTCGCCGGCGTGGACCCGGCCCTGGTGTTCCGGCAGTAGAGCTATGGTACGGCTGGGAATGAAGAACCTGTTCCAGGAGCGAGGCCGCCTCCTCATAAGTATCGGCGGCGTGGCGGCAGCACTGGTGCTGGTGCTTCTGCTGGAGGGCGTCTTCGTCGGGGTTTCCCAGGATTTGGTGACATATCCTGAGCGGGCGGGTGCCGACGTGTGGGTGATGCAGGAGGGCGTCTCCAATATGCATATGGCCAGCTCCGTCCTGCCCAGCAGCCTCAGGGGAGGCGTCGAGGCCGTGCCGGGCGTGCGGGACGCCACGCCCATCCTCTATGTCAGCAGCCCTGTGGAGGCAGGAGAGCGTCGCTGGTTCTCCTACATTGTGGGGGTGCGCCCGGACGCGGCGGCGGGAGGCCCCTGGGCCATGGCCAGGGGGACCGCAATCCCCGGTCCCGGCGAGGCCGTCATCCCGGACGTCCTGGCTCGACAGGGCGGGGTTGACCTGGGGAACACGGTCACTGTCCTGGGCCGCCAGTTCCGAGTGGTTGGCCTCTCCATGGACACCTTCTCCATGGTCAACTCCATCACCTTCCTCGCCTACGATGAGTTGGAGCAGCTCCTGGAAGCGCCCGGGGCGGCCAGCTACTTCCTCGTCAGGGCGGAGGCGGAGGCCGCGCCCGACGCCCTGGCAACGCGTATCCAGCAGGCGGTGCCCGGCGTGCATGTCATGACGCGAGAGGCGTTTGTGGCTAGCGACCTCGATATGTCACGCCAGATGGGGGTAGACCTCATCCAGATCATGACCTGGATCGGATCCGTAGTTGGTGCGCTGGTGGTCGGTCTCACCATGTACACAGCCACGGTGCGCCGGGCCAGGGAGTATGGCATCGCCAAGGCGTTGGGGGCGAAGAACCGACACCTGCTGGCGGTGGTGGCGCTCCAGGCTCTGGTGGTCGTGCTTCTAGGCCTGGGTACAGCAGTGGCGGTGGCGTACCTGGCTCGGGCGCTTATCCCAGCCCTGGCACCGGAGATCGCATTGGACTACCCGGTGGGGAGCCTGCTGCGGGTGTCCGTGGTCGCCGTGGGCATTGCCGCGCTGGCGGCGCTGCTTCCCGCCTATCGGATCGCCCGTGTGGAGCCTGGAGTGGTGTTCAAGGAGTAAAGGAGTAGTCATGAGGGAGAAGCATACCGTACAAGCCATCGGCCTTACGAAGGTGTACGGCTCCGGGCTCACGACAGTCCGGGCTGTGGACAACGTGACGCTGGAGGTCCGGGAGGGCGAGCTGGTGCTCATCATGGGCCCCTCGGGCTCCGGCAAGACCACCTTGCTTTCCATGCTGGGCGGGCTGCTGCGGCCCACCTCGGGCCAAGTCTTCATTAACGGGGTGGAGATCACCACTCTCAGCGAGTCCCGCCTGCCGGACATCCGAGCCCGAGAGGTTGGCTTTATCTTCCAAGCCTTCAACCTGCTCTCTAGCTTGAGCGCGCAGGAGAACGTCCTGTTTCCCGCCAGCCTGGTGCCCGGAGGCACCAGGGCCGCCCAGGAGAGGGCCTCTGAGCTGCTGGAGCGGTTGGGCCTCTCCCAGCGAAGGCGGTACCTGCCCCGAAACCTCTCCGGGGGAGAGAAACAGCGGGTAGCCGTCGCCAGGGCGCTGATAAACAACCCCAGGCTCATTCTGGCCGACGAGCCCACGGGCAACCTGGACTCCAAGACAGGCCACGAGGTGATGATGATCCTTCACGACATCGCCCGGGACGAGGGCCGGACGGTGCTCATCGTCGCCCATGACCCCCGGCTGGAGGACATGGCCGACCGCATTCTGTGGCTGGAGGACGGCAAGCTACGAGACCGCAAGGAGGAGGCCCACCTGTGGGTGCAGGACCCGGTGTGCGGGATGAAGGTGGACCAGTGGACGGCCACCCTCTTCGCTACGTACCAGGGAGCCAGGCAGTTCTTCTGCTCCCAGAGATGCCTGGAGCGGTTCCAGGAGCATCCGGAGACGTATCTGACGAAACGGGGAGATACAGGGGCAAACCCCAAATGACCGCAAGGTAGAGAGGGCGGAGCGCCACCCCAGATTGCCTCGTCGTCCTTCCAGTGAAGGACTCCTCGCAATGACAATCAGGCTCCTTTTTCGGAGACAGGACACTGGCCCGCCTCGCTCTTGATAGACAATCCCCCAGAGTTCTCAGGCTCAGTTCATCTTGCTTTAAGGATGTGGGCTTAGAGTGATGATGACAGAAGCCCTGACGGAACGCTTTTTGTGCAGGTGAGTGGCATGGAGGTTGCGGTTACAGTTGGCATCGTAGTCGCCGGACTGCTGGTGGCAAGGCTTCATTTGCACCATCGACAGCGGGCGTCACTCACCGTCGACGGCTACCAGAAGGCACGCGTGGTCATCAACGGGCGCTACCGCCCAGACATGCTCCGGGTGCAGCAGGGTGTGCCGGTGCGGCTCCGCTTCCTGCGTAGGGAAGACAACCCCTGCTCGGAGCGGGTGATCTTTGCCGGCTTTGGCATAGACCGGCGCCTTCCCGCCTTCCAGGAGACGACGGTGGAGTTCGTGCCTACCGTGGCCGGGACTTTCCTGTTCACCTGCCAGTGGGGCATGTACCGGGGTAGTCTAGTGGTCACGGCCCCTCGGGGTGGGCCAAAGTCTCCCCGGGCCATCAAGTCGGAGGAAAGCATGGCAGAAGCGAAGGAAAGGACATATATCAAAGGCCAAGGAATTGAGAGGTGACGGTCATGTGGGATTTCTTGCAAAGCTATGGCATATGGATTCTGTTTGGCGGAGTGCATTTCTTGTTCATGATGCGAGCTCACGGGCACGGCAGCCACGGGTATGGTGGACGTGGCATGGAAGGGCACGAGCACACCAAGCAGCCAGGGGAGCAGGACGCCGTGGCTAGGGTGGGAGAGAAGAGCGACCGCAGTGCGAGCGGGGGCTGTCACTAGGTTCATGAGACCCTCGGCGACGTCTCGATAGTAAGCTATAGTAAGCTAAGGAAGGAGGTAATCGAAATGGTGTTCTGGTCACGTAAGGAGAAGGACTCGGTCTGTGGTATGCAGGTGGACCCCAAGAAGGCCGCCGCCCCCATCGTTCACATGGGCAAGACCCACTACTTCTGCTCCCCCGGCTGCAAAGCCGACTTCGCCAAGGAGCCGGGAAAGTATTTGAAGGTCGGCCCCAAACCCATGGCAGGTGGCTGAACAGGCGGACATCACTAGAACGGCCGGCTGGCATCATCCTTTGTGGGACAGCCGGCATTGGATGTCTCAATGGTAAAGCCAATCCTGTTGGAAGGAAGGGGGAATCTTGTGAGAATGCGAATATCCTGGTGGTTTGGAGCCACTGGTGTGGTCGTCGTACTTCTTGTTGGGGCAGTCCTGGCGATTCCCGCATGGGCTGCATCGCCTGGACAGGCGGATGACTCCGCGCCGGACACCTATGCAGCGATGCACGAGACGTGTGAGGCGGGCGACGTGGAGGGCATGGCCGGGGCCATGGGCTCCCTCACCGAAGAGGAGTGGCGGGCCATGGAAGGGCACATGAGCGATGACCACCACGAAAATACCGAAACCCACATGGCCGAAGAGGACTCCCATGCCATGGAAGAGCACGTGGGCGACGGCCATCATGGGGCCATGAACGGCCCCACGGGCGGTGGTATGATGCAGTCCGCCCAAGGAATGATGGACTGGCGCTAACGGCTATGGCCTTCGACGCCAGCTTCTACCGAGAAGTCCTGCCGGACCGTGTGACGAAGGAGTGCCACGGGCAACCTGACGCTGTGCCCGTGGTAAACCTCCACCTGGCTACAGGACGTACCCTGGACCTGTGCCACGCCGTCCACCTGGCGGACACCTGGTTTGCTGTCCAGCATTTCAGGGACGCGAAGACCTGTGCGGATATGGATGTCGCTTTTCTCCCCTATGAGCTGGTGTCCATGGTGACCGTGTCCCTTCACCACCCCACAAGCCGCCGGATGGGTTTCAGTGTGGGAGAACGGCCAGGCTCACCGGAGGGTGGATAGGCATGGATGAAAGACCCAGACAGACCACCCGCATCAGACTTGAGGTGAGTCAAGGAGGTAGCCCGTGGAGAAACAAACCATGAATGCGAGAGGACTCTCGAACCGGCGGCGCAAGGCGGCGGCTCGTCGTGCGGGTGGAACAGTTCGCCTCCTGGCCTTCGGGGCCGTAACCTTAGCCGTCATTTCTCTGGCCGCCTACTTCCTCTGACCCGCCGTGAGGCCCAGTGGAGGCGGCAGCCCCGGCGCAGTGATTGTCCAGCCGTCCATGGAGGGCTTCAATCCATCGCGCATCGAGGCTCGGTTGGGGGAGCCCATCACCCTTCGCCTGGTGAACAAAGAGGACCAGTTCCACACCGACGGCGGTGGCTGGCACCAGTTCGCCATAGACGAGCTGGGGGTGGACGTCGAGGTTCCGCCCCTGACGACGAAGGAGTTCACCTTCACCCCCTCAGAGAGCGGGACCTTCGGCTTCTACTGCTCGGTCTGCTGCGGTGGCAAGGAGAACCCGTACATGTGGGGCACCCTGGTAGTACAGGGATGAGCGTGGTCAACCGCCGCACTATTGTGGCGCTTTCCATTCTCGTTATCCTGGTGTTCGCCATCGGCCTGGCAGCGGGCCTCTGGGAGACCCCGGCCCGCCTGTATGCAGGCCCCGCCAGTCCACTCTCCGCTCCCTCGGTTGCCCTGCCGACCATCATTGCTGCCGGTCTTGTTGATGGCATCAACCCGTGCGCCTTCACCGTGCTTCTTCTCTTCGTGGCCGCCGTTGCCTCCGTGAACCGAGGGGTGGAGAGCGTCAGTTCTTCGACCCTGCGCGGCAGGCTGCTGCTCTTTGGGGGGGCTTTCATCGTGGCCATCTTCCTTACTTACCTTACCTTGGGGGTTGGCCTGCTCAGGGTGTCCACGGCCCTGGCTCAGAACCACGTGGGGTCTCGGCTGGGAGCGCTGGCCGCTGTGTTCCTGGGGCTGTGGATGATAAAGGACTACTTGGTGCCCGGGTGGGGGCTCCGCCTGAGTGCCCCGGCGGCAATAGGCAGCCTTGTGCGGGACTGGAGCCAGCGGGCATCCTTTGCCACCATGTTCGGCCTGGGAATCCTGGTGGGCCTGTGCACCGTGCCATGTAGCGGAGCCGTGTACCTGGTCATTCTCAGTATGCTGGCCCTCCAGCAGAGCCCCGTGCAATCCTATCTGTACCTGGTCTTGTACAACGTCATGTTTGTCCTGCCGCTGGTGGCTATCCTGGCCGCGGCCTCTGCCCGCCCGGCGATGAACCGCCTGGCCCGCTGGAACCTCCACCACAAGGAGTGGGTTCGCCTGGGCCTCGGCGCTGGAGTAGTGGCCCTGGGTCTGGGCATCCTGGCGACGGTGTAGGGTTTGACTCGCTCAGGGGGGCCACCCGTGGACATCTCTCACCTCCGTTCCCCTTCCTTGCGACGCGGCTACCACAGCCACTTCTCAGCCTCGTCTCAGGTTCCTTTAAGGTTCGCTCCGTAAGATTGTGACTGTGAACACAAGCATTCCTCCTGCTAATGAACAGAGATTGCCCATGCCACCTGCCCCTCGACAGGTTAGAAGCGCCCCGGCGCGGCGGGCAAAGAGCTCATTCCAAGCAGCTCAGATGGGCTTCTTTGTGCTAATAGTTGCAGTCGTTGCGGCGGGCCTCTGGGGCGTCGTCCAGCGGCTGCCCCAGGCCAGCGCCATCCCGGAGGAGATAGGAGGCTTCAGACTCCTCAGCACGGTGGAAGGCCCCCAGGCGCTTCAGATGGTGGCGGGGCTGCACCAGGAGGGGTCCCCCCAGCTCACCGAGGCGAGGGTGGCCTACTACGAGCAGGGCGGGGTTGTCTGGGCCGGGACCGCTACGTCGCCCGACGCCGCCCGGGAGCAGTTGGAGGCCATGGCCCAGGCCATCGGAGAGGGCGGGACCCCCTTCTCCAACCTGCGGGAATTGAGTCTTGCCGGGCGGCGTGTCTTCACCGTCAGCGATGGCAACAACGCCCACTACTTCTTCTTCCAGAGCGATGCCCAGGTCATCTGGATTACGCCTCCAGGGGACAGCGGGACATTCTTTGTTGAAGCTGCCCTGCGTGAGTTTTAGGAGGCTGATGAAAAAGGAGGAGTGCAGAGGGGCGCAGCCCCTTTGACGGGGGTCTGGGGGTGTCCCACAGATTCAAATTCTCCCCCTTCCTGGCCAGGAAGGGGGCTAGGGGGATGGTCGGAGGAGTTTTTCAGCACCCTGTTATAGGAGATGGAATGACCACACCGGCGAGAACGGCACCAGCTCAGGGAAGGCACCCAGGGCCAGGCGGCGCCACCGCCTTCTGGAAGCGGAAGAAGTTCATGATTGTGGCGGCGGTGGTACTCCTGGCTCTGGCATATCTCATCATCGTGGGCATCCAGAACGCCGCCATGTACTACCTGACGGCGGGCGAGCTTCTGGCCAAAGGGGAGTCCATCGGCGAACGGGTCCGGCTGGGAGGCACGGTCGCGCAGGACTCCGTGCACGCCGTCTCCGGGGGCATGACCCTCCACTTCGACGTTACGGACGGGCAGCAGAGCATCCCCGTCACATACCAGGGGGTAGTGCCTGATGCCTTCACGCCGGGTGGCGAAGTGGTGGTGGAGGGAGCGCTGACGCCGGAGGGCACCTTCAACGCAGACATCCTGCTGGCCAAGTGCCCCAGCAAGTATGTTCCGTCTATCTAATGGACGCCATAGGGAGTAGGTAAAGCCAATGACCGACATCGGAAGCATGAGCCTGATGGTAGCCTTTCTCGTGGCTCTCTACGTTATGGTGGCCGCCTCTTTGGGGAAGGCCCTGAACTACCGCGAGCTGGCGGACAGCGCCCGCGCAGGCCTCCTGGCCGCCGCCGGGCTCTTAACCCTGGCCTCGGCAGCCATGGTGTACGCCTTCGTCACCCGGGACTTCACCATCCAGTACGTGTACCAGTACTCCAGCTCGGATATGTCCCTTCCCTACACCATCGCCGCCTGGTGGGCAGGGCAGGCCGGGTCCCTTCTTCTTTGGGCGTGGGTCCTCTCCATAATGGGGGTGGTGGTGGTGTGGCAGAACCGGCGGCAGAACCTGGCCCTGCTCACGGTCATCATCGCCGTCATCGCAGGGGTGCTGGCCTTCTTCCTGGGCCTGGCCACCTTCGTCAGCAACCCCTTCGATAAGCTCCCATTTTCCGCCGCCGAGGGCGAGGGTCTCAACCCCCTCCTGGAGAACATGGGGATGTTCTTCCACCCCACCACGCTGTACCTGGGGTACGTGGGGTTCACCATCCCCTTCGCTTTCGCCATCGCCGCCCTGGTGTCCAACCGCCTGGACGATCAGTGGATCCGCTCCACCCGCCGATGGACGCTCTTTGCCTGGTTCTTCCTGGGCGTGGGCAACCTCTTCGGCGCTCAGTGGGCCTACGTTGAGTTGGGCTGGGGCGGCTACATGGGATGGGACCCGGTGGAGAACGCCTCCATCATGCCCTGGCTGGCGGGCACCGCCTATCTCCACTCGGTGATGATCCAGCAGCGCCGGGGGATGCTGAAGGTGTGGAACATGGCCCTCATCATTGCCACCTTTGCCCTGTCCATCTTCGGCACCTTCCTGACCCGCAGCGGCGTGCTCTCCTCGGTGCATACCTTCAGCGTGGGCCCCATGGGGCCGCTGTTCGTATCTTTCATCCTCGTTGTGTTAGCGGTGTCCGTGGGTCTCCTGTGGTACCGCCTCCCGCAGCTAAGAAGCGAGAGCGAGATGGACTCCTTGGTGTCCCGCGAGTCCAGCTTCCTGTTCAACAATCTGCTCCTGGTGGGGGTGGCCTTCGCCATGTTCTGGGGCACCGTGTTCCCACTGATCTCGGAGGCGGTCACCGGAACCAAGGTCACCGTGGGGCCGCCCTTCTACAACCAGGTCATCCCTCCCATCCTGCTAGCCCTGCTGGCCATCATGGCGGTGTGCCCCCTCATCGGGTGGCGCAAGGCGTCCCGGTCTAACCTGCTCCGCAACTTCCTGCGGCCCTTCGTCACGTCGCTGGCAATGCCCATAGCCCTTGTAGCTCTGGGCGTGACCAACGTCTGGGCCGTCGGGTCGTCCTGGATTCTGGCCTTCGTGGTGGCCACTGCCACGCTGGAGTTCTATCGCGGCCTCAGAGCAAGACGGCGGACCCGTGGAGAAGACCCGTTCCGGGGTCTCCCGCGGCTGGTGGCCAGCAACAAGCCCCGCTACGGTGGCCTCATCGTCCACCTGGGCTTCGTGGTCATGGCGGCGGGGGTGGTGGCCTCTTCACTGTTCTCCACCAGCGTGGAGGGAGTATTGCAGCCTGGCGACTCCCTCGACATCAAGAACTACCAGGTGACCTACCGCGGCTTGAAAGAGTACCAGACTGCGAGCAATCAGGTGGTGTCGGCTTCGCTGGAGATATCCAAGGGTGGCCGCTTCCTTCAGACCATGCAGGCGGAGAAGTACTACCATCGCAACCACGACAACCCGGTGACTGAGGTTGGACTGCGCAGCACGCTGATGGAGGACCTGTACATCATCCTGGCGGGGTGGGACGACAACGCCGGCAGCGCTACCTTCAAGATTCTGGTCAACCCCATGGTCACCTGGATATGGCTGGGCGGTGGCGTGCTGCTGTTGGGCACGGTCATCGCCATATGGCCCGACCGCCGGGAGAGGGATCGCCTGGTGCGCCGGGAGCAACACGTGCTGGAGCGGGAGGTGGCGCGTGTTCAGCCGTAGGCTTGCCCTGGTCGCGATGGTGGTTGCGGCGGGCCTGCTGGCCGTGGCGGGGCCAGGGACTCGCGCGGTTCAGGCAGGGTCCATGGTGGACCAGCTGGAGGGGGAGATCATGTGCACATGCGGCTGTACCTACACCCTGGAGGCCTGCGCCAGCGCCATGGGCTGCCCCGTGGGTGACCAGATGCGGGTGGATATCGCCGCCATGGAGGTACAGGGCATGACCAAGGCCCAGATACTGGACTACTACGTTGGTCAGTACGGCGAGACCATTCTGGCCGCCCCCACCAAGCGGGGGTTCAACCTCACGGCGTGGATCACGCCCTTCGCCGCCATCGCTGCCGGCGGAGCGGTGATCTACCTGCTGCTTCAGGCCTGGAATCGCCGACGGGACCTGGTGACCGTGGCTGTGCAGCAGAGGCGCCGCGCTGCCCTGGGCCCGTACCTGGAGCAGGTGGACAGGGATATTAAAGAGGACATCTGAGGGGAGGAACCCATGGTTCTTGTGGCAACGTTGCTGATGGTCAGCGCAACAGTAGCAGTGGTGCTGTGGCCGCTGTTTCGAGCCAGGCCCGCGCCAGACACAGGCCAGAGCTGGGAGCGAGACCGCCTGGAGTCCCTGCTGTCCCGGCGGGATAGCGCCTACGACGCCATCCGGGACCTGGACTTCGAGTACCACCTGGGAAATTTGTCCGAGGCGGACTATCTGGAGCTGAGGGAGCGGTACCGCGAACGGGCCGCCGGGGTGCTCCGGCGTCTGGAACGCCTTGACGGGTCGATCCCTGGGTCAATGGAGAAAGGACAACCACAGGAGGCTGACCATGAGGCATAAGCTGATACTTCCCATCCTGGCAGTGGCCGTCCTTGCCCTGGCCTTCCCGCTACAGACGGCTCTCGCCCAGGGCGGAGTAGTCCAGGGCACGGTCATCAACAAGACCACGGGCGAGCCAGTGCCAGAGCAACTCCTTGAGCTTCACGTGACGCTTCCAAACGGTAGGGAAGCCCCTGTACTGGAGGCCACCAGCGGCCCGAACGGCACCTTTGCCTTCGAGGGCGTGGAGCCGGCCCCAGGCACCCAGCTGGCCCTCTGCGCCACCTACCTGGGCGTCATGTACCATGACCCCTTCGAAGCACCGGCCGAGGGGTTCCCTGTGTCTCGGGACATTCTGGTCTACGAAACCACCAGTAGCGACGAAACCATCAGCGTCACGGCTGCTCACGTCATCTTCTACCCCAAGCCAGAGCAGTCCGCTGTGGAGGTGCTGGAGTTCTTCACGTTCCAGAACTCCGGCAACCGCACCTACGTTGGAGCCACGAAAGGTGGTGTTGGGAATCCGGGCGAGACGCTGCACTTCACTCTCCCCCAGGGGGCATCCAACGGCACTCTTCACCAGGGCCTCAGCGAGGAGCAGGTGACGTGGCACGAGGGTGGGTTCTGTTCACTGGCCCCTGTGTTCCCCGGCGAGCAGCAGATCGTGTACTACTACGGGCTGCCTTACTCTGGCAAAGGCAAGCTCCAGTTTGTCCGTCCGATAGATTACCGCCCGGCCGAGATCCTGGTCATGACCTCTGGCAACCAGGGGCAGGTGACCGGCCAGGGAGTCGTATCGCAAGGCCCGATGGACCTCCAAGAGGAGGGACAGTTCGGGGTGTACAGCGCTACCCTATCGCCCTCTCAAGATACCCTGAACCTGGAGTTGTCGGGGCTCGGTGGCGGCTCCGGGATACGCGGCAACTTCAAGTTTCTGGCTGGAGGCCTGACCGGCCTGGGCCTCATTGGCGGCCTGTTCCTGGCTGTGGCGCTGAAGCGGCGCAGGGCCCTCGTCCCAGCAATGGTGCGCCCAGGGCGCACCATTGCCACTGACCCGGACGAAGAAGAGTGGGATGACAACGAACGCAAGTAGCGGGGTCGGGGTTCGAGGCAGCGAGGACTCGGCAGAGAAAGCAGCGACTACCCAGGGAATCCTCTGTCGCGATCTGCGCTTCTCCTATGGCCCGCGACAGGTGCTCCGTGGCCTGGACCTAACAGTGGCCCCTGGCGAGTGCCTGGTCCTCTTCGGCGGCAACGGCGCGGGCAAGACAACCCTGGTACGCATCCTCGCCACCCTGGTCCGCCCAACGTCCGGCGAGGCGTGGGTCGGCGGCTTCAACGTGGCTACCGAGCCGTCAATGGTTCGCCCCATGGTAGGGGTGGTCTCCCACCAGATGTACCTGTTTCCGGACCTGACGGCCAGGGAGAACCTGGAACTGTATGCCTCCCTGTACGAGGTCTCCGACGGGCCAGGTCGCATCGCCGAGTTGCTAGGTCTGGTTGGCCTGGCCAGGCGCGCCAACGACCTGGTGCGCACCATGTCTCGCGGAATGCAGCAGCGGCTGTCCCTGGCCCGGGCTCTGTTGGGAGGGCCGCAGGTTCTCCTTCTGGACGAGCCGGACACGGGCCTAGACAGTGTGGCCCTCCAAGTCCTATCCCAGGTCTTGTCGGAAGGGCTGGGGAATGGCCTGACTGTTCTCGTAGCCACGCATCGCATTGGTGAAGGTTACCGGCTGGGGACGCGCTTTGGAGTTCTTGCCAGAGGGAAGCTGGCTTTCGAGGCTTCCAGGGAGTCAATGAGTGTTGAAGAGCTTGAGTGTAGATATCGCGCCTATCTCGACGGCCACCACCCGTAGGCCGCGCAACGCCTCCCTGGGGAAGGCCTGGGCCCTGGTGTTGAAGGACGTCAGGGTGGAGATGCGGCGCCGCGAGGCGGTGGCCAACTCCTTCGTCTTCGCCCTCATCGCCCTGGTCATCTTCAACATCGCCCTGGACCTGGAGCGTCAGCGCCTGGAGGCGCTGGGGCCGGGCCTGCTGTGGGTGGCATTTGTGTTTGCCGGGGTGCTGGGGCTGGGGCGCACCTTTGTAGGGGAAAAAGACCGGGGGTCCCTGGGCGGTATCCTGGTGGCGCCGGTGGACAGGGGGGCCGTTTACGCTGCGCGGGTGGTGTCCAGCCTTCTGTTCTTGCTGGTCATGGAGATGGCAATCCTCCCCCTGTTCGCGCTGCTATTCAACATCCCCTTGCTGCACCCGCTGATTCTGCCCGTCGTGCTCCTGGGCACCCTGGGGTTCTGCGCCGTCGGCACCCTGTTCAGCGCTCTGGTCGCCAGCGCCCGCACCAGGGAAGCGCTGCTGCCCGTGCTGCTCCTGCCCGTGGTGCTGCCGGTCGTCGTGGGGAGCGTGGAGGCGACCGCCCTGGTGCTCCAGGAGAAGCCCGTCGGCGAGTTGTTGCCATGGCTGGGGCTGCTGGCAGCCTTCGATGCCATCTTCCTAGCTGTGGGTGTCCTTCTCTTTGAGTTCGTGCTGGAGGGTAGTGATGCGTGAATATCTCGGGGTCTCGCCTCGCCTTGGAACACCGATGGCCACCCATGAGTTCCCTCGTCTGCGACACGGCCTGGGGACGCCACGCACCTTTGCCTGGGCCGCCCTGTTGGCGATGCCCGTGGCCATGTACTTTGCCCTGGCCTTCGCTCCCCGGGAGGCCACCATGGGCAACGTCCAGCGCATCTTCTACATCCATGTGCCCGCTGCCTGGGTGGCTTTCCTTGCCTTCTTCGTCACCTTCGTCGCCAGCGGGGTGTACCTGTACCGCCGGCAGGAGAGGTGGGACATCCTTGCCGTCTCCTCGGCGGAGATCGGCGTGTTGTTCACCTCCCTGGCCCTCGTTCTGGGGTCTCTCTGGGCAAAGCCTGTCTGGGGTGCCTGGTGGACATGGGACCCCCGCCTTATCACCACCCTCTTTCTCTGGATGGTGTATGTGGGGTACCTGATGCTGCGCAGCGCCATTGAAGACCCCACGCAGCAGGCGCGGTTTGCCGCGGTGTTCGGAATTGTGGCCTTCGTGGACGTGCCCATCGTGTATTTCAGCATCCGCTGGTGGCGCACCATTCACCCGGTCGTTTTCACCGGTGGGGGCCTGAACCTGGACACTCGCATGCTGGTAGCTCTGCTAGTGGGTCTGGCGGCCATGACGTTCCTGTACCTGGCTCTCCTGTCGCTGCGCTCCGCCATCGAGGCTGTCCAGCGCAGGAACGCTGTGTTGCTTCAAGAGTTGGAGGAAAGAGAGGAAGCGTAGATGGACAACCTGTGGTATCTGACCGCCGCCTTTTCCATTGCCTGGATTATCATCCTGGGCTATGTGCTTGTGCTTGCCCGCCGTCAGGCCAGGCTCCAGGAGTCCACCCATTACCTGGAAGGGCTCATACAAGAGCAAGAAGGGCGATAACCGATCTCCAGGTGTCCACCAAAGCAGGGTAACTCCACTGATGTGAGTGGGTGCCTTTTGGGTTGACATTCACAGCCAGAGGAGTAAGTTCGGTGAGAAGCCTCGGATTGATCTCACGGGCACTCTTGTGGATTGAGGAGTAGTAGTTCACCATACCGGCGTACGACAAAAACGATGCGTCCGCCCTGGGATAGACCAATAGCATTTGATATTCATAACTTACCGCCCATTCGTGGCCTAGCTGGTAAGCCGGATGCGGATTGCGGCTGTGATAATTGGGTGGCAGTAGCCAGTGCTCAGACTCACCTTTGATCTTTCGTGCGCGCCCCAGAGAATCAACGCGTACCCATGTAGTATCATCGAGGTCTCCGTAGCCATAAACGCCAGGCCTGCTCCTATCAACAAAACCTGGAGACCGGATGGGGGAGACGGAGTGAGCTGGCAACATGGATGTGCGCCCAGTACAGCGCCTTGAAGGAAGATGACCTCTTTGCTACACTGAACTGACCTTACAACGGATGGGTGAGCGATCATGACATCTCCTAAACTGAGCATCGAGGAAGTCCGGCACATCGCCCTTCTCTACCGCCTGGGGCTGAGTGAGGAGGACGCTAAGCACTTTCGCCACCAGCTCTCCAGTATCCTGGAGAGCTTCGAGGTGCTGAAACAGGTGGACACCACCGACGTCCCTCCCACCGGGCACTCGGTGGCCCTGGAAAACGTGATGAGAGAGGACGAACCTCACCCTCCCTTTCCCAAGGAGGACATCCTGGCCAACGCTCCCCACAGGGAGGGCGACTTCTTCCGGGTCAAGGCGGTGCTGGAGTAATGGCGGCAAATCTCTTCGACCTCACCCTCCACGAAGCCCGAGGGCTTCTGGATAGCAGGCAGGTCTCCTCTCGGGAGCTGACCCAGGCCATCCTGGGCAGGATAATGGAGGTGGAACCCCGGCTGAAGGCCTTCGTCACCGTCACCGGGGAGATGGCCCTGAGACAGGCCAGGGAGGCCGACGAGGCCATGGCAGAGGGACGGGTCACGCCCCTGACAGGGGTTCCAGTGCAGATCAAGGACAACATGTGCACCCGGGGAGTCCTCACCACCTGCTCCTCCCGTATGCTGGAGAGCTTCGTTCCTCCCTACAGCGCCACCGTGGTGGAGAGGCTGTACGGCCAGGGAGCAGTGGTGGTGGGGAAGGGGAACATGGACGAGTTCGCCATGGGCTCCTCCACGGAGAACTCCGCCTTTTTCCCCACCCACAACCCCTGGGGCATGGAGCGCGTGCCCGGTGGCAGCAGCGGCGGGCCAGCGGCGGCGGTGGCCGCGGGAGAGTGCCTGTACGCCCTGGGGTCCGATACCGGCGGCAGTATTCGGCAGCCCGCCGCCCTGTGCGGCATCGTCGGCCTGAAGCCCACCTACGGCCTGGTGAGCCGCTACGGGCTGGTGGCCTTCGCCAGCTCCCTGGACCAGATCGGCCCCCTGACCAGAGACGTCACCGACTGCGCCCTGGTGCTGAACGCCATCGCCGGCCATGACCCCCGAGACTCCACCTCCATCCCCCAGGGCATCCCGGACTACACCCGTGCCCTGGAAGCCGACGTGCGGGGCATGAGGATCGGCGTGCCCAGGGAGTACTACGTCGAGGGCATCAACCGCGACGTTGCCGAGACCCTCAAGAAGGCCCTGGAGACCCTGGAGAAGATGGGAGCTTCGGTGGAGGAGACCTCCCTACCCCACACCCGGTACGCCCTGGCGGTCTACTACATCCTCGCCCCCTCGGAGGCCTCGGCAAATTTGGCCCGGTACGATGGGGTGAAGTACGGCTTCTCCTACAAGCAGGCCGACACCATGTGGCAGGCCATGGAGAAGACCAAGCAGCACGGCTTTGGCCCAGAGGTAAAACGGCGTATAATGCTGGGCACCTACGCCCTGTCAGCGGGATACTACGATGCCTACTACCTCAAGGCCCAGAAGGTGCGCACCCTCATCCGCCGCGAGTTCCAGGAGGCATTCCAGAGATACGACGTCCTGGTCACTCCCACCTCGCCCACGGTGGCCTTCAAGCTGGGGGAGAAGATGGAGGACCCGGTGCAGATGTATCTGAGCGACGTATGTACCATCCCCGTCAACATCGCTGGAATACCAGCCCTGTCCCTTCCCGCGGGGTTTGTGGATGGCCTTCCCGTGGGGATGCAGATAATGGGCAAGCCCCTGGGAGAGGAGACTATACTACGAGTGGCATACACCTATGAGCAGGCCACAGAGTGGCACAAGATGAGGCCCAAGCTATGAGGACAAACCCTATGAACAGACTAGCAGAAAAAGGGGAATCCAGAGGGGCTAAAGCCCCTTCTGGCGGGGGTCTGGGGGTGTCCCCCAGATTCAAACTCTTCCCCCTTCCTGGCCAGGAAGGGGGCCAGGGGGATGGTCGAAAGGGTTTTTCAACACCCTGCTAGTATCGTGTAAACAAATCACTATGAATGAAGAGGTTCAAATACTATTAAGGCAAGCGGCGGAATCGCTATTTCAAAATCAGCCCAATATCTACGATTTTACTTCCGAATCAGGGAATACTGAATGGAATCTGGCTCACCACTACGCGAACGAGGTTCATAAGCTGCTACGCGACTACGATTGTGATTTAGAAATAACGAAAGGAAGCTACCACAATAAGCGCCCTGACATTATCTTCCACGAACGCGGCTCTCACGAGCGCAACTTCCTGGTTATTGAAGTCAAGAAAGATGGTGGGCCACAGGATATCGAGAGCGATTACCAAAAGATCAAGTACGATTGGTTCAGAGAACCATTGCAGTATCAATTCGGGGCATTGGTCAATCTAAAGAGCGATAAGACCAGCGAAGTAGAGGTTTTAGAGAATAGTAACCAACCTATGAGCAGGCCACAGAGTGGCACAAGAAGAGGCCGAAGCTATGAGAGACGTTAGAACAGAGATCCTGGACATTCTGGAGCGTAACGCCCGGGCAACACCCCAGGAGATCTCCGAGATGACGGGTGTGCCAGAGGAGGAGGTAAAGGGAACCATTGCGGCGGCGGAGCGGGACAGGATAATAGTGAAGTACAAAACCCTCATCAACTGGGAACGCGCCGGCACGGAGGAGGTGCTGGCCCTGGTGGAGATACGGGTCACTCCCCAGCGGGATGTGGGCTTTGATAGTGTGGCCCAGAGAATAGCCCGGTTTCCAGAGGTGCGCTCCCTCCACCTGGTGTCGGGGGACTTCGACCTCTCGGTGCTTCTCGCGGGAAAGAGCATGAAAGAGGTGGCCAACTTCGTGGCCCAGAAGCTGGCCGCCCTGGAGGAGGTACGGGGAACCTCCACCCACTTTCTCCTCAAGCGCTACAAACAGGACGGGGAGATTTTCGATGGAGAGGATGGGGCCAAGCGCCTCCCTCTCACTCCGTAGGAGGTGTCCTTGAGCCAGGGACAAGAGTCAGAGGTGGGAAAGTCCCCCCTATCCCAGAGGGTGAGAAGCCTCTCTCCCTCTGGGATACGCCGGTTCTTTGACCTCATCTCCTCCATGGACGGGGTCGTCTCCCTGGGGGTGGGGGAACCTGATTTCGTCACGCCGTGGCGCATCCGGGAGGCCGCCATCTACTCCCTGGAGAAGGGGTACACCATGTACACCTCCAACTACGGCCTCCTGGAGCTGCGCCAGGGGATAAGCAAATATCTGAACCAGCGCTACGCTCTGAGCTACGACCCCACCAATCAGGTGCTCGTCACCGTGGGGGTCAGCCAGGGCCTGGACCTGGCCATGCGGGCCATCCTGGACCCCGGGGACGAGGTCATCATCCCAGAGCCCACCTACGTCTCTTACGTACCCTGTGTACTCCTGGCAGGGGGAGTCCCCGTCACCGTGCCCACCCACATGGAGAACTCCTTCAGGGTACGGCCCGAGGACATAGAGGCCAGGATCACCCCCAGAACCAAGGCCCTCCTCCTGGGCTACCCCAACAACCCCACAGGAACCGTCATGCCCCGCCGGGAGATGGAGAGGATAGCGGACATGGTGCGGCGACACAACCTGCTGGTGGTCTCCGACGAGATCTACGAGCGCCTGGTGTACGGAGTGGAGCACACCTGCTTCGCCTCCCTGCCAGGAATGGCAGATCACACCATCCACCTGGGGGGCTTCTCCAAGTCCTACGCCATGACGGGGTGGCGCGTGGGCTACGCCTGCTCCCGCCCGGAGATCATCGAGGCCATGATGAAGGTGCACCAGTACACCGCGCTGTGTGCGCCCATCCAGGGCCAGATGGCGGCCATCGAGGCCCTGCGCTCCGGAGACGAAGCCGTGGAGGAGATGCGAGAGGAGTACAACCGTCGGCGACACCTGATGGTCCGGGGGCTGAACCGGCTGGGCCTGAGCTGCCTGGAACCCCAGGGCGCTTTCTACACCTTCCCCTCCATCCGGGGGCTTGGCATGTCCTCCGAGGAGTTCGCCGAGAGGCTGCTCATGGAGGAGAAGGTTGCCATTGTGCCAGGCTCCGCCTTTGGCCCCAGCGGCGAAGGGCACGTTAGATGCTGCTACGCCGTTTCCGCCGGAGAGATAGAGGAGGCCCTGGCTCGAATGGAGCGCTTTGTGGGAAGGGTCAAGGGTGGTAGCTGAGCTGACATGGGAGGACCTGCTGGCGGGGGCCACACTTCCCATCCAGTTTCGGGGGGCCGCGCCGTGGCTGCTGCCCGAGGCCAACGGCGGGACTGGCGTCCTGCTGCGCACCAACATGGGTTCCATCCGATGTCTCTTTCACCGGGCCGCGGAGGCCACCAGGGCTGTCCTGTGGGTTGCCGGGGTCGGCGGGGGATTCAACGGGGGTGGGGGCCTCTACCCCCTTCTCTCCGACGAGCTTACGGAAGAGGGAATCTCCTCCCTCCGGCTGAGCTACCGTAAGTCGAACAGCTTCCTGGACTGCGTGCTGGACGTAGTAGCGGGGGTTCACTTCCTCCAGGAGCGGGGCCATTCGCGGGTGGCCCTGGTGGGCCACTCCCTGGGCGGCGCCGTGGTCATCGCGGCCGCTCCGCTATGCGACGCGGTGGCAACAGTGGTGGGCCTGGCCAGCCAGACCTACGGTGCTCACTACGTCTCCCTGGTGTCTCCACGGCCCCTTCTCCTGGTTCACGGCGAGGCTGACACCCGTCTGGGCCCCCACTGCTCTCAGCAGATATTCCAGATGGCCCGGGAGCCCAAGGAGCTGGTGCTGTACCCGGGAGCGGGTCACAGCCTTCGGGAGTGCCGGGAGCAGCTTCACCCTCTCCTGAAGACGTGGCTGGCGGACAAGCTGAGGGGATAGGCAGGACGCAGAGTTGCCAATCTCTTCCCTTGAGCCTGTCCCCCGTAGCCTGAAGGAGCCCGCCGGAAGCCCCAAACCTCTGCAAACGCACTAGTGTGGTGTTACTGAAGTTCTCTGTCAATGTCATTGCGAGGCCCGACGAAGGAGGGCCGTGGCAATCCGGATGCGGGGTGCACCCTTCCTCCAGATTGCTTCGTCGGCTATCGCCTCCTCGCAATGACAATTAGGCTCCTTTCGTTTCACAAAGCGACTATAATGTAAGCATGCACAGCCCACAAGAAGAAGCAATCGAAATTTTTCACTCCGTGCTTGCTAGTCTTAGCGGCGCTAGCGCTGACCTCAAGATTGCACTCCGTCAGTGTTTCCTTGCGTGCCAGATTCTTGGCTGGGAAGAACGACTTTCCTGGTTTAGGCACGAGCTAGAGGGATATCCCTCCGGTACTGAACTACCCTGGTATCGCAAAGAAGTTCGAGGCCGTACGGAGTGGATAACGCTCGGGGGGTTGCGCACAATCATAGCTAGCGTTGTCGATGACTCACACCGTACTTCAGAGGAACCCTCCTCATCTACGAGCATGGAACTACGGGCTGGAATCGACTGGATTTTGTCAGCTGCACAGACTGGGCACATCGAGCCAACCGGACAAAAGTCAACCAAATATATCAGGTTTCAGGATCAGTATGTTGAAACAGCTCTGATTGAACGGTTTGACAAGCAAGTCTTCCAAAATGTGCTCAAGACCATAGAGAACTCGGTCTTCATTTTCGTCTCCCAAGCCTACTCCACGCTTCGCTACGGCAGTGCCCTACAAGACTTGTTCCAGGCATACCGAACCACAGTAGAAGTAAAACTGACAAAAATAGGACTTAATGGACACCTGGATACTATCCAGGCCGGTCTGAAGTCTGACAATCCACAAGATTGGAGAAATGTCATGTGGAGTTGCCGAGACATACTTCACGACTTGGCCAAGTATTTATGGAGCGACCCGCGCGATACGTATGAACTCCTGCAAGGTAAGGGAAGAGACAACAAGCTTGATGTCTCTGATAACAGCTACATCAATCGGCTAACGGCATACTTGCACCAGAAAGGGCTTACAGGAGCAACAGGGGCCTACCTTAAAGCTGAAACGGAGCGTATCTATTACTCTATTGCCAAGTTGAATGACCTTGATAGTAAGGCCCATAGCGAGATCACACAGCCAGACGCACGCACTGCCGCCCTTGGCACATACTTTATCTTAGGCGAACTCCTCACACGGACTGATGGGGAACCAGTCCTGGAATACCACCGACCAACCTAGCAACTTCGCTCAATCAAGTCCCCCCAGAAAGTCCATGAGCTTTTGCAACCAGGTATTAGTTGTACCGGTTCATGGCCCAGTCAAGGCCGTTGGCCAGTATGTCTATCACCGCGTCCCGCACCGTGACCAACGCCTCCTGGATGAGGGGATTCTCCTCGGCGGTGAAGGGGCCAAGGACGTGCTTTATCTCCTCCACACCCGGCGGAGGGCGACCTATGCCCACGCGGATGCGGGGAAAGTCCACGCTCCCCAGGGCGGACACGATGGACTCCATGCCCCGGTGCCCCCCGGCGCTTCCCGAGGGCCGGATGCGCACCTTCCCCAGGGGAAGGTCCATGTCGTCGTAGATGATGAGCAGGTCCCCAAGGGGCGTGGGAAAGCGGCTCAACAGGTAGGATACGGCCTCCCCGCTGTTGTTCATGAAGGTGCGGGGCTTGGCCAGCACCACCTCCTCTCCTTCCAGCTTGCCCTGGCCTAAGATGGTGGTGCGTCGCCGCTCAGACAGGGGGATACCGGCATGGCGGCTGATGCCCTCGATGCAACGGAAGCCCACGTTGTGCCTGCTGCTGGCGTACGCGCTGCCCGGATTCCCCAACCCCACTATGAGCTTCATGGGCTGGTGGCAAAGCTCCGCAAGAATGCCACCACCTGGGGGCTAAGCACGCTGGAGAGGGGGGTCAGGTCCGCGATGCGGACTATCCTTATGAGCTTGTCCACCACCCCCTCCCCCTCTTGCCCCAGAATCTGCTGGATGCCGTGGAGGCTGAGGCGGCGGTTCTGCTCCTGGATAGCCTCTATCTCCTGATGGGGTATGCTCTCCGACAATCGGAGGCCACAGTAGGGGCACATGGGGCGCTCCTCCAGTTGGACCTCCTCTTCAGGGGCGGGGCACATCTTGAGGGCGGTGTTCAGCGCCTCGAACTGGTACGGGAGGTCCGCCCCCACGGGCAGGCCCAGCTCGGCGATGGAGTTGAGCTGCTCCAGGGCCTCCACCAGGGGCAGGGCATGTTGGAGGCGTGCCCAGAGGGCGGACGCCTCTTTACGGTACTGGGCGTGATGTCTTATGTAGAGTTCTCGATAAGCCTGGCGGAGGCGCTCGAACCTCTCGTCAATAGCGGGCCATAGGGCTGGATTCTCCAGGATATGAATGGGGCTGGTCTCAAGGAGCAAGGCCCTCTGGTTTAGAGAGAGGGCGCTCTCCTGGGGCCCGAAGGTCATGTCCTTCAGGTACGACCGCACCGCCGATACCTGGGGGGACACGGCTTTGAGCAGGCGCGCCTGGGCCGGCAGGTGACGCTCTCGGGCCAGGGAGCGAGGGCCTTGGAAGCTCTCCCGCACACCGCGGTAGAACTGCTGATAGTCAGCGCTCTGCCCCAGGGATATCAGGGCCTGTAGCCTGCTTTCGGCCTCGGACACCTCCTCGGCATCCAGCAGGGGCCGAATGTCCACCAGGGCTTGCCGGGCAGCCTCGGAAAGCTCCCTCAGCCTGGGAAGCAGCGCGGCCTCTCTCGATGGCACCTCTGAGGGGGCAGCCCTCTCAGCCCCGGGGTCTATGACCCGAATGAAGGGCAGGGCAGTGTTCCACAGGGGAGGCTCCGGCAGATGGAGGGAGGTGAGGAATCCGTACATGTCCCGGTGCCACCGGATTTGCCCCACCATCTCCCAGGTGAGGCGATCGCCTGGGAATGGATTCCTATCCCGCGTGACCAGGGAGTGGTCGGCGGCCAGGTCCAGCTCTGTTTCGGGGTGGCTGTGCTTCACAAAGGCCAGAAGGAACAGGGCGACCAGGGGAAGGGGTAGGCCGTGGGAGTGTCCCAGGAGCTGGGTGATGTCCTGGATGGCGAGCCTGGGCCCCCGGCGCTCCAGCTCCCGTCGGATCAGCTCGAACACGGCACACTCCGGGGGGTCGAAGGCGGAGGGGTCTCCCCTGCGGGCCAGTCCCAGGCCCACAGCGAAGGATGCCATGGCCTCGTCCGTTGTAGCCGGGGGGGCTCCGGCCATGAGAGTATCGAAGAGGCCCTGCAACTCCTCCTCAAGGAGGGGGCGTGAGAAGGCCCCCGACTCTATGGGAAGGGTGGGATAGACTCTAGCAAGGATGGCCCCTGCCAGGTCTCGTAGCCATAGAGCGGGATCAGAGGCAGCGAAGATGCGCCCCGGCTCTACGTCCAGGCTCGCCGCGCTTACTATCTGGCCCGACCCGTAGGAGCGGGAACAACCCTCCAGGAACTCCCCTCGTAGCTCCACCTCCCGCTGCTCCAGGGAGGAGCGCAGCGCCGATGAGTCCGCCTGCCTTCGGGTGACGTACAGCCCCCTGGCTTCGGCGATGGACCTCAGCTCCCGGTCTAGGCTCTCCCTCTGGCGGAGCACCTCCTGAGAGGGAATGCACGCCACTATCCGGGCGTCCCTCAGGGAGGACAGGGGCAACCGCGAGCGAGAGGTGAGGAGGATGATGCGAAAGTAGCACTCGCCCGTCAGCTCTTTGCCCCAACTGTCGTCCCATCGGGAGGCCACGATAACCTCGCCTGGATAGGGGACTCCCAGATGGAGGGCGCTCCAGGGCTGGGGCTGCCCCTCCATGCGGGGGGAGAAGAGCGATGACAGGTCCAGGCTCTCTCGGTACGCTGAGTAAGAGGTCATGATGCCCCACTGAGCCTTGAACGATGAGCTAAACTTTTCCCACATCCTAACCTTCCCCCCAAAGGGGGGAAGGGATTTCTCTCCCACGTGCAACGGGGGAGAGTCAGAGAGGGGGTAGGACGTCTGCTTAGATATTTACTCAAGGCTCAGTAACTCCTGCCAACCATCTGGAGGAACTCCTTCTCGGAGAGGAGGGTTACGTCCAGCTTCCTGGCCTGCTCAAGTTTGGAGCCCGGGTCCTCTCCCGTCACCAGGTAGTGGGTGCTGCGGCCTACGCTGCTTCCCACAGAGCCGCCCAGCTCCTTGATGCGAGCCTCTGCCTGAGACCTGGAGAGGCCAGCCAGCCTGCCGGTGACGACGAACCGCTTCCCAGCCAGGGGCAACTCCCCCTCTCTCCGGGGGGCACCCTCCTCCTCAAGGCGTATGCCGGCTCCCCGTAGCCTCTGGATGCTCTGGAGGTTCCCTTCGTCCTGGAAGTAGGCGACGATGCTCTGGGCTATTCTCGGCCCCACGGTGGGAATCTCCATCAGCTCCTCCTCCGAGGCATGGGACAGCCCCTCGATGCTCCTGTAGCGGGAGGCCAGGAGCTCCGCCATCTCCGACCCCACGTGAAGAATCCCCAGGGCGAAGATGACCCGTGCCAGGGGGCGGGACTTGCTCTTCTCGATGGCGTTGATAATGTTGGTGGCGCTCTTGTCGGCCATGCGCTCCAGCTTTAGCAGGTCTTCCTTGGTCAGATAGTAGACGTCCGCCACGTCTTTCACCAGCCCGGCGTTGAGGAGGGCAGCGCACAGCTTCTCCCCCATCCCTTCGATGTCCATGCCGCCCCGGCTGACGAAGTGCTTGAGCAGCTCCAAGAGCTGGGCGGGGCAGGCGGTGTTGGGGCAGCGGGTCATCACCTCGCCGGGAGGCCGTACCACGGCGGTACGGCACACGGGACACCGGTCGGGCATGGCGAAGGGGCGCTCCTCCCCCGTGCGGCGGCTGACCACCGGAGCCACCACCTGGGGGATCACCTCCCCTGCCCGCTCCACCACCACCCAGTCGCCGACGCGCAAGTCCTTGCGGCGGATGTCGTCCTCGTTGTGCAGGGTGGCCGTCTTCACCGTAGCTCCCCCAATGTTGACCGGCTCCATGATCGCGTAGGGGTTCAGGCTTCCCGTGCGCCCCACGTTAATGCCGATGCCCAGGAGGCGGGTGATGGCCTGGGTGGCGGGAAACTTGTAGGCTACGGCCCACCGGGGCTCCCGGCCCACCACATCCAGGTGACGTTGGAAGCTGAAGGGGTTGACCTTCACCACCACGCCGTCGGCATCGTAGTCCAACTCCTCCCTGCGCTCCCGCCACCGACGATAGTAGTCCACCACCTCCTCCAGGCTGTGGCACAGGGCGTTCTGGGGGTTGACCTTGAAGCCCAAGGCTTTGAGGTACTCCAGGGTGTCCCACTGGTTATCGGGCACACCGCTCCCCTCGGCATATCCCAGGCCGTAGACGAAGATGTCCAGGGGACGACGGGCCGTTGCCCTGGGGTCAAGCTGACGCAGAGAGCCGGCGGCGGAGTTCCTGGGATTGGCAAAAGGGGGTTGTCCTTCCGCAACCCTCTCCTCGTTCAGCCTGGCGAAGAGGGAGCGGGGAAAGTACACCTCTCCTCTAACCTCAAACCTCTGGGGAGCCTCTTTAGGCACCGACAGGGGTATGGAGCGGATGGTACGCAGGTTCTGAGTGACGTCCTCGCCCCGAAAGCCGTCTCCCCGGGTGGCCCCATGGACCAGCACACCCTGCTCATAGGTAAGGGCCACCGCCAGGCCGTCCATCTTCAGCTCGCACACCATGTCGAAGGCGGCCCCATCCAGGAGGTTGCTGGCCCGCCGGTGCCACGCCACCAGCTCCTCATCGCTGAAGGCGTTGGCCAGACTGAGGAGGGGGACTGGGTGCTCGATTTCGGCGAACTGGGCCGCGGGTGCAGCCCCCACCCGTTGGGTTGGAGAGTCGGGGGTGATAAGCTCCGGGTACAAGCCCTCCAGGCCCTTCAGCTCCACCATGAGCTGGTCGAACAGGGCGTCGCCGATCTCCGGCTGGTCGAGGACGTAGTAGAGGTGGATGTGGCGGTTTATCTCTTCGCGGAGCCGTTCCACCCTTTCCTTGATGCCGGTGTCAATCATGGCTCTATCCCCAAAACCCTCACCCCCCTTTTCCCCCCCTCCCTTGGCAAGGGAGAGGGGGAAGCAGGGCGATCCCTGCACCCACACTCCTCAGAGGCATTCATAGACAAACTGAGTTCAGGGCCTGTGAGATGTGGGTCTGGGCAGTGCCCAGTGGGGGACACCCCCAGACCCCTGCCAGAAGGGGCTTTGCCCCCTCTGGACTCCCCCATAGTCAGACTTTGGGATGAGTTCATGGCTCTACTGGCGAAGGCTGGGGCTGAGTAACGTGGCTGCTCTAATCGAGGACAAGTATAGCGTAGAGAGGTGACCATTGACAGCGCGAGGAACCCCGGCTAACCTCACATTTGTCCCAGGCGGTCAGGGTTCTAAGGGATAAAATCGAGATAGGGCCCGTTCGCTCCATGGAGGTCTCTCATGGGTTGTCTTGCCATCCTGGCCATCCCTTCCGCGGGAGTCAGCTTCTTCTTCAGCTCGTGGATCACCATGATATTCTGGGGCATCATCGCCGACGACGTTGGAATCCAGACCATCAGCTACACTGGCGCTATGCTGGTGACCATCGCCCTCTGGATAGCGGTAGCGCCCCTCATCGCCGCCGTGGGACGCACCATGGGCGTTCGCTGGTGGCGGCGATCAGGCTACTAGAGCAACATATGGGGGTGCAGGGGGCGAAGCCCCCGCCGGGGGTCTGGGGGTGTCCCCCAGATTTAAACTCTTCCCCCTTCCTGTCCAGAAAGGGGGCTAGGGGGATGGTCGAAGGGGGTTTTAAAACACCATGCTTGTCCATCATCCCACCAGGCGGTTTATCACCAGCCCGGTGGGCAGCTTGGGAGTGAAGTAGGTGGACTTGAGGGGCATCCGCTCTCCAGATAGCACCACCTCCTCGAAGAGGTCCATATCCAGGGGAGGGAGAAGGAAACCCATCTGAAAGTCACCGCCTCTCACCAGACGGTAGACCTCCTGGGGATCGGGCGTGAAGCGCAGAATCCCTCTCTCCACGGCCTCTTCCTGACTCCTCAACCCAGGCTCCAGCACCCTCTTCGCCAGAACCCAGGTGGCGCACCGCTCCAGGGGAGAGGATGAAGCCCCCGGGGAGCCTCGTAGAGCGAGGATGGAGGCCCCCTCAGCGCCGTGCTCCAGCAGGCCAAGGGCCACCTGCGTCCTGGCAACGCCCTCCAGCTGCTCCATCAGGTGAAGAGCAGCCTCGTCGTCAAGGCCAGGTTTGGCAGCCAGAGAGATGGGGGCAAAGGTCTTCTTCGCCAGCGCCACCACCCTCTCCAGTTCCCCGGGGGACAGACCCCTGACCAGGCGATGGTACGGGAGGGCGAGCAGCCCGGGGTCACTTATCTCCGTGAGAGTCATCATGACGAAGCCGTGGCCGTCCTCTCCGTCCCGTGCTCCCCCTCTGGCCCTCTGAATGTCCCGGTAGAGGAGGGCCGTTTCGTACCGGTGATGCCCATCGGCCAGAAAGACGGGAGCGTCTTTCAGCGACCCTCGAATCGCCTCCATGGCCCCCTCCTCAGCGAGAGCCCACAATCGTATATGGGAGTCACCGTAATCGGCGCGTACCAGGGGAGGTCCCGCCATCGCCCTGCCCAGGAGGGCGCTCAGGTCTCCAGAGGGATCGCGGTATATGCCCATGATAGGACTCAGGTTGGCCCTGGTGGCCTTCAGCAGCTCCATCCTGTCCCTCTTTGGCCCCTGGGAGGTCTCCTCGTGAGGGATGACCACTCTGCGGGAGAAGTCCTCCAGTCGCACCCTGGCCAGCAGGGAGCGGCGGGTCCTGACACGACCCAGATGGGGGAACTCCTCTTGGAGGAGATAAAAGGCGGCCTTCTTCTCAGAAACCAGTACCCCCTGGCCCAGCCACTCCTCCAGCAGGGCGGCGGCCCTGGTGTAGCGGTTGGCCCCATCGGAGTCCGAGGGTTGGCTCATCCCCAGCTCCAGGCGGATGACGTTGTAGGGGCTTCTGTTGTGCAGCTCCCGCTGCTGCTCCGGCGTGATGACGTCGTAGGGAGGGCACAGCAGTCGCTCCAGGTTACTGGCTAGCTGGGGGTTGTAACGTATTCCCTTGAAGGGTTGTATCTCGGCCACTGCCAGCCTCCATGAGTACAAGCAGGAGAGAGTAACGCTCCAGACCAGTATAGCGGAGCCTCTGGCAAGACGTCCACCTTGCGGGAGGCAGTGCGAGCTCTGCACCCACACTTCTCAGAGACATTATCAGAGTGTTGGAAAACCCTTTCGACCATCCCCCTGGCCCCCTTCCTGGCCAGGAAGGGGGGAGGAATTTGAATCTGGGGGACACCCCCAAACCCCCGTCAAAGGGGCTGCGCCCCTCTGCACTCCCCCTTTTCCCTCACCCTGTTAATGGGCGAACTGAGATGCCCCGATTCACCGGGGTGGTATACTGGCATGGGCAGGATAGGGACAAAAGGAGGGCTATTGTTCAGAGCAGATGGCAGGGCCAACGACGAGCCCCGTAAGGTGAAGATAACCCCGTCTTACCTGTTGTTTCCGGAAGGCTCCGTCCTGATAGAGGTGGGGGAGACCAGGGTCATCTGCACCGCATCCCTGGAGGAGCGAGTGCCGAACTTCCTGCGGGGGCAGAGAAAGGGGTGGGTAACCGCGGAGTACGGGATGCTACCCCGCTCCACCCTGACCCGAAGGCCCAGAAATGGCGATTCGGGCCAGGTCGACGGCCGTACCCAGGAGATACAACGCCTCATTGGCCGCTCCCTGCGGGCAGTGACGAATATGGAGGCCCTGGGAGAACGTACCCTGGTCATGGACTGCGACGTGATACAAGCCGACGGTGGGACCCGCACCGCCGCCATCACCGGCTCCTACGTGGCCCTCTACCAGGCCATGCTGCACATGGTCAGGACAGGCGTCATCCCCTCCGTCCCCCTCCGAGAGGCGGTGGCCGCGATAAGCGTTGGGGTGGTGGATGGGGAGATGGCCCTGGACCTCTGCTACGACGAGGACTCCCGCGCGGGGGTGGATTTCAACGTGGTTATGACCGAGGCGGGGGAGCTGGTGGAGGTGCAGGGCACCGCCGAGGGAAAGCCCTTCTCCAGGGCCACCATGGATGGGCTGCTATCCCTCGCGGAGAGAGGCATTGCACACCACCTCGAAGCACAACGAAGGGCCATCCAGGGGCTGTAAGCAGCCCGTCGGTTGACGCTCCTGCCTACCCAGAACTACAATAGAAGCACAATGGGTGCTGTGCGAAAATGCACCCGAAAGTTGAAGCTGCTTATAAAGGAGACGATATGTCTATGTTCGTAGTGCAACACCAGCATCCCGCCGAGGGCTGCCCCGCGGGCCATCCCCAGATGGCCCCCATGCTCTTGAAGCACCTGTCCGCGGCCAACGCGGCCAAATTCGGCGTCAAGATCAAGGGAGAGGCCGTCCTGGACGGGCGCCACACCCTCTACCTGTTCCTTGAGGCAGAGAACGCCGACAAGGTGCGGGAGTACATGTCGCCCTTTGCCCAAGCTGGTAGCGTAGAGGTATGGCCTTCCAGCCCCTGCGAAAAGGTGGTCGCCAGGGGCAAATGCTAGCAGGACGTGCCCTGCACCCACACTCAACTATTGCAGGTCTGGTCTGACCATATTCTACGGTTCGTAAGGTGTGGGTCTGGGCCAAGCCCAGTCTGGGGGACACCCCCAGACCCTCGGCAAAGGGCTGCGCCCCTCTGCACTCCCCCTTTTTCGGCAGCCTGCTAGTTGGCTAGCTCCTCTGCCACTCCTTGAAGGGGCACCACCCTCTGCTCCCCCTTCGCCATGTCGCGAAGGAGCGCAGAGCCGCTTCTCATCTCCTCCTCCCCCAGGATCAGGGCGTAGGACACCCCCAGGGAGTTGGCATAGCGCATCTGGGCCCGCAGGCTCTTGCCGGCGGGGGCCAGGACTGCTCCTATACCCTTGCTCCTCAGCTGAGAGGCCAGGGAGAGAGCCTCCCCCTTGGCCTCATCCCCCAGATAGGCTATGACCACCCTTACGGACTCCTCCTGGGGCACAGGCACCCCCTGGCCCTTGACGTTGGAGACCATGCGCTCCATGCCCGCGGCAAAGCCGATACCCGGCGTAGGAGGGCCTCCCAGCTCCTGAATAAGCCCGTCGTAGCGCCCTCCTGCGCAGAGGGTGCTCTGGGCCCTCTCCTCCGGAGGCTGAATCTCAAAAACGGTACGGGTGTAATAGTCCAGACCACGCACCAGCCTGGGCTCCACCCGGAAGGGGATGTCCAGCCTCCGCAAGCACTTCATCAGCTCCTCCCAGTGGTCCCGACACGGATGGCAGAGGTGATCTATGGAACGGGGGGCCTCCTGAGCCAGGGCCTGGCACGCCTCCTGCTTGCAGTCCAGAAGCCGCAGGGGACTGCGCTCCAATCTCCCCCGGCAGTCCTGGCAGAGGCGCTCAACCCGGGACGCGTAGTAGGCCCTGAGGTGCTCCAGGTAGGCCGGTCTGCACTCTGAGTCGCCTATGCTATTGAGGAGCAATGTGAGGTCTCTCAGGCCCAGGTCCTCCATCAAACGCCATGCCATCTCCACAATCTCGGCGTCCACGGAGGGATCGCCGTCTCCCAGGGCCTCCACGCCGAACTGATGGTGCTGTCGGAACCGCCCCGCCTGGGGACGCTCGTAGCGGAAGGCGGGGCTGAAGTAGTACAGGCGCACCGGCTGAGGCTGGTTGTGCATGCCGTGCTCCAGGTAGGCCCGGCAGACAGGAGCCGTGCCCTCGGGGCGCAGGGTCATGGAGTCGCCACCGCGGTCCAAGAAGGAGTACATCTCCTTCTCCACTATGTCCGTGCCCTGGCCCACGCCTCGCACGAACAAGGCGGTCTGCTCGAACACGGGGGTGTCAAGCCTCTGGTAGCCAAAGCGCTGCCCCAGGGCCCTGGCCCTGGCCTCTATGTAGCGCCAGTACCCCTGCTCTTCCGGCAGAACGTCCGCTGTTCCCCTGGGCGCGCGATACAAGGTGCACCTCCTTCCAGCGCTCAGAGAGAAGGATAACCCACGGGAGAGGGTTTGCCAAGGCGAGATAATTGCAGGAAGAGAGATAGTTGGTTATACTTCCTTTGTAAACCCATCGGTTTTCGGCTATACAAGATGAAGGACCTCCTCACCACAGCCAAGAGCTATTTGCCTCCAGACAAGGTGGAGCTAATCGACCAGGCGTACCGCTTCGCCCAGTCGGCCCACCAGGGGCAGACGCGCCTCTCCGGCGAACCCTACGTGGAGCACCCGGTGCACGTCGCCCTCTTCCTGGCGGACCTTCACCTGGACACCGCCACCCTGGTGGCAGCCCTCCTCCACGATGTGATGGAGGACTGCAGCGTAAGCTATGGGGAGATGGAGCAGAGGTTTGGGGTAGAGGTTGTCCAGCTGGTAGACGGAGTTACCAAGCTGAGCAAAATGGATTTGATGGTTGCCGGGGACGGCATAAGACACGGCTACGAAGACGGCCAGGCGGAGAGCCTTCGCAAGATGCTGGTGGCCATGGCCCAGGACATAAGGGTGGTCCTGATCAAGCTGGCGGACCGCCTCCACAACATGCAGACCCTCCAGGCTCACACTCCCGAGAAGAGGGCCGCCATAGCCAGGGAGACGCTGGAAATCTACGCGCCCCTGGCCCACCGACTGGGAATAGGAGACATCAAATGGCGACTGGAGGACCTGGCCTTCAGCTACCTGCAACCCACTGAGTACCGGAAGGTCTCCCTCCTCCTGGCAACCAAGCGAGAGGAGCGGGAAGAGTACGTCGACCGGATATGCGAGGTGCTGAGGGAGGAGCTGACCAGGGCAGGGGTAAAGGCCGAGGTTACGGGAAGGGCAAAGCACATATACAGTATTTACCAGAAGATGGAGAAGTACGCCCAACAGGGCAAGGAGTTTGGGCAGATTTACGACCTCTTCGCCCTCAGAATCCTGGTCGACGAAATTCAGGACTGCTACAGCGCCCTGGGAGTGATCCACAGCCTGTGGCATCCCATCCCAGGGGAGTTCGATGACTACATAGCCAGCCCCAAGGAAAACATGTACCAATCGCTCCACACCTCGGTGATGTACCTGCCGAACATCCCCCTAGAGGTCCAAATCCGTACCTACGACATGCACCAGGTCTCGGAGTACGGCGTGGCCGCTCACTGGAGATACAAGGAGGGAGATACCAAAGACCCGCACTTCGAGGAGAAGATGAGCTGGCTGAGGCAGCTCCTGGACTGGCAGAGGGAGGTCACCGGAGCGGCGGAGTTCCTCGATTCGGTGAAGATGGACATCTTCCAGGACCAGGTTTTCGTGTACACCCCCAAGGGAGAGATCAAGGAGCTGCCCGCGGGTTCCACTCCCATCGACTTCGCCTACCGCATCCACACCGACCTGGGGCACCGCTGCATCGGGGGCAAGGTGAACGGCAGGCTGGTGCCCCTGTACACCCAGCTGAAAAACGGGGACACCGTGGAGATCCTCATCACCAAAGTAGCCCGGGGGCCCAGCCTGGACTGGCTCAACACCAACCTGGGCTATGTCAACACCGCCAACGCCCGGGAGAAGATACGCCAGTGGTTCCGCAAGCAGGAGCGGGGGGTCAACATCCAACGGGGCAGGGAGCTGCTGAACAAGGAGCTGCGACGCCTGAGCCTGAAGATGAACGAGGAAGAGGTGGCCACTCTCCTCAAGTTCGACAGTGGAGCGGAGCTGCTGGCGTCCCTGGGAAGCGGCAGCGTGAGCATCGCCCTCGTAACCGCCAAGCTCGCCGCCCAGCAGGAACCGCCCCCCATGGAGCACACCCCCTCCCTTCCCCTCTCGTGGCCTTCTTCTGGGATAGAGGTGCTGGGAGTAGGAGACCTGCTGACCCGCATCTCCCAGTGCTGCAACCCCATCCCAGGAGATGCGATAGTGGGCTACATCACACGCGGCAGAGGGGTCTCAATCCACCGGGTGGACTGCCGCAACATTCAGAACGAGGACGAGAAGGAGCGCCTGGTCCAGGTAAACTGGGGGAAGACCCAGACCCTTCATCCCGTAAGGCTCCACATCGAGGCGTGGGACAGGGTGGGCCTGCTGAGGGATATAACCACCCTGGTTTCCCAGGACAAGGTGAACATCGCGTCCCTGGTCAGCACGGAGCATGAGGATAGCATCTGCTCCGTTTACCTGACCCTCTATACCACCGGCGTTGGACAGCTGAGCCGGCTCTTTTCCCGGTTGGAAGGGGTGGAAGGGGTGTTCTCCGTGGCCCGCAGCACCCCCGAGGAGGAAGCCCAGGTCTCATCCAAATCCAGAGCTTAAAGCTAAAAGGGGGAATCTCTTTGCCTAGCGAAAAATCGGCCCGGGTGACGGAGACAAAAAGCCTGCACAATCGGCCCATTCGCACCGCCACCAGAACCTATGTCAAGAAGGCCCAAGAAACCATCGCCGCGGGAGACCTGGAAGCCGCCAAGGCGAGCACCAGAGAGGCCGTGAAGGCCCTGGACCAGGCGGCGACCAAGGGTATTATTCACAAGAACAACGCCGCCCGGCGAAAGTCCCGGCTTGTGGCCCGACTGAATGGCCTGAAGACACCCCAGTAGAAAGTAACCGTGGTGTCCTCAGGGCCTGAGTTCCGTTGGCGACATAGTCTAGGAGGGTGCGGCTATGTCAACTGACGCGCAGAAAAGGCTTCTGGTAGTCCTGTTCGCCCTTGGAGCTATTGCCATGCTTCTGGGGGCGTTGGGGGAATGGCCGTATAGCTACACCCTTTTGCGGTGGGTCACGGGATTCGCCGCTGTGCTGGTGGCCATTTTCGGCCTTCAGTGGGGGCAACTCTGGGCTGTCGGGGTTTTCGTCTTTGTGGCAATCTTGTTTAACCCCTTCGTCCCAATTGACCTGTCCCGCAGCATATGGCGTCTCATAGATATCGGGACCGCCGCGCTGTTCCTCCTCGCGATACTTCTGGTTAAGGCTCCAGGGACACGAGACGCGGTGACCCATGCCTTGCTGTGGCCTGGGCGGGTCGTGTTTAACCAGCGCCCGATATTTCAAGCCCTGATTGTGGTCGTCATTGGCCTTGCATTAGGTAGTGGCTACTACGCTTACCACGTTTACGACGACTGGCGCGATGGGGACATTATCTCCTTTGGGCTGTTTGAACTAAACCCCGTGCCAACACCAACAGTGCCAACACTAACATCAGACGCAGTCACACCCTTCCAGGTACCAGCATCGTGGGAATGGTGGAGGGTTCCCATGCAACTAGGCACCGCCTACATAGCTAGCGGCAAGGGCCACGCCAAGGCTATGACGACCTGACGAATTGCTTCCCAGGGAGCGCTTATACGAATAACCAAGTAGCCCAGGGAACCCAGGTGCTCATAAAGGACGGGGCCTTACAATGCATCCCTGCGTGGTATCAAGTGAAACTTTCAGACGGCCGCCTGCTATGGTTTAAAAGTGACGACCTGCGCCAGTAATCTGGGCAGACCCGTGTCTTATAGGGTTTGGGCTTCCCCTGTCCAAAGGCTCTCCTCGACTCAGTAGCTACTGCCCCCGAACTCTCGGGGTCTCCGGCCTCCTCCCTCGCTTGCGGGGGAGGATTGAGGTGGGGGCCTCACCCCCATCCTAACCTTCCCCCTCGATGGGGGAAGGTACCTGCTGCGCAAGGAATTTTCACTCTTTGTGCAGTGACAATCGGCATAGTCGTAGGGGCGATTCATGAATCGCCCCTACGTGTGCCACCCTCCCATTGACTAAGTAGAACATCTGTCCTACACTCCTCCTCGTAATCCCTCGGTTAGGAGAACGACCATGGCAGGAGGAGCCCGTGCCAGAATCTACCCAGGCCCTGGTTATCATCCAGGGAGCGCTCACCACTATTTCGGGGGGCTTCAACGCCCTCCACTTCGCCGGCTACTCAGCCGCACAGCCCGCCAGAAGGATAGCTGTTTTGGTTCTCTCCCTGGTGAACCTGAGCTTCCTCGCCCAGGGGCTGTACTGGATGCTGCTGCCTCTCCTCCCTTTCAGGGGAGGCTCCTCCCTGCTCCTGGAGGCAGGGCCACTCCTGATGGTGGGACTCCTGCCCCTCACATCGTCCCTGGCCATAACAGCGCTGATCCTCCGCCAGAGACATAACGGCAGGCGGAAGAAGTGAATCTATCTCAAAAACCCTCACCCCCTGTGTCCCCCTCTCCCTTGCCAGGGGAGAGGGGGAATGAAAAGTATCTGGGGGGACACCCCCAGACCCCCGCCAGAAGGGGCTTTGCCCCTCTGGACTCCCCCAGGGTCAGATTTTGGAATGAATTCATGCATCGATGAGAACGCCGGCTGAGACAGATACGAGGAAGAGCCTATGACCACCATAGCAACGGCAATAGAGAGACAAAACTGGGAGGTGGTGGCCCTCTGCCTCCTTCAGGGCCTGGTACAGGTGGCATCCCGACTGCCCCCGGAGACCCTCCATCACCTGCTGGAAGCCCTGGAAGGGGAGAGCAATGGCCCCGACGAAACGTAGCAAGCCTCCGGTCAAACCCCAGGAGTTCTACGAGGAGGCCCTATCCCAGGCGGAGAGGGTTCGCCTCTCCAGGGCCAAGCAGATCCAGGGGCTGGACGAAGAGATCGCCCTCCTCAGAGTACGCCTCAGCCGCTTAGCAGAGGAGCAGCCGGAAAACCTGGAGCTGCTGATAAAGGGGATAGGAATGCTGGTTCGGGCTGTCTCCGCCAAGTACAAGCTGTCCCACCAAGCCGAGGATGACCTGTATCAGAGCCTCCTGGGGGTGCTGAAGGGTGTGGGAAACGTCCTCCTGCCCGAGGGGTTCCATGAGGGATAAAGAGATCAGAGATGCCGTCAGCAAGGCGCGAAGGCCCCCCTCCCCCGGTGTGGACCTCTCTCCAGCCTCCACCTTCGACGCCCTGCTGGACCAGCGTATCCGGGAGCTGGAGCGTCACGTGGGCGAGCTGAAGGCCCGGGTAAACGGACTGCTCTTTCTGGTGGTGGGGGCGGTCATCGCGCAGATAGTCCTGGGCCTGTTGAGGCAGGGGTAAGAGAGATGTCCAAGCTGTTGGCCTTGAGGCCATACCAGGTGGAGATAGGCAGGGCGGTCCTGGACAGCGTCCTTCACCACAAGGGGCTGACCTTCTCCGTGGAGATAGCTCGTCAGGGGGGGAAGAACGAGCTGTCGGCCCAGCTGGAGGTGCTCCTTCTCACCCTGTTCACCGTCAAAGGGGGAAACCTGGTGAAGGGCGCTCCCACCTTCGATCCCCAGGTGCGCATCAGCATGGCCCGTCTGAAGGAGCGCCTGAACGACGCGGGCATGGCGGGCCTCTGGAGCACCGAGGCGGGCCACATCCTGGGTCTCGGCAGAGGGCGTCAGATGTTCTTGAGCGCCGAACCCTCCACCAACGTGGTGGGGGCCACTGCCCACATCCTCCTGGAGATGGACGAGGCCCAGGATGTGGACAGGGAGAAGTTCTACCGGGAGTTCAGGCCCATGGGAGCCTCCACCAACGTCACCACGGTGCTCTACGGCACCCCCTGGAAGGGGGACACCCTGCTGGAGGAGGTGAAGCAGGCCAACCTGGAGATGGAGCGCGCCGATGGGATCAAGCGTCATTTCCACCTGGACTGGGAGGAGGTGGCCAGGTACAACCCCCTGTACCGGGCGTATGTGGAAGGCGAAAGGCAACGCCTGGGGGAGAGCCATCCCCTGTTCCGCACCCAGTACCTTCTGGAACCCCTCCACGGCGGTGGCGGCCTATTTTCCCCCCAGCAGCGGGCCCAGATGCAGGGAGACCACAGCCGACGCTCCTCCCCGGAGCAGGGAAAGGTGTACGTGGCCGCCGTGGACATCGCCGGAGAGGCCGAAGAGGGGAAGGACGAGGCGCTCCGAATAGCCCAACCTCAGCGGGACTCCACCGTGGTCACCATCGGCGAGCTGGACTTCTCCCACTGCGACCAGCTCATGCCGGAGCCTGCCATCAGGATTGTGGAGCACTGCTGGTGGACAGGCCAGAGCCACGCCTCTCTCTTTCCGAGGCTGGTGGATGTTTTGCGGGGCCTGTGGCGCTGCCGCCGGGTGGTGGTGGACGCCACCGGCCTGGGGCAGGGCATCGCCAGCTTCCTGGAGAAGACCCTGGGCAGGGCCGTAGTGGAGCCCTTCACCTTCACCGTCCAGAGCAAGTCCCGCCTGGCCTTCGACCTCCTGGCGACGGTGAACTCCGGCCGCCTGAAGATGTACGCGAGAGACGGCTCTCCCGAGTTCCAGGAGCTGTGGAGCCAGGTGGAGAAGGCGCAGGGCTACTTCAGGGCCAACCAGACTATGAGCTTCCACGTCCCCCCCGCCATGGGACACGACGACTTCCTCATGAGCCTGGCCCTCCTGGTGAGGGCTGCTGCGTACCAGCCCCGCGCCGCCCGGGGACGCGTGCCGGCGTGAAAGGGATGCGAGAGATGGAGAAGAGCGAGGTGTGAAGGAAATGAGCCCCCAGAAGAACGTGCCCATCATCGACGCGTTGCCAGAGCACTACCCCTACCGGGACGACGGCTGTGACGTCTCCCCCTCCTGCCTGGGTTGCCACCTCCCCTGCTGCAAGTACGATGACCCCACAGCCTACTATCAGCAGATACGGGAGAGCCGGGACCAGGAGGTGGTCCAGGTGAGCCGCACCCAGGGGAAAACGGTGCCCCAGCTGGCACAGCACTTCGGGCTGAGCCAGCGCACCGTCCACCGCATACTGCAACGGGCCAGAGCCAATTAACAGCAGGAGCAAGCTATGAAGGCTAAAGCGAGTTCATATAGTTCCATCTTTGAAAGCCTTCTGCCCATGTTCGGTAATCTGCCAGCGACCATTGACAGATACAATAAGGCCCCATTGCTTCAGATCCTCCTTTGCGTCATATACTCTGTGCTTCCATCGAATCATCCCTTTAGGCTCTTTTTGAATATCCCACTTGGAAAGTTTGCCTGCAAACTGCCTCTCCAATTCCGTGATGACTTCTCTAGGGCGCCTGCCACTGGCCCCCGCCCTGTCCAATATCGCAACAATTGCATGATGAAAGTCTTCGTTTCTCATATGCCCCTCAGAATCCGGCGAAGACGGCGGAGCGGGGACAGTGCCGGTTGCTCCACCTCCCTTTTCGTGCTCATCCAGAAGTCGCTGAATCACTGTCTCTGGGGTATCCCGGAATGGCTCCGCAAGAGATTGAAGCTTCCGATACACTGTTTCACTCAAAGTTACAGTTGGCATCTTGCCCTCCTTCAAACATTCCATTCCACTCCATAATTACAATGATGGAGTGGAATGTCAAGCCCTCGAAATACATCCAAGATAAAGAGGAGAAAACCATGAACAATCTATCCCTACCCCAGAAGATCGCCCGCATGGACAGCGACAGGCTGAGGGCCTACCGGGAGAACCTGGACTTCTACAGCGGCGTCCAGTGGCTGGGCATCCCCCACCGCCGGGAGCGACGCCTCACCTTCAACTACGCCCGCACCTTCATCGACAAGATAACCTCTTACCTGATGACGGAGACGTCCTTCGTCATGGAGCCGACGGACTCCTCTCCCGAAGCCCAGGAGCGGGCAAAGCGGGCGGAGGAGGCCCTGCGCCGGGTGCACGATGCCAACCACCTGGAGCAACTGGACTTCGATACGGAGCTGGATGCCGCCATCCTGGGCGACGGCTGCTACAAGGTGACCTGGGACCCCCAGGAGCGCCGTGTCAGGATAACATCTCCCGACGTCCAGGGCCTCTTCGCCTGGTGGGTGGCCGACGATATGAGCCGCATATGGCAGGTGGCCAGCCGCTACACCCTCTCCTCGGAGGAGACCCAGATGCTCTACGGCATCAAGTCGGCCAAAACGGGGAGCAATAGCCACCAGGCCACCATCGTAGAGGTCTGGACCCCCAAGGAGTTTCGGCTGTGGGTGGACGACGCCCTGACCCAGGAGAGGTCCAACCCCTACGGCTTCATCCCCTTCGTCATCTTCCCAAATTTGAGGGAGCCCAAGAAGTTCTGGGGCCTCTCGGATGTGCCGCCCCTGGTGGAGCCTTCCCGGGAGCTGAACCGGGCCGTCTCCCAGCTATCCATGATCCTGGAGCTGTCGGGAAACCCCATCGCTGTGCTGGAAGGGGTGGAGCACGCCGAGGACATCGCCGTGCAGCCCGGGGCGGTGTGGGAGCTGCCGGAGCGGGCGCGGGCCTACCTGCTGGACCTGCTCCAGGGCGGGGGCATCAAGCTCCACGTGGACTTCATCGACCTCATATACCGTTCGCTCCACGACCTCTCGGAGGCCCCACGGATAAGCTTCGGCGACAACCCTCGCAGCCTCTCCGGCGTGGCCCTGGAGATGGAGCTGAACCCCCTGCTCCAGAAGGTGCGCCGCAAGCGCCTCATCCGCGCCGCCGTCTACAAGGAGCGCAACGAGATGGTGCTGCGCATTCTGGAGAAACGCACAGGGGTGAAGCACCTGCCGGTGAAACAGCGCGTCGTGTGGGGGCCGGTGCTGCCCCAGGACCGCAGCCGCCTGGTGCAGGAGCAGCAGACGCTGGTGGCGGCGGGGATCCAGAGCCGGCGCCGCGCCATGGAGAACCTGGGCATCGAAGACCCGGATGGGGAGTGGGAGCGGATGAGGGGAGAGGGGGGCTAACCTCTCCATAAGGAAAGAGTGGTGAATCATGGGATGCCATCCCCTTCTTGCCAGAAACTGATAGAACGCATATTCTGCACGGTAGTCAACCCCACTCTAAGGAGCAAACATGGCTGAAGACACTACCCAAACCGTAGAGCTGGAACCGGCGGAGACGTTGGAAGAAGGCAGCGCTGAGGCTGCGAAAGCATCCCTCGAAGAGCGGATCGCGGGGCTGGAGGCGACCCTGGCGGAGCGGGACGCCCGCATCCGGGAGATGGAGGCCACCCTGGGCCAGGCGGAGGATGCCCTGAAGGAGCGAGAGTCGGAGCTAGAGACCGTGGGGGCACAGCTAGCCCAGGCGGTGGCCCTCTATCGCGCCTCCCTCCTGTCAGCAGAGCCTGAGATACCCCAGGAGCTGGTCCAGGGCACTACCGTCGAGGAGGTCGAGACCTCCCTGGCCCTGGCCCGGCAGATGGTGGAGCAGGTGCGCAGCCGCCTGGAAGCCCAGGCCTCCCAGGAGCGCGTCCCCTTCGGCGCCCCGGTGCGCTCGGCTCCCGACTCCTCCGCCCTGTCGCCCCAGGAGAAAATCCTCCTGGGCCTGAGCCGCCGCTAGGCAGGGCGTGCCCTGCACCCACACTCAACTATTGCTGCACTGGTCTGACCATGTTCTACGTTTCGTGAGGTGTGGGTCTGGGCTAAGCCCAGTCTGGGGGACACCCCCAGACCCCCGTCAAAGGGGCTGCGCCCCTCTGTACTCCCCCTCTGTCCGGTCACGCGATTATACTTGGGTGAGATATTGAAAAGCTTCTGGCAAATCCAGGGAATACAGGGTATAGTGGTGGAGAGAAAATCCTGGAGGAACAGATGAACGAGAGCAACTTCATAAGCCGACATCGCTGGGCAGCGCTCTGGAACGGAGTCGTCATAGGACTAGGGGTAATGGGATTCTCGAGTGGAGCCGGAGCCTTTAGCATATTGCCCCTGGCCGCGGGCATCGGCCTTGAGGTGATGCAGCGCAAGCGGCAAAGCAGACGGCTCTAGCAGCGCCGGTTGCACCGAGGCTCCTATGCACCCCCTTCCCTCGTCGTGGTGTCAGGCAGGCAACCGGTGGACGCCCTCATATGCCTTGTGTACTGAACGAGTACACAAGGTTGACACCCAGAGTCAAAGAAACTACCATACCACGGCTTGTGGCAGGGGCAGAATGCAGGTGCATACAAACGTGGGGGTGCCCCAGGGTATTTGAGCAAGCCAGGTGATTGAAAGAGAAATCTCTCTGTTTATCGTCAGACTGTCCCATCGGGCCTGTTAATCGGGGTTAGGTGGTAGCTATGCTCCGAATACTGACCCTCGTTATGGATGTCATCTTCCTCGGCCTTCTCATCTTCGCTCTCGTTGCGCTCTGGGGTTTTCGCGATACCAACTCTGTGGAAGACGTCACAGCTTTGATTCGCGTTTCCAAGGGACAGGTCACTATTCTTGACCCCGTGAAGAAGACGGAGCACAAGGGCGACGGACTGCAGACGCTCAGGGTAGGCCAGACTGTCCGTGTGGACAACGGCAGCGATGCGTTCCTGTTTTACGCAGATGGAGACGTCAGCCGGCTGATAGGGCCCGTCGGTGCGCGCCTTAACGAGTCCCAGCGCACCGTACGCAAACCAGCCATACTCAGCTCTCTGAAGTAGAAGCTCTTCAAATCACCGCCGCCTCCCCCTGCGGAATCCAGCATTACAGTCAGAGCAGAGGTGCTCGAGGGGGACGTGACAACCAAGTCTTCAGCAGCCTCCAAGGGCAAGCTCTTCGAGTTGCGAGGCCCTGGCGTGGTGGTCTTCCCAACAGGCGCCAGTTTTGCCGTGAACGTGCCCAAACAGGGGGACATGTCGGTAGAGGTGGCCACGGGGCAGGTGGGAATAGGTTTTGTCTCGTTGCAGGGGAAGAGCGCTGTGCCTGTCGCAGTGCCTGAACTGGCAGCTCCGAAGGGGATCAACATCCCCGCCGTGCCCTCAGGGACGGAAAACACCGAGGCTGTGGGCGAAATGCTTGAAAGGGTAGCCGCAGCAGTACCGGCACTGGCGAAGGGGGAGGCGACCATCGAAGGGGTCGACTATCGCCAGGCCACCGACGCAGGCATAGTCCACTATGTAGGAGACAGTCTGAACGGTATCCCTCTGGTAGCTCCTCCCCCTGTAAGAAGCCACACCGTAACGAACACAAAGACCATCGAAGAGAGCGTGGTAGTCCCAGGCACAGCCACTGTGGTCATCACCGACAAGCAACTGGCGGAATCCATCCCTGCCGGCATCCCAGGCAATCCCAAGGTCCATATCCTGCCGGGCGGCGTGTTTCAGGTGGAATATTACGGTGTTACCGCCATCTGCAATATCAATATTGTGGATGGCCGTGCAGAGATACAGGGACTGCCCTTTGGCATAGACCCTCCCCAGATAGAGGATGCGATCAAGAAAAACATTCGGATGCAGGAGCTGCCCGCGCTTCTCTCCATCGAGTCGAAGGACGGAGAGGCCACCATAACCTACGCTACAGATGTGATGGTAACCAGGACTACTGTGGTCACGGAAGAGATCGAGGTGCCTGATGCCATTCCCCACACTTCGCCATATTTCAGCAGCATTCCTACGCCCAGAGAGATATCTACGGATTGGAAGGTCGTAGGAAGCAACTCCCTGATGGCGCTGGTAATCACACTATTGGTTTCGGCTCTAGCAGCCCCGGTCAATGGCTTTGTGAAGGAAAACGAGGGCCGCATCCTAGGGGCCTACTCCCCCATCGTCAAAGGGACGAGGTCGGTGTGGAGGCTGATTGCCACGCTGGGCCGACTCCTGCGCTGGTGCAGTCCGGGCCCTTTGACCCGCGGCGTGTGGCTGATGTTCATCTTCGGGGCCATATACTCTTTCCTGGCCGTCGGGCGCGGCCTGCTCAGCCCAAGCGGCCTGACGATACTCCTGACCTTGAGTTTCACCAGCGGCTTCATGGCACTTTACCTGCCGTGGATCAAGTCCTTCGTTGCAAGGCGCATGAAGGTGGATGCCAAAGTAGGACTCAATCCCGGTCAGCTTACGGTGGCCGCAGTTACGGTGGGGCTTTCAAGGGTCTTTGCCTTCACGCCCGGCCTCATGCTGGGCTCGCCGAGCGGGCTGAAAATGCCTGCTGGGGGACTGACGGAGAAACAGGAGTTCCGAATCGAGATTTCGGGTCTGGTCTCGTTTGCCGTCCTGGCGGCGCTATCCTGGGGCCTGGTGTTTCTGGTAGTCCAGATGTCGGCAGAGCCCTGGGCTGCAGGCTCTTTCAAGACGGCCAAGGGCTTTGTGTCAGGGCTGCAGGACTGGGGCCTGGTCGTATTCGCCATGTCCGTGCAGGCCCTCTTCTTCAGCCTATTGCCGCGGCCCCAGAGCTTCAGCTGGAGCTTCATGCAGAAGCATGCGGCTGTCTGGGGCGCTTCTTTCGCCCTCGCGTCCTTCGTCTTCATACACACCCAGCTCAATAAGCAGAAGACCATCCTGGACCTGACTCCCAATATGATTGTGACAGCGGTCGTGGTGGCTGTGCTGGCAATCCTCGTCCTGGGGTACTAGTGGCGCAAGGGAGAGAAGCTCAAGAAGGCTCCTGAGCCACCCAAGCCTGCAGAAGAGGCAAAAACTCCTGAACCTCCAACGGCTCCGGAGTCAAGGGGCCATGGCTCCTAGCAGGGTGTTAAAAACCCTTTCGACCATCCCCCCGGCCCCCTTCCTGGCCAGGAAGGGGGGAGGCAGGGCGAGCCCTGCACCCACACTCAACTGCCGCTGCCCTGGTCTGACCATGTTCTACGGTTCGTGAGATGCGGGTCTGGGCCGTGGCCCAGTCTGGGGGACACCCCCAGACCCCTGGCAGAGGGGCTGCGCCCCTCTGCACTCTCTCTTTTTCATCTGGCTCCTGGTGTGCGACTTCTATTCCCACGTGTGATCTCATTCACAAAAGTATTATCAGTTCCGATAGATGGGTGACAGTAGACCAAGTCACCATGGAGATCAATAATCGAGCTGTGATGTCACCTGTGTGCCGACCCAGTGCCCCTACTTGCCACCTAAGCTGATTAAGTGGTAAAATCAGACCGTTCTCACGCCCAAGAGTTGATGTAGCGTACCGCAAGGAAAAAGAACGTGTCGAAAATCAATGTAGCCATTATCGGTGTGGGCAACTGCGCCTCCTCCCTGGTGCAGGGAATTCACAAGTATCGGGAAACCGATGAGAACGCCTTCATCCCCGGCCTGATGCACCCGGTGCTGGGGGGCTTCCACATATCGGACATCAACTTCGTCGCCGCCTTCGACATCGACAAGAACAAAGTGGGGAAAGACCTGTCCCAGGCCATATTCACCCCACCCAATAACACCATCAAGTTCGCCGACGTGCCCTTCATGAACGTGCCCGTGGAAAGGGGCATGACCCACGACGGCCTGGGGAAGTACCTCTCCCAGATCATTGAAAAAGCTCCAGGCCCCACCGCCAACATAGTGAGCATCCTCAAGGAAAGAAAGGTCGACATGGTGGTGAACTACCTCCCCGTGGGGAGCGAGGAGGCCACCAAGTGGTATGTGGAGCAGGTGCTGGCCGCCGGCTGCGGCCTCATCAACTGCATCCCCGTCTTCATCGCCCGAGAGAAGTACTGGCAGAAGCGGTTCGAGGAGAAGAACCTGCCCGTCATCGGCGACGACATCAAGTCCCAGGTGGGAGCGACCATCACCCACCGAGTCCTGACCCGCCTCTTCCGGGAGAGAGGGGTCAGGCTGGACAGGACCTACCAGCTCAACTTTGGGGGCAACACCGACTTCTTCAACATGCTGGAGCGGGAGCGTCTGGAGTCCAAGAAGATATCCAAGACCAACTCCGTGACCTCCCAGCTGGACTACGACCTGGGGGCGGAGAACATCCACGTCGGCCCCAGCGACTACGTGCCGTGGCTGGGAGACCGCAAGTGGTGCTACATCCGCATGGAGGGAACCACCTTTGGCGACGTGCCCCTGAACATCGAGGTCAAGATGGAGGTTTGGGATGCAAGCTGGCCCTGGAGAGGGGCATCGGCGGCGCCCTGGTGGGGCCCTCAGCCTACTTCATGAAATCTCCACCCACTCAGTACTCCGACGAGGAGGCCCGCCGGTTGGTGGAGGAGTTCGCAGACAGCAGCCGGAGCTGATGACCCACCCCGCTCCGGGGATCGCGCCATGAAAATAGCCCTGGTCTCCCCCTACGATTACGCCTACCCCGGAGGGGTGGTGGCGCACATATCCAACCTGGCCCGACACCTCATTGCAGCGGGACACCAGGTCAAGATCATCGCTCCCCTCTCAGGCCCTCCCAACGTCCTGGACAAGGATTTCATCTCCCTGGGCAGGCCAGTCCCGGTGCCCAGCGGCGGCTCCACGGCCCGCATATCCCTCTCCGTATGGCTACAGCCCCGCATCAAGCGTCTCCTGATGGAGGAGAACTTCGACATCATCCACCTTCACGAGCCCCTGGCGCCCGTCCTGCCCCTGTTCATCCTGCACCTGTCCCAATCGGTGAACGTGGGCACCTTCCACGCCTTTCACGGGAGCGGGCGCACCTACCGGGTCACCAGGTACCTCATGCGAAGGTGGTTCCGCAAGCTGGACGGCCTCATCGCCGTGTCCGGCCCTGCCCTGAGCTTCGTCAGCCACCACTTCCCCGGCGAGTACAGGGTCATCCCCAATGGCATTGATGTGTCCCACTTCTCCAAGCCGTACCCTCCCCTGGAAGAGTTCCAGGACGGCAAGCTGAACATCCTGTTCGTGGGGCGATTGGAGAAGCGCAAGGGGCTGAAATACCTTCTGGGGGCTTACAGCAGGCTCAAGTGGAACCACCCCAACACCCGTCTCCTGGTGGTGGGTCCCGGCAACCCGGAGAGGGAGTGCTACCGGTTCATCGCCGAGCGCCACATCGAGGACGTGGTCTTTCTGGGCAGCGTGCCCTACTCGGAGTTGCCCCGGTACTACCAGGCGGCGGACATCTTCTGCTCCCCGGCCACGGGGAAGGAGAGCTTCGGCATCGTGCTGCTGGAAGCCATGGCCGCGGGGAAGCCCATCGTCGCCTCAAACATCGAGGGGTACTCCTCGGTGGTGACCCACGGCCAGGAGGGCCTTCTGGTTCCTCCCAAGAACGAAGAGGCCCTGGAGATAGCCCTGGAAACCCTCCTGGAAGACCCCGCCCTAAGAGAGGAGATGGGCAGCAGAGGAAGGCAAACGGCCCACCGGTACGACTGGAAAGGGGTAACAGACCAGATCATGGACTACTACCAGTTCCTCCTGGAACGCCGTGCCACCGTTCCCCTTCCCCTGAGCAGCCTGAAAAAGCAGGAAGAAAGCGCCCTTCCTTGATCTCCATGCCCTCGTGGCAGAGGTACAGAACGCAAGCCCGCGACATCCTGGCTCGTTACGTGGAAAAGCCCTCAGCGCGCCTCTTTGGGAAGATAGGACTCTCTCCCAACCAGGTGACGGTGATAGGGCTGCTTCTCAGTGGAGTCACCGCCTATCTCATCGGCGTGGGGCAGTTCGTTGTAGGAAGCCTCCTGCTTCTTCTGGCCAGCGCTCTGGACATGGCCGATGGTGCCCTCGCGCGGCTCACGGGAAAAGCCACCCCCTCTGGTGCCCTCCTGGACTCCACCGCCGACCGCATCTCCGAGGCGGTGGTCTTCCTGGGACTGGTGGTGTTCTACATCAGCCCTCTCTCCATCCCTGAGGTGCTGCTGGTGTTCCTGGCCCTCATCGGCTCCTTCATGGTGAGCTACCTGCGGGCCAGGGGGGAGGGCCTGGGCATTGACTGCAAGGTGGGGGTGATGACCCGCCCGGAGCGGGTGCTGGTCCTGGCTGTGGGCCTTCTGATAGACCAGATGGCCATAGCCCTGGGGGTAGTCGCCGCCCTCTCCTGCCTCACGGCATTTCACCGCTTCTGGCACATCCAGAGGGAGCTTTCCCGAAGGTAGCAAGGACTTGGCTTGACAGTGCCCATCTGGCTGGTGAAATAGTTTGCATAGGCAATGAGCCGACCGAAGGTCGGCGAAAGGAGACGGCAATGAACAAAAGTGGAGGCAAGGGCGGAAAGGGTGGAGGTAAAAGCGGGGGTAAGCCGAGTACAACTGGCAATCCGTCGGGGCCGGGCAGAGCGAATAACCCTCCAAAGAAGTAGGGTGCCCAAAGGCTGTCGCCCGCCAGGGGCTTAGAACCGCCGAGTTGGGGCAATAGCTGAGCCAGCGGCGTCTGCGCTTAGACGTTGCCTGGCTTAGGGTATCTCAACCCCTCCAATCCCTGCTGCCGCGCCAGATTCTTCGTTGTGCTCAGAATCTCCCATGCCGAGGGTCATCGGCACCACGAAGGATGAAAACAGCTCTGCCTGATGTCATTCCGAACGGAGCGCAGCAAAGTGAGGAATCTAGGGCCTACCATACCAGGCAAAGGCACACGCCTTAGATGCTTCGCTTCGCTCAGCATGACATTCCCCTCTCCGCTCATCCTGAGCCTGTCGAAGGACATGAGCGGGAGTTTCCCTCCGCTCGCATAGTTCGACAGGCTCACCACGAGCGGGAAGAAACAGCCCTGCTCCCGACGGAGCAGGATGAGCTATCGGCTTTCGTGCTGGGCAGCGCGGCATGAGCCGTCAGGCGGGACGTGCCCTACTTGCCCACGGTGGACAGCAGATACGCCTCCAGGAAGGGGTTCAGGTCCCCGTCCAGAACGGCGGCGGTGTCCGAGGTCTCGTAGCCGCTGCGGTGGTCTTTCACCATCCTGTAGGGATGCAGGACGTAGCTCCTTATCTGGCTTCCCCACTCGGCGGATACGTGCTCCCCTCTCAGCCTGCCCTGCTCCTCCGACCGGCGCTTCATCTCCCGCTCCATGAGCCGGGACCGCAAGACCTTCATGGCGTACTCCTTGTTCTGAAACTGAGAGCGCTCGTTCTGGCAGGTCACCACAATCCCCGTGGGCAGGTGGGTTATCCGCACGGCGGTGGAGTTCTTCTGCACGGCCTGCCCTCCGTGGCCCCCTGCCCGGAAGACGTCGATGCGCAGGTCGTCAGCGTCTATGGTGATGTCCCCTTGCTCCTTGGCCTCGGGCAGCACCTCCACCAGGACAAAGGAGGTGTGCCTCATGTGAGCGGAATCGAAGGGGGAGATACGTACCAGCCGGTGTACGCCCCTGTCGGCCTTCAGATACCCGTAGGCATACTTGCCCTCTATGTTAAGGAAGACGCTCTTCACCCCTGCCTCGTCTCCCGGCGACAGGTCCAGGATGCGGCTGGCATAGCCTTCCCGCTCCGCCCAGCGCAGGTACATCCGCAGGAGCATCTTGGCCCAGTCCTGGGACTCGGTTCCCCCGGCGCCGGCATGGATGGCCAGGATGGCATTGCGGATGTCGTACTCCCCCGAGAGGGTGAGCTGGAACTCTCGTGCTTGCAGCTCTCTGGATAGAGCCTCCGCTTCCTGGGACAGGGACTCCTCTAACGAAGTATCGCCCTCATCCAGGGCCATGTCCACCAGGTCATGGGCCGAGGAGGCCCGGCTCTCCAGTTTCCTCCACGCATCCACCACATCCTTCAGCTCCGCCAGGTGAACCATCACCGGCTGAGCGGCCTGGGAGTCGTCCCAGAACCGGGGACTCCCCGCCTGGGTTTCCAGTCGCCCTATCTCTGCCTCTTTGCCAGCTACGTCAAAGACGCTCCAGCATCCGGGAGATTCGCTCCTTCAGCTCAGCCAGGCGATCTTTCAGCTCCTGCATTTCATGCACCGTCCTTTTTAGATTACAGCGTTGTTACCTGGCGTTACCCAGGACAATGGGCTCCCTGGAAGAGATGCGACCCGCGGCGGCCAGGTGGGCCAGACGGGTGGGCTCTGGCACTCGATACCCCTTACAGCAGGCCAAAACCCACCCCATCGCGCTCCCCAGGCTCACCTTATGCCCGATGGAGACGTAGATGGGGTTGACGTACTCTCGAGTGCGGACCGCGGCCCCCACCACCTCTCCCCTGTCCGCCAGAGGAACGTAGGCCCCCCGCTCAGGAGGCAGCGCGCCCTCCATGAGGCCCCGAAGATTCGATTTGGCGCAGCCAATAGCGGGGGTATCCGTGAGAAGCCCCAGGTGGCAGGCTATGCCAAAGCGCCGGGGATGGGCCAGACCCTGGCCGTCTGCCAGAATGAGGTCTGGGGCAGTCACCAGGCGCTCCAGGGCCCCCAGGACCAGGGGTAACTCCCGGAAGGAGAGCAGGCCCGGCACGTACGGGAAGCCAGGCTTCCCCTCAAAGACCTGAACCTCGGCTATCTGGAGGTCCGGTAGCCCCAGCACCACCACCGCCCCCACGGCGTTGCCGCTGGGGCCAGGGGGAGACAGGTCCACCCCCGCCACATAGCGCGGAGGCCCTTTCAGCCCGTCTTCTGCGCTCACCCTGGGAGCCAGGCGTCTCTGAATATCCATGGCCTCTTCCAGCCCCACGTCCCAGGGGTGCAATGATAAGCACTTCACCCGCCTATTATAGCAGGGCGGCCCTGCCTGGGCACGGCCCAGACCCACATTACACAGACCCTGAATTCAGTTTGCCCATGAATGCCCCTGAGGAGTGTGGGTGCAGGGCTCGCCCTGCCTACGCCGTGCCCAGGGACTTGCGCAGATCGGCCACCATCTCCAGGGGCGAGCGATGCCAGGGAGCGTCCTGCGGTGCGACCCCTTGCTCGGCACTCCGTATCTCCGGAACCGTCTTCAGACACACCATCCCAGGACCGCTCTCCTCCAGGATGCGCCAGGCGTTGGCGGTGAACTCCTCCAGGTTGTCGAACTCGTAGGCACTGGCGTAGCCTGCCGCCAGAGCCAGCCTGGCAAAGGAGAGAAGGCCCTGGGCGGGAATGGGCTGCCCGCCGGTGGTAGCGTACACGCCGTTCTCCAGCACAAAGTGGTACAGGTTCTTCGGGGCCTTACCGGCGATGGTCGCCAGGGTGCCCAGGTTGCTCAGCAGGCTGCCGTCTCCGTCCAGGACGATGACCTTCACTTCAGGGCGGGCCAGGGCCAGACCCAGGGCAACGGAGGAGGCCTTACCCATGGCATCGGCGATGGGCAAGTCCCTGCTGGGAAGTTTGCTCTTCTGGGCCCAGGCCTCGATGGCTGCCATGGCGGTGATGACCACCGCGTCGCCCCGGAGCTCTTGCAGGACGGCCATGGCATCCCCCTGGTCCATCACGCTACCTGGCCCCCTTTCTGCGCGGCAACCCCGTATCGCTATCCTCTGTTGAGGCTGTGGGATCAACTGCGATGAGGACGGCCACGGGGCGGCTGGTTCGGTAGGCCTCCTCGAAGGCCAGGGATATGCGCTTTGCGTCGGCGTCCCTCTCAACCAGGTGGTACCGGATACCCCAGGCGTTCAGCACCGGCTCCAGAAAGCGGGCCGCCGAGTCGGTGGTCACGCCGTGACGGCTCCACCCCCGGTAGCCTATCACCATCACCAGGGGCAACTTGAGCTCCAGGGTAATGCCCCGAAGGGAGTCCCCGGCCTCGAAGAGGCCGGTGCTCTGGATGAGCACCACGGGCCTCTTGCCCCCCATGGTGAGCCCGGCGGCAATGGCCATGCTCTCCCCCTCTTGGGAAACGGGCACCAGGTCGAGACCGGCCTCGGCCTCCATGGCCCGCCACATCCATCTGGTCTCACTGTCGGGTAGGGTCACCACGTGGGTGACGCCGTTCTTCTTGAGCTCCTCCATCACGGCTGTAGGAGTGAGCAGCGCTGGCTGGGTCATGAAGCTATCCTAAAGACCCTCGCCCTGCACCCACACTCTTTAGCATGATGCTGAAAAACTCCTTCGACCATCCCCCTGGCCCCCTTCCTGGCCAGGAAGGGGGAGGAATTTGAATCTGGGGGACACCCCCAGACCCCCGCCAGAAGGGGCTTCGCCCCCTCTGGACTCCCCTTTTTCCGCACCCTGCTAGGGTCATTCATAGACAAATTGAACGCAGAGTATGTGAGATGTGGGTCTGGGCCGCGCCTAGTGCCTTTCGACGCCATTCTACCATACTCCACCAACAGAGGGTCATCCTCCTTGCGAAAGTGCAATCGGGCTTCCTTGCAGGAGGCTACGTGCTATATACTTTACCTATGGAAGCTGAAAGGGGTCTACCTTGAGAGTATCGGTGCGTTTCTTCGCCATGTACCGAGAGAGAGCAGGCACCTCCCAGGTGGATATGGATTTGCCGGAGGGGGCTACTCCCGAAGACCTCATGGCTAGGCTTCGCAGCGCCTTCCCCTCTCTGCCCACGGGCAGCTCCGCCCTGGTGGCCGTGAACTCGGAGTACGCCGATCCTAAGGCACCCCTTCACCAGGGGGACGAAGTGGTCTTCATACCAGCGGTAAGCGGAGGTTAGACATGATTCACATCACCTCAGAGCCATTGAACCCCCAGGAGATAACCGAGCTGGTTCGCAAGAACGGCAACGGAGCCGTGGTCACCTTCCTGGGAGTCGTTCGCGACCAGTCCGAGGGCAGGAGGGTGTTGCACCTGGAGTACGAGGCTTACCAACCCATGGCGGAGAAGATGCTGCACCAGATAGCCCAGGAGATTCGGGAGCGTTGGGCCATCGAGGACACCGCCATCGCCCACCGCCTGGGCAGGCTGATGATCGGAGAGATAAGCCTGGTGGTTGCCGTGGCCTCTCCCCACCGCAAGGATGCCTTTGAGGCGTCCCAGTACGTCCTGGACAGTATCAAACATGTGGTTCCCATCTGGAAAAAAGAGGTGTTCGAGGGAGGCGAGGCGTGGGTCGGAGGCGAAGAGAAGGGCGCTGCCCCCGCTCACTAGGCCAGGAAACTACCTCAGCACGGCCCTGGGGGAGTGCAGAGGGGGCTTTGCCCCCTCTGACGGGGGTCTGGGGGTGTCCCCCAGATTTGTTTCCATCCCCCTCTCCCTTGGCAAGGGAGAGGGGGACACAGGGGGTGAGGGTTTTGAGATGGACTCTAGAGCCCCAGGGACTGGTGGAAAGCCTCCCAGCTCCCGTATTGGGACATCAGCTCCAGAAAGCGCTCCTGCTTCACGGGATGGTCGAAGAGGGCCTTCCCCTGAAGGGACTCCAGGGCCAGGGCGGCGCTCAGGGTATCAGCCTCGACCTGTATGAGGGGCACCCCCTCCTCCTCTGCCTCGTAACGGACGTACTCAATGGGGAGATGCCCCCCCGTCAGCACTATGCAGCTGGTGGGAGTTGCCAGAGCAGCCATCTGAATATCGGGCCTATCGCCTCGGACGATGACCGCCTTGTTGGAAAACCGCTCGAAATACACCACTCCCCAGTCACGCACCATGCCCCCAATGAGGAAATGCTCCACGTAGTTGTCCCGCTTCTCCTCCAGGTTCAGAAACCTCCCATCCAGATGGTGCGCTAGCTGGCCCACGCTGACCCCCAGAAGACGCCTCTCCTCCGGTATGACGGCCAGGACCTTCACCCCCTCAGCCTCTATCCTGGGGACCAGGTTCTCCCTCACCTCCCGGAGCCGGTACCGGGTCACGCCGTTGATGACCACCCCCATCAACCGCTCTCCAAAGAGCCCCTTCGCCTCAAGCGCCTCCCCAACGTCCAGGCCCGGGGAGAACCCTATCACCACCGCGACCAGGGCGTCCATACCCTGGGCCAACTGCCGGGAGGCAGAGCCCGGGGGACCCTCAAGGCCGCTGATGCCCTCCACTATGGTCACCTCCGCCCCGGCGTTGGCCCCCTTGAAAGCCTCCAGCGCCCGCTCCATGGGAAGTCCTTGCAGCAAGTCCCCCTCACGGTAGAGGGCCACCGGCCACTGCGCCACCGCCTTTTCCTGGATGCCGGCTGCCTGTCTGAGGATTTGGCCGTCGTGGTCTGGCTCTCCCCCCGGGGTCGTCAGGTGAAAGGGCTTGAACAGGGCCACCTTCCTGCCCTCCTGGGACAGCTTTCGGGCCAGGGTAACGCATACCGCCGTCTTACCCACGCGCTCTCGGTTTGAAGCTACATACACCGTTGGCATGTTCATCCGTCTCTGTCCACGCCTCTCAGGGCCAGGGGGAAGCAACGTGCATTATAGCACGGAGCCCGTGGACAGTGAGTTTATCCCTCCTGGGCAGCCACCTAGCAGGCTGGTGAAAAAGGGGAGTGCAGAGGGGCAAAGCCCCTTCTGACGGGAGTCTGAGGGTGTCCCCCACTGGGCACGGCCCAGACCCACATCTCGCAGACCCTGAATTCAGCCTGCCCATGAATGCCTCTGAAGAGTGTGGGTGCAAAGCTCGCCCTGCCTTCCCCCTTCCTGTCCAGGAAGGGGGCCAGGGGGACGGTCGAAAGAGTTTTCCAACACCCTGCTGGGTAAGTGCCAGCCTCATTGACCCCGGGGGGCCAAAGGAATAGAATGCAGGGCGAAGCGACCTTTTTGAAAAGGAGCGACAATGCAATCTAGCGTGATCGGTAAGATCGAGAAGGCCAGGAAATACGCCCAGGAAAAGGGCCGGGTCACCTTCACCAGTTTCACCGCGGACTTCAAGGGGGAGAACGACGACCATCGAGTTGAGTACAACTCGCAAAAGTGGGCTTGCTCCTGCTCCTTCTTCACAGGTCACGGCTTCTGTAGCCACTCCATGGCCCTTCAGCGGATGTTGGAGGGCATGATCCCTTCCGTGGAAGCGCCCGCCGCTCCCTGACCGACCGCTACTTAGCGGGCTGCGGAGAAACCCTTTCGACCATCCCCCTGTCCCCCTTCCTGGCCAGGAAGGGGGGAGGCAGGGCAAGCCCTGCACCCACACTCAACTGTCGCTGCCCTGGTCTGACCATGTTCTACGGTTCGTGAGGTGTGGGTCTGGGCCAAGCCCAGTCTGGGGGACACCCCAGACTCCCGTCAGAAGGGGCTTCGCCCCCTCTGCGCTCCCCCAGAACAGCATTTCCAAACAGCCTGCCAGAATCCGATTCAGGCCCTTGAGTCGATCGCGTCCTGGATAAGGGCCAGGGCCTCCGACAGAGGCCTGGGGCCCAGGTCCTGGCCGGAGCGGAGGCGTACGGCCAGGGTCTCCGAGGCGGCCTCTTTGTCCCCCACCACCAGCATGAAAGGAACCTTCTGGAGCTGGGCCTGGCGGATCTTCAGGTTCATGCGCTCGGAACGGCCGTCCACCTCCACCCGGATGCCTCGCTCCTTCAGCCTCTTCTCCACCAGACGGGCGTACTCCAGGTGGCGGTCGGCGATGGGGATGACCACGGCCTGGACAGGAGCGATCCACACTGGGAAAGCGCCGCCGTAGTGCTCAATGAGGATGCCCATGAACCGCTCGATGGCCCCCAGCATGGCCCTATGAACCATCACGGGCCGCTGCTGGCTCCCGTCTTCGGCGATGTACTCCAGATCAAAGCGCTCCGGCAACGCGAAGTCCAACTGCACCGTCCCCAGCTGCCACTCTCGGCCCAGGGCGTCGGGGACAAAGAAGTCGATCTTGGGCCCATAGAAAGCGCCCTCGCCGGGCTTCAGGTCAAAGGGCAGCCCCACTGCTCTGAGAACCTCCTCCAGGGACGCCTCCGCCCTATCCCACATGGCATCGTCGCCCACACGCTTCTCCGGTCGAAGGGATAGGGCGACCCGCACGTCGGGGAACTGGAACAGGCGATAGCTCTCCAGCAACATCTCTATGAAGTTCTCCACCTCCTGGTGGACCTGGTCCGGGGTGCAGAATATGTGGGCGTCGTCCTGGGAGAAGGTTCGCACCCGGGTCAGCCCGTGGGTCACCCCCGAGCGCTCGTAGCGGTGAAGGCGCCCGAAGTCGGCGTAGCGTATGGGGAGGTCCCTGTACGAGCGCATGCGGGAGGCGTACATCAGGGCGTGGCCCGGGCAGTTCATGGGCTTCACCCCGTACTCCCGCTCCTCGATGTGCACCAGGAACATGTTCTCGATGTAGTTGTCGTAGTGGCCCGAGCGCTTCCACAGCTCTGTGGAGTAGACCTGGGGGGTGATCACCTCCTGATAGCCGTACCGCTGGTAGAGCCCCCGGACGTACTCGATGAGGAGGTTGTAAATCACAGCTCCCTTGGGAAGGAAGAAGGGGCTGGCAGGAGCGATGGGGTCGAAGATGAACAGCTCCATCTCCCGGCCCAGCTTGCGGTGGTCCCGGCGCTGGGCCTCCTCCAGGCGCTTCAGGTGCTCCTCCAGGGCCTCCTGGCTCTCAAAGGCGGTGCCATAGATGCGCTGGAGCATGGAGCGACTCTCGTCACCGCGCCAGTACGCGCCCGCGATGCTGAGGAGCTTGCAGGCGCCTATCTGTCCCGTGGAGTCCACGTGAGGCCCCCGGCACAGGTCTACAAAGTCGCCGTGGCGGTAGATGGTGATGGCCTCTCCGGGGGGAAGCTCATCGATAATCTCCAGCTTGAAGGGCTGCTGGGAGAACATGCGGTGGGCCTCCTCCCGGTCTATCTCCTCTCTCAGGAAGGGGAGGCCCCGGGCGATGGTGTTCCTCATGCGGGCCTCTATGGTCTCCAGGTCTTCGGGGGTGAAGGGGTGGGAGACCTGGAAGTCGTAGTAGAAACCGTCCTCGGTGGAGGGGCCGATGGCCAGCTTGGCCTCCGGGAACATCTGGAGCACGGCGTCGGCCATGACGTGGGAGGCGGAGTGGCGCATCCGCTCCCGCAGGGAGGTCAGGTCTTTATCGTGGTCTTTGGTGGTCATTTCAGGCATTGCCTATATTAGAAGCTGTTTGGAAAACCCTCACCCCCTGTGTCCCCCTCTCCCTTGCCAAGGGAGAGGGGGAGGAAAAGGAATCTGGGGTACACCCCCAGACCCCCGTCAGAAGGGGCTTCGCCCCCTCTGCACTCCCCCAGAACAGCATTTCCGGACAGCCTCTAGCAATGCGCATGTGTTGCAACAAGGTGGGGTGGTGAGCCAATGGCATTGCTACACCGCGGCGAAGATGATGGCGTAGTTCTTGCCGTAGGCCTTGGCGCAGCTTGGGCAGGTGGTATAGGAAAGATACAGTTTGTCGCTCTCTTTGCCCTTGGATTTGACAAAGCCCTTCATCTCCCTCATCCACTTCCCGGCGTCCCTGAACGGCCCTTCAAAGACCTTAGTAAGAAATGTCCCCGACATCCTCACCATCTCGGCCCCAGGCACCTCCTTGCCTACCGCGATGTAGATGTCTGTCCTCCAGGGAGACTTGTCGTCGGTAAGCATAAGCGGCTGAGGGGCCAGAGCGCCTGCCTCCTCGATCACCGCCATGTTTTTCGCCATGACCTTGCCGAAGCTGAGAGGTATGTGAAGAAAGCTCCTGACCTGGTCTTTGAGGAACAGCATGTCCTGCCAGGTTATCTCCTTTTCCTGCCATGGGTCGGGATTGAACCTGGGACAGCAACCCGTCTCCTCTACCTGATTGTCCATCTCCTCGCCTCCGTAGCGCTCCATCCCTAGCAGGGTGTTGAAAAACCCCTTCGACCATCCCCCTGGCCCCCTTCCTGACCAGGAAGGGGGAGGAATTGGAATCTGGGGGGACACCCCCAGACCCTCGGCAAAGGGGCTGCGTCCCTCTGTACTCCCCTTTTCCGCAGCCTGCTCGACGTCAAAAGTGGGCGGTACTGGACTCGAACCAGCGACCTCTGCGATGTCAACGCAGTGCTCTAACCAGCTGAGCTAACCGCCCAGATATGGAGATTCTAGCAAAGGCCCCCTGAGAGAGTCAATGAGAGCCGTGGTGTCCGACCCCTACCAACCCTCAGGTCCTATACCTCCCCATCCCCTGGTAGATTATCCAGCAGATCGTAGATGTCCTCCGATTCCAGGGTTAGCTTAGGTGGAGCGAGGGACTCCTGGTCGCGCTCCTCCAGGTCCAGACCCAAACGGGCCCGCCCCTCGGGAGAGATATCCAGATTGGCAGGTATCAGGCGACCGATTATGACGTTCTCCTTCAGGCCCCGAAGGTAGTCCACCGCCCCGTTGATGCAGCTTTCCGTGAGGACCCTGGCCGTCTCCTGGAAGGAGGCGGCAGCCAGGAAGCTATCGGTGCTCAGGGACGCCCGAGTCACCCCCAAGAGGGCGGGCGAGGCCATGGCAGGCTCTCCCCCTTCAGCCAACACCTTGGCATTGGTGTCCTCATAGACCACCCTGTCCACCAGCTCTCCGGGCAGTATGTCGGTATCGCCAGAGGAGTCCACCCTGACCTTTCTCAGCATCTGACGAACGATCACCTCTATATGCTTGTCGTTGATGTTCACTCCCTGGGAGCGATACACCTTCTGCACCTCCCCCAGCAGGTACTGCTGCACCGCCTCCCGGCCCAATATACGCAGGATGTCCTGGGGTTTGAGAGGCCCGGCGGTGATGGGTTCCCCCGCCTTGACCCGGGCCCCGTTCTCCACCACCAGGTGAGCGGCCGCAGGTATGATGTACTCCCGCTCCTCCTTCTCCTCCCAGGTGAGGATAATAGCGTCGCCGCTGAGGTGAATCCACCCGGCAAGGCGGGCCTCCACCGGAACGAGCTGAGGAGCACTCTCCCCATCGTCCTGGGGTTGCTCTTCCGGAGCTGCCAGAGGGGTGCCCATCTCCACCCAGTCGCCACTGGCCACCAGAAGCTGGTAGCCCAGAGGCAGGGGATACTCCTCCCTGTACTCCTCTGCGCTGGTCACCTTGACCCGCCGCTCATCCCCCTCTTCCAATAGCTCCACAACTCCCTCGATCTCGGAGAGGAAGGCCTGCCCCTTGGGAGAGCGGGCCTCGAAAAGCTCCTCTACCCGGGGCAGACCGCTGGTGATGTCGACTCCAGCCACACCGCCGGTGTGGAAGGTCCTCATGGTCAGCTGAGTGCCCGGCTCTCCAATGCTCTGGGCAGCCATAACACCCACCGCCTCTCCCAGGATGGCCAGCTTGCCTATGGCCGGGTTACGGCCATAGCACAGGATACAGATTCCCCTGCGAGCCTGGCAGTTCAGCGGTGAACGCACGTACACCTCTTTGATCCCAAGGGCTAGGGCCTTCTCCGCCAGCTCCTCGGTTATCTCCTGATTGCGTTCCACAATGATCTCCCCCGTGGTGGGGTCCAGGACGGCAATGGCGGCCACACGACCCCAGAGGCGATCTGCGAAGGGGGCTGCCAGCGGCCTGTCAGGATGCTCCTGAATAGTGATCCCCATGGTGGTCCCGCAATCGTGCTCCAGGACGATTACCTCCTGGGAGACGTCTATCAGCCGCCGGGTGAGGTAGCCGCTATCGGCGGTGCGTAGCGCCGTGTCGGCCAGACCCTTGCGGGCTCCGTGGGTGGAGATGAAGTACTCCAGCACGGTAAGGCCCTCACGGAAGCTGGACTTGATGGGCAGGTCTATGATGCGTCCCCTGGGGTTGCTCATCAGGCCTCGCATGCCAGCCATCTGTTTTATCTGGGCTATGTTGCCCTTGGCCCCTGAAATAGCCATGAGGTACACACCGCCATAGGTGGGTAGTTGCTTTTCGATGACCCGCGTCATCTCTTCGCTGGTCTCCGTCCAGATACGCACGGCGGTGTTGTATCGCTCCTCCTCGGTGATGAGGCCCCCTTGAAACTGCTCCTCAAGTCTGTCGATCTTGCCGTCGGCGGCGGCGATCATGGAAGCCTTCTGGGCGGGAACCTCGATGTCGTTGATGGCTATGGTGGTGCCGGACTTGGTGGCATAGTGAAAGCCCAGGCGTTTGATGCTGTCCAGCACCTCCGCGGTCCTCTCGTTCCCCTGGGTACGAAGGCACTCAGCCACCAGGACCTTGAGGAGGTTCTTGTCCATTATGTGGTTGCGGAAACTCAGCCCCGTGGGTAGAACCTCGTTGAACATGATGCGACCCACGGTGGTCTTTAGCCAGGTCGACCCCAGGCCATTGGCAGACTCCCTGACCCGAATGAGCGCCCTCAGGTCCACCAATCCATGCTCAAAGGCCATTCGGGCCTCGTCGAAGTCGTTGAACCCCATCCCCTCTCCCTTGGCTCCAGAGACTTCCATGGTCAGATAGTAGCAGCCGAAGACCATATCCAGGGTGGGGGTGACAATGGGGTCTCCCGAGCTGGGAGAGAGCATGTTGCGAGTGCTGAGCATGAGGCGTCTCGCCTCCTGCACCGCCTCCTGGGACAGGGGCACATGCACCGCCATCTGGTCGCCATCGAAGTCGGCGTTGAAGGCCGTGCAGACCAGGGGGTGTATCTTGATGGCGCTGCCTTCCACCAGCACGGGCTGGAAGGCCTGGATTCCCAGACGGTGCAGAGTGGGAGCACGGTTCAAAAGCACGGGCCTGGTGGCTATCACCTCCTCCAGAATGTCCCACACCTCAGGCCTGACGCGCTCCACCATGCGCTTGGCGCTCTTGATGTTGCCGACGTGGCCCCGAAGAATCAGGCGGTTCATCACAAAGGGCTTGAAGAGCTCCAGGGCCATCCTCTTGGGAAGGCCGCACTGGTGGAGGGCCAGCTCAGGCCCCACCACGATGACAGAGCGACCGCTGTAGTCCACCCTCTTGCCCAGAAGGTTCTGCCGAAACCTTCCCTGCTTGCCTCGGAGGAGGTCCGCCAGGGACTTGAGCTTGTGGTTGTGGCTTCCAGCAATGGCCTTGCCCACCCGGCCGTTGTCTATGAGGGCATCCACGGCTTCCTGGAGCATCCTCTTCTCATTGCGTATGATGATCTCCGGGGCACCCAGCTCCAGGAGACGCCTCAGCCGATTGTTCCGATTGATCACCCTCCGGTACAGGTCGTTGAGGTCGCTGGTGGCAAACCGGCCTCCATCCAGCTGCACCATGGGCCTCAGGTCGGGAGGCAGCACAGGCAGGATGGTGATGATCATCCACTCGGGCTTGTTGCCACTCTTGATGAGAGACTCCACCACTCGCAGACGCTTGATGGCTTTCTTGTGACGCTGGCCTGAAGACGAAGCGATCTCCTCATGGAGCTCCAGCTTGAGGCTCGCCAGGTCCAGCCCGCGCAGGATGGCCAATATCCCTTCCGCTCCCATGGCAGCTTCAAAGACGTTGCTGTACTTGTCCCTGATGTCCCGGTAGCGGGCCTCTGTCAAGAGCTGGGATACGTGGAGGTCCTCCAACTCGTCTATCTTGGCCTGAATCTCCTCCGATAGCTTCCTCTTGCTCTCTTCCAGAGCATCCCTCAAAGCCGCCATCTTTCCACTCGCATCTTCCTGCTCCCCCCCGACGGCGTAGAGGTCATCACCGTACTCCACCCTGGGCTGGCCTTCTCCCTGGATGGGCATCTCATTTTCCCGGGCCAGGGACTCCTTTAAGGACTCCAGGAGACCGGAGCGGAGGCCCTCGTCCACGCGGGTGACAATATACCAGGCAAAGTAGAGGACCCTCTCCAAATTTCTGGGAGAGAGGTCCAGCAGGAGCGCCAGCCGGCTGGGGACACCCTTGGAGAACCAGACGTGGGCCACGGGAGCGGCAAGCTGAATGTGAGCCATCCGTTCCCGCCTCACCTTGGAGCGGGCCACCTCCACGCCACACCTGTCGCAGATAACGCCCTTGTAGCGAATCTTCTTGTACTTCCCGCAGAAGCATTCCCAGTCTTTAGTGGGGCCGAAGATACGCTCGCAGAACAGCCCGTCCTTCTCTGGCCTGAGGGTACGGTAGTTGATGGTCTCGGGCTTGGTCACCTCCCCGTAAGACCAGCTCTTTATTTGCTCTGGGGAAGCCAGGGAGATGCGAATAGCGTTAAATTCTGAAGTCTGGGGCATTCTCCAACTCCTCCTGCTCGACTATTACCTCGCCTTGCACCGTGATCGGCTTCAGCGCCTCGGGGAGAATCGGCTGGTCAGCCTCCTCATGCAGCAACTCCACCGAGAGTCCCAGGCTCTGGAGCTCCTTTACCAGAACGTGGAAGGACTCCGGCACACCGGGCTGGACCACGTCTTCCCCCTTTACGATAGCCTCGTAGGTCTTGACCCGCCCTACCACGTCGTCGGACTTGACGGTGAGCATCTCCTGGAGGTTGTAGGCGGCACTGTACGATTCCAGGGCCCACACCTCCATCTCTCCGAAACGCTGTCCTCCAAACTGGGCCTTGCCTCCCAGAGGCTGCTGGGTGATGAGGGAGTAGGGCCCGGTGGAGCGGGCATGTATCTTGTCCTCCACCAGGTGAATGAGCTTCATCATGTAGATGTAGCCCACCGTCACCGGCTGATAGAAAGGCTCCCCCGTACGCCCGTCATAGAGAACGCTCTTCCCCAGAATGGGTGCCGCCTTGCCCGCCTCCTTGCTGAGACGGATGGCCTCCGCGAACATCTCCTCGTCGGACATGCTCTCGGAATCCATTCCGGCCTCCTCCTTTAGCCATATCCTGAGACACGCCCTACGCGCCTCGCCTGGATGGTCGTCGCTGAGCACCAGCTCGGGGTCAAACCCCTTCTGGCTCAGCCACTCCCTCACCGCGTCCATGTTGAAGGAGGCAGCGCCATTCCCCGAGTTGTAACCCTGACCCCTGGTTCGTTCCAGCATCCACGCCCGGGCCAGGGCGTCTTCAATAGAGGTGTCCGTGGCCCCGTCGAAGACAGGGGTCGCCACCCTCATTCCCAGGGTATGGGCGGCCATCCCCAGGTGGGTCTCCAGGAGCTGACCCAGGTTCATTCTGGAGGGCACACCTATGGGGTTAAGGATGATATCAAGGGGGGTTCCGTCGGGAAGGAAGGGCATTTCCGCCGCGGGCAACACCCGGGAGATGACCCCCTTGTTGCCGTGGCGGCCCGCCATCTTATCCCCTTCGGCTATCTTCCGGGCCTGGGCAATCCACACTCGCACCAGGGTGTTCGCCCCCGGGGGAAGCTCGTCCTTGTTGGCCCGGGAGAGGACCCTCACCTCAATCACCTTTCCCCTCTCGCCATGGGGCACCCTGAGGGAGGTGTCCTTCACATCCCTGGCCTTCTCCCCAAAGATGGCCCGCAGCAGCTTTTCCTCGGCGGTGAGCTCGGTTTCACCCTTGGGGGTTATCTTGCCCACCAGGATGTCCCCCGGGCCCACCTCGGCGCCTTTGCGGATCACCCCCTCCTCATCCAGGTTCCGCAGTCCTTCCTCGCCCACGTTGGGGATGTCCCGGGTGATCTCCTCGGGGCCCAGCTTGGTGTCTCGCGCCTCCACCTCGTACTTCTCGATGTGGATAGAGGTGAACTTATCTTTCCGCAGCAGGTCTTCGTTCAGGATGATGGCGTCTTCGAAGTTGTATCCCTCCCAGCTCATGAAGGCCACCAGCAGATTCTGTCCCAGGGCCAGCTCACCGTTCTCCGTGGAGGAGCTATCGGCCAGGGGTTGCCCCGCCGCCACCACGTCCCCTTTGGTGACAATAGCGCGCTGGCTGATACAGGTGCCCTGATTGCTCCGCAGGAACTTCACCAGGGGATATATGTGTATCCTCCCATCCTGATCCCGGACCTCGATGCCCACTGCGGAGACCCCACTCACAACTCCAGAGGTGCTTGAAATAACCACCTGGCCGCTATCCATAGCCACCCTCCGCTCCATCCCTGTGCCCACCAGGGGAGCCTCGGCAAGGAGAAGAGGCACCGCCTGCCGCTGCATGTTGGAGCCCATGAGGGCCCTGTTGGCGTCATCGTGCTCCAGGAAGGGAATGAGAGCCGCGGACACGCTGACGATCTGGCTGGGAGAGACGTCCATATAGGCCACCTTGTCGGGAGACTCCATGGAGAAGGTCTCCCCACACCTCACCTCCACCTTCTCCGAGGTGAACTGGTTCTTTTCGTCCAGGGACGAGTTGGCCTGGGAGATGTGGAACCGCTCCTCATCGTCGGCGGCCAGATAGACGATGTCCTGGGGGTCCGAGGAGGCGAAGGGTTTCACCATCACGGTGCAGGGCGGGAGAGCGGCGATGCGCTTCGCCAGGGCACGGCTGACCCTCTGGCCCCCCTTCGCCACCACGTGTTCCTGGTCATCAACAACCTTCTCGGCAAGGGTACGTCCCTCCAGGTCGGGGTAGGTGTTGGGAAGTTCCCGCAGCACCCTTCGATAGGGGGTCTCGATGAAGCCGAACTCATTGGTCCTGGCATAGGTGGCCAGGGAGCCCAGAAGGCCGATGTTGGGGCCCTCTGGAGTCTCGATGGGGCATATGCGACCGTAGTGGGAGTGGTGGACGTCCCGGACGTCAAACCCTGCCCGCTCCCTGGAGAGACCCCCGGGGCCCAGGGCGGAGAGGCGCCGCTTGTGGGTCAGCTCCGCCAGGGGGTTGGTCTGGTCCATGAACTGGGAGAGCTGGGAGCCACCGAAGAACTCCCTCACCGCGGCCACAACAGGGCGAACGTTCATCAATGCTGCGGGGGTGACTGCCGCGGGATCGGGCTGAGTGGTCATCCTCTCCCTTATCACCCTCTCCATGCGGAGAAATCCCACCCGTAGCTGGTTCTGAAGGAGCTCTCCTACAGACCTTATCCTGCGATTGCCCAGATGGTCGATGTCGTCCGGGCTCTTTTCCCCGTTGTTTACGCCTATCATAGCCCTGACTACGGCTATCATGTCCTCTTTGGTGAGATTACGCTCATCGGGGCTTATCTCAAGCCCCAACCTTCGATTCAGTTTGTACCGCCCCACCTTGCCCAGGTCGTACCGGCGGGGATTGAAGAACAGGTTCTGCATCAGGTTTCGGGCGTTCTCCACATTGGGGGGTTCGCCGGGCCTGAGGCGACGGTAGAACTCCAGCAGCGCCTCATCCTCGGACTGGACATGGGCATCCCGCTCCAACGTGGCCTTCATGTACTGATGCTGAGGGTCATTGTCCACATCCTGGAAAAGGGTCAACAGCTCTTCCTCACCCACCAGGCCAAGGGCCCGCAAAAGGGTGGTAACCGGCGCCCTGCGCTTGCGGTCCACCTTCACCGACAGGACGTCCCTGGTGCTGGTTTCAAACTCCAGCCACGCTCCCCTGTAGGGTATCAGCTTGCCCAGACACAGGTCCCGATCGCTGGCCAGGTCCTTCTCCGTGGTGAAGTAGACCCCGGGCGACCTCACCAGCTGACTCACCACCACCCTCTCGGCGCCATTGATGACGAAGGTGCCCTTGGAGGTCATCATGGGCACATCCCCCATGAAGAGTTTCTGCTCCTTGATCTCCCCGGTTTCCTTGATCAGGAGGCGCGCCGTAACGTAAAGGGGGGCCGAGTAGGTGCTCTCCCTTATTCGGCACTCCTCCGAGGAGTACTTGGGAGGATGAAATTCGTGGTCGAGGAAGGAGAGATCAAACCTACCGCCGGTGAAGTCCTGGATGGGTGATACCTCCCGGAAGAGGGAGGCCAAGCCCTCCACCTTGAACCACTCGAAGGAGATGGTCTGCAACTGGATGAGATTCGGCACATCCATCACCTGGGGTATCCTGGCATAGGACTTCTGAGCGCGGGGCGTGCCGGCAACACTGGAAGCAGCCGAACTTAGGGAATCCATCCTGAATCACACTCCTTGCTGACGCGGGTACAGAGATAGCTAGACGCGACAAACTACCGACTGGAAAGTTGACCGGGGGGAAATAAAGCAGCTGATTGGGACATAACCCGACGGTCTAGAATTCTACTCTCTCATGGAGAAAAAGTCAAGCCCCTCTTATTCTCTCACAACATATAGTACAGGTTGATGGCCTCCTTTGGAGTTAGCATATTGATGCCCATATGGGGACGCACAGTGTTGTACGTGTCCAGGAAGCGCTGATACCAGGTATTCAG
>JACVQK010000016.1:35964-52593 GCA_015661155.1 Dehalococcoidia bacterium | reverse complement strand
GTCTTCGCATGGCTCGGTGTTGGCGTGGACGACGTGACCCCTGTGGTGGCCGCCCAGGAGGGCCTCTCGGTCAAGCGGGGCGTGATGGTGGTTTCGGTAACTCCAGGAGGACCCGCGCAAAAAGCGGGCATCCTGGCTGGCGACGTTGTCACCGCTTTCAACGGGACGGAGGTTGAGAACGTCAAGCAGCTCCAGAGAGCGGTGCGGGCGAGCGGGATTGGGGAGAGGGCTGAGGTGACGGTGGTAAGGGGCAAGGATTCCCAGAAGTTCCAGGTGACCCTGGAGGAGCAGCCCCGCAGCCAGTAGCAGGGCGAGCCCTGCACCCATACTCCTCAGAGGCATTCATAGGCAAGCTGAATTCAGGGTCTGTGAGGTGTGGGTCTGGGCTAAGCCCAGTCTGGGGGTGTCCCCCAGACCCCCGGCAGGGGGGGCTTCGCCCCCTGCACCCCCGAACAGTGTCCTAAAAATAGCATGACACAACTGTAGCACGGCGCTCAGGCCCTCCGCACCACCCCCAGGAGCACCTCCGCGCCCTCTATCCTCTGCCTCTTGGAGCAGTCCCCTAGGCCCTCTTTACCTGACAGAAGAAACGACGGTTCGGTGTGGAAGAGGAGATCGGGTCCCGAGGCTCGTCGCTGGCCAGGGCGTTGATATTGGCCAAGCCATCCCAGGGATTCCCCCACCCTCCATCGATGTGCACCTGACCTTGCAGCACCTCGTCGGTAACCATCGCCCTGACCCTCACCTCCGCTATTGGTGAGGTCACAACGGTTTCCTCGGCATCCGTGATACCCCTTGCCTCAGCGTCCCGTGGATGGATTCTCATCAGGGGCTCCGGATGGGCTTTCTTCAGGGTTGGAAGGTTGCGGAATTTGGTGTGCATATAGGCCTGGGGGCGACGTAAGGTACCCAATAGAGGAAACTGGAGAGCAAGCCCCTCTGGAGGTCGCGGCGGCTCAATGTATGAAGGGAGGGGTTCATAGGCGTGCTCCTCCATTTTGCTGGAGAAAAGCTCCGCCTTGCCCGTGGGAGTAGGCATGCCTGACCGAAGATACTTCTGCCACTCCATGGGCGGAGTGACGTACTTGAAGGAGCAATCCTCAAGATCACCGATGGTCACCCCAGAGGGCTGAAGACGGAAGTTCACCCACTCCTCAATGGTCGTCCAGGGATAAAGGTGATCGATGCCAAGCCTGCGCGCCACCTCATACTCCACCTCGAAGACGCTGCGGGCTTCCCCACGGGGCTCCACCACCTTTCGCTGGAGGGAGACGATACCCCCCTGGACACTGCCATAGGTCTGGAAGCCAATTCGCTCGAAATCCGAGGTATCGGGCAGTATCAGATCAGCCTGCTGGGCGGTAGCGGTTGGGAATATATCGCACACCACCATGAACTCCAGCTTTCCCAAAGCGGCTGTCACTTTCTTCTGGTTGGCATTTACAAGAACAGGATTGCTGTGGTGAACAACCAGAGCGCGGGGCCGCTCCGGCTGGTTGCCACAGAGGGAGTCCACGACCACAGGGAAGGGCACCGACGGAAACAGCGGGTACTGCTCGGAGGCAAAGGCTCTGCCCGACGGCTTCACCGTCGGGTAGGGAGCGAGAGGGGGAGATGGAAAGTACACGTTCCCCCCGGGCACATCCAGGTTGCCCGTGATGGCGATAAGCATGCCCACAAGCTGAACCGTCTGGACCACGCCCACGTGCATGTCCAGGCCGTTGCCCTCCCGGATGAGGGCGGGCTTGGTGGAGGCATAGACTCTGGCCGCCTCTTCGATCAGAGGGGACGGGACACCGGTTTTCCCCTCGGCCCACTCCGGCGTAAAGGTTTCGACATGCTCCTGGAGCCTGTCGAAACCCACGGTCCACCCCTGGACGAACTCCCGGTCATAGAGCCCTTCTTTTATGATCACGTGCAACATTGCCAGGGCAAGGGCACGGTCTGTGCCAGGCTCTATCTGAAGAAATATGTCAGCCATCTGGGCCAGCTCTGTACGCCGGGGGTCTATGACAATCAGCTTCGCTCCCCTTGCCTTGTTACGAGCGATCATCCTGTCATATCGGCCATAGGCGGTGCCCTCCGCCAGCCGCATGGAATCGGTGGGATTTGCACCCCACAGAACCATGCACCGGGTACGCTCAAAGTCCGGGGTGGGACGCTCGCCAAACACCAGGTTCATCCCCATGGCCCTGGGAGTGGAGCAGAGGTGTCCCACCCCCGTGGCGTTGGGCGAGCCAAGGGCAGCGATGAGCTGGGCAAAACCATCGCTAGCCTCTTTGGTTACGGGCGCTCCCCGGCTGCCCATGATCGCCTGGGGGCCATGCTTTTCTCTGATCTCGCCGAGCCGGGTGGCCATAAAATCCAGGGCTTCCTCCCATGAAACGCGTTTGAAGCCGGAGCCGGTCTTTTTCATGGGGTATTGCAGGCGGTCGGGAGAGTAGACCAGCTCCATGGCCGCTCCCGCCTTAATACAGAGCTTTCCTCTGTTGGCGGGATGCTCAGGATCACCCTTGACCCCCACCATGACCCCGTCCTTAACCCTCACCTTCATGCCACAGTACACGTGGCAGAAGCCACAGACGGTGTTAAAAACCTGCTCGGCCATTGGCTCCTCCTTTGCCCCTTACAGCCAGCCCATGCTGATACAGGGTGGATGGGTGAATGCCCCTATTCTACAGCAAGGCTCCTTGTTGTTCATACCTCCACTGCAAAAAGCGCTCAGGCCCTCCGCACCACCCCCAGGACCACCTCCCACTCCTCTATCCTCTGCCCCTCGGAGTAGGCCCCATCAGGAGACTCCCCCTCCACCAACTCCTGGGAGAGGGTCTCCTGCCGTATGTAATCGGCGAAGCGGCCTATGACTCCGGCCAGGCCCCCTCCACAGGAGTAGTAGGTGACGATGTGGTCGGCGATGTCGAAACCCGCGGAGCGCCTCATGCCCTGAAGGCGGTGCACCAGCTCCCGGGCCAGGCCCTCTTCCACAAGCTCCGGGGTAAGCTCCGTGGATACGGTGACGGTGTAGCCGCCCTCCGTCGCCGATGCATGACCGGGCCTGTCAGTAACGGTAACGGCGACCTCCTCCGGCTGGAGGGTAAAGCCGCCAACCTCCACTGTTGAGCCACCACGAACCCTGATGGCTATGGCAGTCGGGTCGGCCTGGCTCAGGGCAGCGCGAACCCTGGGCACCTGGGCTCCGTATTTGGCCCCTGCTGTGGCCGGGTTGAGCCTCACCTGGAACGCCAGGACCTCCTCCTCCCTATCCAGAGGCGCTACCTCCTTGACGTTCAGCTCATCCACTATCTGGGAGGACACCTTCTGAAGCACGGCCTCCTCCTCTGAAGAGCGAAGCTTCACCAGGAGTTTGGATAGGGGCTGGCGCACCTTGATTCCCGCCTTGCTCCGGGCGGAGCGTCCGAGGCTGGACACCTTCATGGCCAGGCGGATGGCCTGAGACAGGGGAGGGTCGACCTGAGAGAGGTCTGCCACGGGATATGGCGCAAGGTGCACACTTTCAGGAGCCTCCGGGTACACCGAGCGCACCAGGTTCTGGTACATCTCCTCGGCCACAAAGGGGGTCAGGGGCGCTATGAGCTTTGTCAGAGTCACCAGGCAGGTGTACAGGGTGTGGTGGGCCGAGAGCTTGTCCTGGTCGTTTTCGCTCTTCCAGAAGCGGCGGCGGCTCCGCCGCACGTACCAGTTGGACAGGAGGTCAACGAACTCCTCGATGCGCCGACCGGCATCGGTGGGGTTGTACTCCTCCAGAAGCCGTGTTACCTCGTCCACCAGGGAGTGAAGCTCCGAGAGGACCCACCGGTCCATCTCCGATGAGGCGGCGACGCCCTCGGCCTGCCGCGGGTCGAAGCGGTCGATGTTGGCGTAGGTGACGAAGAAGGAGTAGGTGTTCCACAGGGTGAGGAGGAAGCGCCGCAGGCCCTCCCCCACCAGGGAGGCGGAGAAGCGGCGATTGTTTCCCGGAGGAGCGGCGGTGAGCAGGTACCACCGCAGGGCATCGGCGCCGTGGGAGTTTATGACCTCCCAGGGCTGCACCGCGTTGCCCCTGGACTTGCTCATCTTCTCCCCTTTTTCGTCCTGGATGAGGCCCAGGCAGATGACGTTTCTGTAGCTTGGGGTGTCTAACAGCAGCGTGGATATGGCGTGAAGGCTGTAGAACCACCCCCGGGTCTGGTCCACCGCCTCGCAGATGTAGTCTGCTGGGAAGCGGCCCTCCCTCTCCAGGGCCTCCAGGTCATCTTTAGAGGTGACGTGGGCCTGGGCGAAGGGCATGGCCCCGGAGTCGAACCAGACGTCCATCACCTCCGGGATGCGGCGCATGTCCCCGCCGCACCTGTCGCACCGCAAGACCACGCCGTCCACGTAGGGGCGGTGCAGGTCGGAGGGCACCTCCCCCTCCTTCAGCCGAGACCGCATCTCCTGGATAGTGCCGATGCAATCGTACTTCCCGCATCCCTGGCACTGCCACAGGGGAATGGGCGTTCCCCAGTACCGCTCCCGGGATATGGCCCAGTCCACGTTGTTTCGCAGCCACTCCCCGAAGCGGCCGTCCTTGATGTAGTCCGGGAACCAGTTGATCTCCTGGTTCCCGGAGAGCAGCCTCTCCTTCACCGCGGTGGTGCGGATGTACCAGGAGCTTTTGGCGTAGTAGAGGAGAGGGCTGGCACACCGCCAGCAGAAGGGGTAGGTGTGGTGGATGACCTCGCGCTTGTACAGGAGATCCCGCCCCTGGAGGTCGCGCATGATGTCCTCGTCCGCGTCCTTGACGAACTTGCCGCCCCCTGGAAAGTCCCACTCAGGGGAAAGGTGTCCCTGGAGGTCGACGGTGTGGATGGTGGGCAGGCCGCTGTCGCGCCCCAGCTCCTGGTCCTCCGCGCCGTAGGCCGGGGCGATGTGGACGATGCCCGTGCCGTCCTCCATGGAGACGAAATCGGCAGCCTCCACGTGATGCTGGTACGGGTGTCCATCGGTCTGGGGGTCGCCGGCCTTGTAAAGCGGCTCGTAGTAGAGGCCCACCAGGTCGCTGCCCGTCACCGTGGCCACCTCCCGCCCCTCAGGCCCAAGCACTGCGTTCTTCCTGGCCCTCGCGATGATGAGGCGCTCTTCAGATTGCCCTTCAGGGGCTTCCACCAGCACATACTCCTCGTTGGGATTCACCGCCAGGGCCACGTTGGCAGTCAGCGTCCAGGGTGTAGTCGTCCAGGCCAGGAAGTAGACCGGCTGGCCATGAGATTGGAGTCTGGGAAAGACCCCTCCGAAGGCATCCCGTCTCCTGACCGTGGCGTCATACCCCGTCAGGCGGAAGCGCACGTACACCGAGGGGTCGGGGGTGTTCTCCTGATAACCCAGGGCCACCTCGTGGGAGCTGAGGCTGGTGACGCACCGGGGGCAGTGGGGCGTCACCTTGTAGCCCTGGTAGATGAGTCCTCTGTCCCATAGCTGCTTGATGATCCACCAGCACGACTCGATGTAGTCGTTCTTGAAGGTGACGTAGGCGTGCTCCATGTCCACCCAGAAGGCGATGCGGTCCGTCAGCTCCTCCCACTCCTTAACGTAGCGGAAGACGCTGTCGCGGCACCGCTGGTTGAACCGCTCCACGCCGTAGGCCTCGATGTCCCCCTTGGTGGAGATGCCCAGCTCCTTCTCCACCTCCAGCTCCACGGGCAGCCCGTGGGTGTCCCAGCCGCCCTGGCGCAAGGGCCGGTAGCCTTTCATGGTCTTGTAGCGGGGGATGACGTCCTTGAACACCCGGGCCAGGACATGGTGAAGGCCGGGGTTTCCGTTGGCCGTGGGAGGCCCCTCGTAGAGGACGAAGAGGGGGCGGCCGTCGTCTCGCTCCGTCTTGTGGAAAATGTCCTTCTCCTTCCAGAAGCGGATTATCTCCGTCTCCATCTGGGGGAAGCTCACCCTGGAGGTCACGGGTTTGAACATAGGCGCTCCTTGAGTAGTAGTAGGGGCAATTCATGAATTGCCCCTACTGCGTTGGCAGGATTCTCTTCGTCCAGTTCCCATTGTAATGGATTGTTCTGAATATACTCCCTCACACGAGCCAGTTCGACTTCAGAGCGTATGATATGTTCATAGTAGTTTCGCTGCCATACAGATGCGCCGACGGTGCAACGCAGGCTATTTATGCGTTTGGCCGGGTTCATTTTGAAGTAACCAATGATCTTGGGCAATAGCATTTGGCGTCGGTGGGCCCTGCCGTCTGGTAGGGGCAATTCATGAATTGCCCCTACATCGCCATTCGTCTCGCTATTGATAATGACAATTCCGTGGAGGTGGTTAGGCATCACCACGAAGGTATCCAGAATCACCTGCGGGAAACGGCTTTGCAGCTTTTCCCAGGTCTGGTGTACGCACTCCTTAAGCGACGCGTCCTCAAACAGTAGCTGGCGCCCTCTCGTCACCACCGTCACATAGTATGCACCAGACTGCGAGTAGTCATAGCCAGGCAGGCGTAGGGCCTTACGACTGCGTTGTGCGATTTCCATCGTTTTCCAACTCCGTGAATATCATCAACAAAAAACCCCGCCCCAAAGGGACGGGAGCCTTGCCCGCGGTACCACCCTTATACCCCGATGTCATCGGGGCCCTTGTCCGGAGCACCATCATGCCCCTGCCCGCTAACGGTGGCTACCGGCTCCGCCTACTGGCCCCGGAGGGGACGTTGGGGGAGCGGCTCGGGAGGGATTTTCCGGAAGGGGGCCACGTCTGCTCTCACCGTGCCAGACTCGCTGGGAGGCCCGTATCTCCCGTACTCGTCTCCGTCATCGCCTCTGTGATGCAATAGCCTAGCGGATGTGGGGGAGGTGTGTCAAGGATGTGAGGGGACTTAAGGCGAGCACCTAGCCAGGATAGAAAAAGAGTGTCAAAGGAATGATGAGAGACGCACACCCGTGGTTTTACAGGTTCACCGCGAGCCTTCGGCGGACGCCTTGGCGCGCTACTGCGTCACTTCCACCAGCGATTGTGTTGCTGATTCCCGAATGAGGTGTAGCTGTCCCGAAGCGTGCTGCTTCTGGCGAATCTGATACAGAAGCCTGTCAGTCCAGTCCACAGCACCTTCGTTCTCTATTCTGTTAAGTATCATCTTGTAGTAGGTCTCATCAATCTCCGCAGACACGAAGCGTCGGTTAGTCCGAAGGCACACAGCTATTTCGGCCCCGCTGCCTCCAAAGGGAATAAACACAACGTCATTCTCTTCGGTAGATGCCTTTATCAGGAGTTCAGATAGCTGCTCAGGAATCTGACAAGAGTGGAAGGTCTTTTGCTTACTGACATTCTTGACGAGGTTGAAGTAAACCCAAGAATAAGGCATGCGGCGTACAATGGATGGAGACTAACTCTCTAACAACTCAACGTAGTTCTTGCCAACATTGTAAATATCAACGTTGTCAAGCAGGTATTCAACAGGCATCGCCGAAGCCCTGTCTATCGCCTCCTCCACATCTTCTGCTTCTACCTCAACGTGACCAGCTAGTTCAAAATCGACGACGAACCTAGATATGTGAAACCCTCCCCCTGTCATTTGTCGTTTACATTGTACATTGGTTGGCGGGTCTTCTTTACTTTGCTCCGCTATCTTCCGAATTAGAGCCTTTCTTAGGTTTGACCTTGCAAGCGTTTGTACCATTGGAAAACGTCCTTGTACTCAAGAAAAGAGCAAATCTTAGCAAGACCGCTCGCGGAAAAAGTTGGTCGATTCAACTGACGAGTAAACAGTGAACGTCTGGTGTCGTTAGCAACTATGGAGTATTGCCCTGTGGCAGGATGAACTAGATAAACATCGTTGAACCTGAGCAAACCTGAATATATGGGTGTCGAATGCTCAACCTCGTAATGGGCCCGCAGGACATTTGCACCGCGCTCAATCCAGAGCACGTCAACCTCACGTAATATATCTTCGACTTGTTCATATCCATATGGAAAAGCACCCCGACAAGAAAAACTACGACAAAGAGACCAATCAAGTGAACCGCTGTCATTCATCGGAATCCAAATGTCGTACCCCTTGGCAGTGCCGATAGCTCCCAGAAGAGTTTGTACTTACGTGTGGGAAAGTGCGGGGACTAAATCTGCACTATGTGGTTCGATTGCTCTCGTTATTGATTCCCACCCCAGATATGCACTCACGTTGAACTTCCCCGCTTGGGCAATGTACAGTTCAAACCCCTCATCTTGCAAATAGACTAGAGCCTTATATTGTCCGTCACTAGCCGGGCTGGTTGCTTGGAAGACATCTTCGAAATCTTCATAAGGGACAATCAGAGGCTCTGGCTGGTCATTCCAAAGAAAGCAAAGGAAGGACTGGCGGCCTTCCAGGGTGTGTAAATCCACCGACCGCAAGCCATAGAAGGTTTTGAGCGTGTTATGGACTTTTGAGTATCGGATGTACACACGGATGGAGTCGTCGGTCACTGCATAGAGAGATTGGCTACCTGGTAGCCTTCGCAGTTGCCCGAATCGCCTGGACAGCTCGTCGAGGAACCTGTTCTTCTCGTCCGCCATATACGGGGGTCCCCGCTATTTCCCCACAGTGACCCTTGTCTTCACGTTCCCTTCGGCGATAGGCTCCAATCGATGGAAGCCAACGGAAATTCCTTTGACGAGCTGAAACTCGTTCCACTGAGTCGCTTCACAAGCTGGTTATCGAACACAAGCCTTGTCGGCGCCTGGTGCTGGCGCACATAGCTGAACACCTGCTCAATAACGTCTTGCTTCCTGCTTTGCCGGGGCATTATGGCAGCAGCCCGTTCATTTGCCCGCATTCTAAACCCGGTTCGTTACAGAGTCAATTGTTCTGCAAAGTAGTGTCCTTTCACTCCTCCATCCCCATGGCAAAGTGAATCGCGTCGTCCACGGCTGCCTGCCTAGGTCGCGGGCGGGGGATTCCCCACGCACAAGGCCGACTCCCACTCCACCACGGGCACCTCGATCTCCGGAATGGCCGCGAACTCCTCGGGAGAAATGTCCAGCCATGCGGTCTCGCCGCCGAAAATCCTCAGGACAACGCAGATACGCACCTCTCCCCGACCACCCCCCTCGCGAAGCAGATGGGTGTTTATCCAGTACCGGTCCCGGGGCGTGGCGGGCAGGTGATGGGGGCGCAGGTTCTGGCTCCGCCCCGCCCGGATGCTGCTCTCGTTCAGCGCCAGGAGGGTCTCGTGGTCAAGAACCCTTATCTTCATCTTCAGGCGCTGAGGTACTTGCCAAACCAGGCAAACACATGCTTCCATCCATCCGTCGCGGCCTCCTGCCGGTAGCTGTTGCGGTCGACGGCAAAGAAGGCGTGGCCCGCGCCCTCGTAGGAATGGAACTCGTAGGTCTTGCCGTGGCGCTTCAGCTCCTCCTCCTGCCGCGCCACGTGCTCCGGCGACGGGTTGCGATCCTCGGCGCCGAAGAGGCCCAGGAGGGGGCAGGCCATGTTCGCCGTCATATCGATGGGGGCCACGGGGTTGGCAGGGGTCAGTTGGTCTGGGGTGGCAACCACCCGCCCGCCATAGCACTCCACCGCGGCGTTGAGGCTGGGGATGTTGCAGGCCGACAGGTACACCTGCCGCCCCCCGGAGCAGTAGCCGATGACGCCGACCTTGCCGTTGCAGTTGGTCAGGGAGCGCAGGTATCGGATAGCGCCCTCCACATCGCCAAGACACATGGCATCCGGCACACCCCCAGCCGCGCGTGCCGCGGTGGCCTCCTCCTCGGGAGTCCCAGGCCCGTACCTGTAAAAGAGATTGGGGCAGATAGCCACGTAGCCGTGGACGGCAAACTTGCGGACGATCTCTTTGCTCGCCTCGTCCCACCCCGGCATGTGGTGGATGACCACCACGCCTCCGTAAGGCCCGGGGCCCAGAGGACGGGCGGCGTAGCCGTAGGTGGTGTCGCCGTTGTAGCCCTGGAAGGGCACCAACTCCGCCATCATTCCGTCATAAAGAGCACCTGTCCTGGTTGTCATTGTTCTCTCCTTTTCACTCCAGCCTGGCAGACGTAGGCATTATAGGTCAACAGGAAAAACACCGTCAACCTTGACGTGCGCCCCTCCAAGAGTGCCCAGAAGAAAGTTGGGCTAGAGCCCCTGAACAATGGCCAGTTCGTATATGAGCAACAGCCCAAAGGCGATGCTGGAGGTCCCGGCGACACCCGCGATGACGCGGTTCACGCGCTCGAACCGCCCCGAAATGGAGAAGGGGATCCCCATGAGAAGGGTTATGACCCCCATGGAGAGAACAGTTCCCAGGCCGAACAGGAGAATGTACAGAAGCCCCACCTGGAAAGAAGAGACCACATCTGTGGTCAGGACAAGCAGCATGACCGCGGCGCTGCCCGCCAGTCCATGGACGACACCGACGACGTAGGACTTCAACCGGAAGAGGGGTTTGCCCGGCTGAAAGAAACCGTGGTGGCTCTTGGGGGGCGGAGACAGCTCATGGGTGCGAGGATCTCTGTGGATATCCTCCACATGGCCGTGGGCATACTCCTCGTGGCCGTGGACATGGGCATGGACGCGGCGGCGGCGGAAGTTCCAGAACACCTGCAACCCCAGGAACACCAGCATTATGCCCACTCCAAACTCCAGAAACGGGGCAACGGCCTCATACCGCTCGGCCACGGGGTCCTTGAACAGGAGTATGATGGTGCCAAGAATGAGGAGCGGCGTGGTGTGCCCCAGGCCCCAGGAGACTCCCACCCAGAGACCACGCCACGGGTTTCTGTATTCGCTGACGATGGTGGATACGGCCACCACGTGGTCGGCATCGGTGGCGTGTTTAAGCCCCAGCAGAAACCCCAGCATTAGCGCCGTTAAAGCCCCTGAGCCTATCTCCAAGTGACTCCCTCCCGCTCAAGACCCCGTCATTCTCAGGTTGCCCTGATTTCGCTGGCACAGCCGGCGCACAGGCCACCGATGGCAAAGTGCTCCAGGTCCGGCTCAAAGCCAAACTCCTTCACCAGCCGAGTGCGGAGCTCCTCCAGGTAAGAGGGGCCCAGGTCAAAAGTGCTTCCACACCGGTGACAGACCATGTGATGATGCCTGTTAGGTTCCGCCACCTCGTACTGCGCCGAGCTGCCTCCCAGGTCTATCTCCGTTACCAGGTGCAGGCGCTTGAGGAGATGGAGAATGCGGTACACCGTAGCGATGTCCAGGTAAGGGTATATCTGCGCTGCCCGCTGGTGAATGGCCTCGGCCGTGAGGTGCTCTTGGCTCTCCCCCATAGCCTGAAGCACCATCATACGCTGGGGCGTCAGACGGTATCCCGCCTCCCGCAGCGCGTCCATAACGGCTCTCTGTTTCGCCATTGGTATCTCTCGCAACTAGTTGCATAAACAGCTTTGCACAAACTGTCATTGGTGTCAATAGCCTGTTATTGCACCACCAGGGCCTTTTGATTATCGGCTTCACCCCCTCTCCAACTCTCCCCCTCGAGGGGGAGAGCGTTATCCCTTCACCCTTCGAGGGGGAAGGCTAGAGCTTGCCCTGAGCGAAGCCGAAGGGATGGGGGTGCATGTGCCTGTGGCTTGTCACGAAAAATGAAAAGGCCCTGATTGAATCACGCGGAGAGAGGCCATAGGTTGCAGAGCCATGCATAGCGGTCTAAAGGTTTCCAGTGGTCAGCCTTGACCGCTGGGTGTCATTTCGAACGCAGCGCAGCTAAGTGAGGAATCTAGGGCGTCCCATCCTTGAAGCAATCCCAGAATGGCCTCCAGCACCGCCCCCTGAAGGGGGCGGCATGATGCCCTCGCCTTCAGGCGGGAGTCGAAAACCAATTTCGGGATGAATCCTTGCCAAAGGCATATGCCCTGTCATTCTTCGTTCTCCCGACCAGTCGGGAGAACGAAGAATGACAGGGCATATGTTTGGCTCACCGTTCAAGGCTCTGAAAAAGCCCACGCGGTATGGGGAAGGCGTGGAAGGAGACCAGGATGGGTTTATCCCGAAAGCTCGGCTATCACCTGCCCCGTCTGGGAGGTATCGTACCCCCCCATCTTCACCACCTGGGCTTGAAAACCGGGCTGGCGAATGATCTCCAGAAGGGGCTGGAGCAGCGGGGCCTCGTAGTAGGCCCTGGGTATCACCAGGTCGTACCGCTCTTTCAAGAGGGGAACGAAGTCCAGCTCCAGGGCCCTGGCCGCGGCCATGATGCCCAGTCCCACGTCGGCGGTGCCGCTGGAGACGGCCGCAGCCACCCCCGTATGGGTGTACTCGTCTCGCTCGTACCCCCTGATTCCATTGGGGTTTATCCCCGCCCGGCCCAGCTCGTAATCCAGCAACATCCGGGTCCCGGAGCCCCTCTGCCGATTGACAAAGGACACGTCCTCCCGCGTCAGGTCCTCCAGGCTCCGGATACCCTTGGGGTTACCCCTGGGAACCATCAGCCCCTGGTCCCGGTACACCAGGTTCACCACCACCACCACCTCCCGTCCCCTCAGGGTCTCTCGAATGTAGGGGATGTTGTACTCACCCGTCCTCTCATCCAGGAGGTGGGACCCCGCCAGGTGCGCCTCTCCTCTCCGCAGGGCCTGCAACCCCCCCAGGCTACCCACGTTGGAGGACGACAGGCTCAGGGCAGGGTGCTCCTTGTGAAGCAGGCTGCCCAGCAGGTCCAGGGTCATATCGTGGCTGCCTATGGCCACGATGGTGTTCTCCACCTCCTCTCGGGGACGCAACAGCTCCACCTCCACCGTAGATCCCGACTCCACCCCCTCGGAGAAGCGGGGGATGCGCACCAGCCCGTCGGCCCTCACCAGAGACATGATAACCCCCGCTCCCCGGGTGAGGGGCGTGGCGATTAGCCTGTCCCCCACCCTGCCCACCTTCACCCGCAGGAACTCCTCTTCACCCATGGGGGAAAGGACCTTGCGGCTCATCACCGCCTGTAGGGTGGGCCTTGCAGGAGGGGAGACTCCCAGGAGGCGACCAAGGAGGGGCTTCACGATGATATCCATAGTGAGGACGCAGGAGACGGGATACCCTGGCACGCCGATAAGGGGCTTCCCCTGGGCTACTCCGAGAACCACCGGATGCCCCGGCCTGATGGCGATGCCGTGCACCAGCAGCTCTCCCAGCTCGGACACCACCTGGGCGGTGTAGTCCTCGGAGCCGGCGGAGGAGCCCGCGTTCATGACCACCACGTCGGAGACCTTCAACGCCTCTCGCACCGCCTCCTTGATGCGGAGAAAATCGTCCGGCACTATTGTATGGCGTATGGGGCTACCGCCCCACTCCTGTACCTGGGCCGCCATCATCAGGGAGTTGAACTCGATGATCCTGCCCGCCTCCAGGGGTTCCCCAGGCCTCACCAGCTCGGTGCCGGTGGGAACTAGGGTGACCGTGGGCTTTCTCCGCACCACCACCTCGGTCAGACCCGCCGCTGCCATAGCCCCCAGGTCCGGCGGGCCGATGCGATGGTTCTCCGGCAGCACCAGCTCCGTGGCCACTATGTCCTCTCCCAGAAGCCGGACGTGGTGCCAGTCCGCCACCGCGGCCATGATCTGAATCTGGTCGTCGCCAACAGCTTGAACGTCCTCGGCCATGATCACGGCGTTGAAGCCCTGGGGCACCGGGTCGCCGGTATCCACCCAGCGGGCCTGCTCCCCCAGCCTGAGCAGGATGGGAGAGGTTTTAGAGGCCCCGTGGGTGTCCGCGGCCCTCACCACCACGCCGTCCATGGCCGCGGAGTGGTAGTGGGGCGAGGAGATTCTGGCCCACACGGGCTGGGCCGTCACACGCCCCAGAGCCTGGTCCAGGGGCGCTGGCTCCTCGGACAGGGTGTGAAACCACCCCTCTTTTTCCAGAGCGCCGTAGAAGCGGCGCAGCGCCTCGTCTAGGGGGATGTCTTCAAGATAAACTCTCCGTCCCATGGCTAAACCCCCTAGTACTTACTATCGTAAATCAGCGTACCCAAGAGCATAACACGACGCCCCCCTCATCCCGTAGGGGCGATTCATGAATCGCCCCTACTTTCCCTCCGCTCGCATGCTTCGACAACCTCACCACGAGCGGATAATGATGGAGTGCTTTTTCGAAATCAGATACTAGAACAGACGCACCGTCACCGTCTCCCCCGCGGAGAGTCCACCCTTGTCCAGGGGAACTCGGGCCATGCCGTCTGCCCTCATCATGGTCGAGATCAGGTTCGACTCCCCGAAGATGGGCACCGCCAACAACCCTTCAGGGTTGGTCTCCAGCTTCACCGGGACGTAGTCCTCCCGCCCGGTGACGGAGGCCAGGTTGTGGGTCAGGCGCGCCTCCACCGAGGGGCGCAGGGGGGGAGTGGTGCAGCCAGCCAGCCGGTAGATGGTGGGCACCACGAAGAGGTCGAAGATCACCAGGGCCGATACCGGGTTGCCGGGCAGCCCGATGGCGGGCTTGCCCTCTACCGACGCCAGGATGGTGGGCTTGCCCGGCCTGATGGAGACTCCATGCACCAGCACCCCGGGCTTGCCCAGGGAGGATATGACCTGGGCCGTCAGGTCCCGGGTGCTGACGGAGCTGCCCGCGGAGATGACCAGCATGTCCGCCTGCTCCATCCCTCTCACCGCGGCCTCCCGCAGCTCATCGTAGCTGTCTCCCACCAGGCCAAAGGAGAGGGGGATAGCCCCCGCCTGTAGAGTAAGGGCAGAGAGGCTGTAGGTGTTTATGTCCCGTACCTTGCCAGGCGTCACCTCCCCATCCGGCGGCACCAGCTCGTCGCCGGTGGAGAGGATAGCCACCCGCGGACGGGAGGAGACGGCGATCTCGGTGATGCCCAGACCCATCAGCCCTCCAATGTCCTGGGGACGCAGCAGGTGTCTCGCGGAAAGGAGGAGGTGGCCCTTCTTGACGTCGTCGCCCACGTGGAGCACGTTCTCCCCGGGGGCCACGGGACGCACCACCTCGATGGTGGTCTCATCCACGACCTGGGTGTTCTCCACCATGACCACGGCGTCGGCGCCCTCCGCCAGCATCCCGCCGGTGTGCACCTTAGCCACCTGTCCGCGGCGGAGAGTCAGCCCGGCGGGCTTGCCCATGGGAATCTCCCCCACCACCTTCAGGTAGGCAGGGATGGCCTCGCTAGCGCCGTAGGTGTCGGCTGCCTTGACGGCGTATCCGTCCATGGTGGAGCGGGAAAAGGCGGGGAGGTCGGCGGGGGCGAAGGTGTCCTCGGCGGTTATCCGCCCCAGGGCCAGGTTGACCTTTACGTTCTGTGTCCCAACCCCAGGCCTGATGTGAGAAAACAGCCTCTTCAGGGCTTCGTCGGGGGGCACCACGGTGAACAGCTCAGGCATAGTTTGGTCTCAAAGGGCCGTGGGGCACTGAAACTCGATGCGCGAATTATAGCAGCCACCCGAAGTTGTCACCAGATAGCTGTCATGAACCTCTAGCCGCCCTCGAAGGCTTCCATCAGGGTGATCCGATCTCCGTCCCTGACCTCGCTGTCCATGGTGTGGTTTATCCCCAGGAAGGCGTCGTTGACGATGATCTCCACGTACTCCCACAGGTCGCCGCTCTCTGGGTCCCAGAGAACACGATCCAGCTCGGGAAGACGCTGACCAAACCGGTGCAACACCGCTTTGAGGCTCTCCCCGGGGGCGAACTCCTGGTCGAAGTACACGCGCCCACTCCCATCACCCCCTACGTACCGGGTGAGCCAGCTCGTGACCTCGATCCGGACCTTCTGCCCCACCACGGCGGCTACCTTATCCTGCACTTCCGGCACCAACTCCGGCCTCCTCGTCGCTCCACACCTGGGGGATAAGATACTCCAAGCCCACCTTTCGCATGGTCTCAGGAAGGGGTCTCCCGGTCTTCCGGTCCAGGCCAACGGTCTCGTAGTAGGTGCTTATCATGGTCTCCCAGTTCTCCTTGGCGCTGGTCCCGGCCGCTGGCCCATCCACCGGCGTAGACCAGTACCTCTCCGAGGGCCTCTCCAGCTCCACACCGACACCGCTACGAAGACGGAACAGCCGCAGCATGACGGAGCACCTCTTCCAGAAGGTCATGGCCTCTTGGGGCGTGTAGTCCCACCCCGTCACCGCGTTCAGGGCGCGGCACACCAGGTAGAGGTGGGTGTTCACCGTGAACTTGCACGCCCCCAGGGAGTCCGTGAAATGGTGCCTCCCCACCATTGACCCGGTGACGAAGGCCAACATCTTCGCATCAAAGGGGTTGTAAGCAGAAGGCATCCCAAGCTCCGGAAAGTCCCCTCGCCACTGATTCGGCTGCGTCTCGATGGTGCCGGAGTTGCTCACGCACCCCTCCAGCATCTCCTCCCAGCGCCCGCGATGGTCGTGACTCCTGGGGCTGTTCCCCTTGTGAGTGAAGACGGCGCAGTCGTAGGCTGGCCCTCCCACCCTCTCCGCTGCACGCTTCACCCCCTCGGCCAGCACGTCTCCGAACCCCTCCCTCCTCACTATCATCTGCAGAAGCTGGTTGGCCGCCTCGGCGTCGCCCCACTTCATCTCCAGGCCCCCCAGCTGCCCCCTGGTGATGTACCCCTTCTCGTAGCACTCCATCACCCACCCGGTCACCCAACCGAACTCGTTGGTATCCACCCCGGCCTTGTCCACCTGGGTGCCCAGCCACGACACCTCTATGGGATCGACGACACCTATCTGAGAGCCGCACGGCGCCAG